>NZ_CP137549.1:6766243-7067492 GCF_033335955.1 Streptomyces sp. N50
CGACCCGGCCGGCAGCATCGTCAGCGCGGGCCACCCCGGCCTGGTCGACACCGTCCTCGTCGCCGGTCAAGTGGTCAAGCGGGACGGGGAGTTGGTGGGCGTTGACCTGCCGGCGCTCAGGGCCCGGCTGCTCGCGTCCCGCGACCGGATCGCGGCGGCGGCGGGCATTCCGGTCGACGGTACGTGGCGGCCGGTGGCGTGAGCGGTTCGACGCCGGCCGTAGCGACTACACCGGCGACGGTACGGCGGACAGCGCGTCGGTGAAGGCACGGGCCCGGCGCGTGATCTCGGCCCAGTCGCCCGCGGCCACGACAGCGGGCGGTACGACCTCCGAACCGGCGCACACGGCACGCGCCCCGGCCGCGAGGAACCCGGCCGCGTTCTCCGCGTCGACCCCGCCCGACGCCACCAGCGGTACGTCCGGGAAGGGACCGGCCAGGTCACGGAAGTGCCGGGGGCCGAAGGCGCGCGCCGGGAAGATCTTCACCGCGTCCACGCCCAGGTCGAGGGCCATCCCGACCTCCGTCGGCGACAGGGCACCCATGACGACCGGCACCCCGGCCGCCGCTGCCGCCTCGGCGACACCGGGCCGGCAGCCCGGGGTGACGAGATACTGAGCCCCCGCCTCGATCAACTCCTCGGCCTGCTCGCCGGTCATCACCGTCCCGGCACCGACACCGTCCTGCCCGTCGGCCACCGCGCGCCGCAGATGCCCGACGAGTCCAGGGGTGGTCCGGGTGAACTCGATCCACCGGATGCCACCCGCCCGCAACGCCTCGCACAGCGCCGCGGCATCGGGTATCTCCGGCGCCCGGACGACGGCGATCACACGGTCCTTCGCCAACTGGGGGAGGAAGTCGGGGGTCATGGGCGGGCTCCTGTGGCTGTGGGGAGGGGAGGGGAGGGGGCTATGGCGGTTGGTATGTGGGGGTGGGGTGTTGGTCGAGGTGAGGCCGAAGTCGTTGCCCGCGTACGGCAGTTCATGCCGTCGCCGCCCTGGACCACCCCACATCGTCCAGCGCGAGCCGGCGATCGGTCTCCGTGCGCGGAGGCATCTCGGGCACGTCGTCCCTCGTCCGCAACGCAGCGGACGCCGCGAGATGGCCGAGGCGCAGACGGGACCGTTCGTCCCGATGCTCCAGTACCGCCGAGAGGTAACCGGCGGCGAACGCGTCGCCCGCGCCCACCGGTTCGACCACCTGGGTGGGCAGCGCGGGGACGAACGTACGGGTGCCGGCGGCGTACGAGGTCGCTCCGTGTTCGGCGTCCTTGACGACGATCAGCGGTGCGGGGCCGAGGAGTTCGGCCACGTCGTCCGGGCGGGCCGTGCCCCACAGCGCCTCGGCCTCGTCCCGGCCGACGAACACGATGTCGGCGGCGCGGGCGAGGTTGAGCAGGTTCTTCGCGGCGTCGGCGGTGCCCGAACGCCACAGCGCGGGGCGGTGGTTGACGTCGAAGGAGACGATCGGGCCGGCTGCCTTATCTGCCTCACCTGGCCCATCGGGCTCATTGGACTTACCTGGCCCTTCGGCCTCCCTGTTGAGCGCGCGGTCGACCAGGATCGCCTCCAGCAGCCCGGCGCAACTCTCGGAGAGCGCCGCCGCGACGCCCGACAGATGCACGATGCGGGCCCGGCGCAGCACGGGCAGCCGGGTCAGCTCCGGGCCCATCAGGGTCGCGGCCGATCCGCTCCGGTAGTAGTGCGTACGGGTGCCCTCCGGTGCAGGGTCCTTGAAGTAGACGCCGGTCGGGCGGGCCGGGTCGGTCTCCACTCCCGTCACGTCCACGCCCCGCGCGGTGAGTTCGGCCAGGATGCGGCGCGCGAACGGGTCGTCGCCCAGGCGGCTCAGCCACGCGACCCGGTGACCGAGACCGGCGAGCCCGCAGGCGACGTTGGACTCGGCACCGCCGATGGCCATCGCGAGCGTCGGCTGTTCGTCGAACGGACGGCTGTCCGGCGGACTGAGGACGGCCATCGTCTCGCCGACGCACACGACGTCGGCAGCCTTCACCCGTCGGCCGGTCGTAGGGGGCAAGAGCACGTGAATCTCCTGGTTCTCGTTCTTCCGAAGGACGACCTGTGTGTCACGTACCGGAGTCGGACGTACGGGAGTGGGGCGTACCGGAGTCGGACCAACCGGCGTCAGCCGCACCGGAGTTGGTCCCACCAGCCCCACCACCCAGCCGCAGCAGCACCTTGCTGCTCCCGCTCCCCGGATCCGCCGCCACCGCCAGCGCCTCCTCCGCCCGCTCCAGCGGGAACCGGTGCGTGATCACCGGCGACACGTCCAGCCCGTCCCGCAGCGCGCGCAACGCGTCGTCGATCTCCTCGACGAAGCGGTAGGAGCCGATCCAGGTGATCTCACGGGTGACCAGGTCACCGAGGGCGGCGGAGACCGCCGTACCGGGGAGGTTGCCGACCTGGACGAGGGTGCCGCCGCGCGCCGTGGACCGTAGGACCGGGCCCAGTGCCGAGGGGGCGCCGGACGCCTCGAAGACGACCTCGACGTCCTCCGGCAGGGACTCGCCGCGCGAGATGTCCCGCGTCTCGTCGGCGCCCATCGCGCGCGCCACGGCGAGGGAGTTGGCGGAGAGGTCGGTGGCGATGACCGTGCCCGCCCCGGAGTGTTTCGCCGCCGCGACCACCAACGAGCCGATGGGACCTGCCCCGTTGACCAGGACCGTCCGTCCGCGCAGCGCCGGCACCCGGCCCACGGCGTGCAGGGCGACCGCCAACGGCTCGGCCAGGGCGCCCTGTTGGGTGTCGACGCCGTCCGGCAGCGGGCGGACCTGGGCCGCGCGGACCGTACGGAATTCGCTGAACCCGCCGTCCGTGTGCGGGTCGAAGGCCGCCGAGCCGAAGTAACGGACGTGCGGGTAGAGGTTGGTGCGTCCGGCGATCCGGTCCGGGAGGATGCCGTCGCCGACCAACTGGGCCGGATGGACGGTGACTTGCTGTCCCTCGTCCAGGCCGGTGACCCCGGCGCCGAGTGCCGCGATCCGGCCCGCGACCTCGTGGCCGAGGACCAGCGGGTGCGCCAACGACGCCGTACCGGACGCGCCGTTCTTCCAGTAGGCGATGTCCGATCCGCAGATCCCGCCCCACTCCAGCGCGAGCAGCACCTCGCCCGCGCCCGGCGTCGGCCGGTCCCGTTCGTCGATGCGGACGTCTCCGGGGCCGTGCACCACGACGGCCCTCATACGGCCCGTACTCATACGGCGTCCTCCAGTCGGACCAGGTCGCGTCCGCGTGTCTCGGGGGCGAGATACGCGCTGACGAGGGTGATGAGCGAGTAGACGATGAGCATCACCGCGATGGGCCACCAGCTGCCGGTGACGGCGGTGAGCGACGCCGCGAGGACCGGGCCGATCGCGGTGGTGAGGATGCCGCCGATCTCCTTGGCGAGCGCGAGCTGGGTGAACCGGGTGCGGGAGCCGAAGAGTTCGGCCATCGTCACGCTCTCCAGCGAGAACAGGCCGAGGACACCGACGTTCAGGCCGAGCACCATGCCGGACATCACAGCCGCCGCGGAGCCGGACGCGATGAGGAACATCACCGGGAAGGCGATGACGGCGGTCAGGAGGGAGAACGCCATGTAGACCGGGCGGCGTCCGTAGCGGTCGCCCAGCAGGCCCACGGCCGGCACGGTCGCGAAGCCGAGCAGCGAGCCGTAGACGATCGCGTCCGTGGGGACGGAGCGGCCGACCGAGAGGTTGGTGGCGATGTAGCCGACGAGGAACGTCTGGATCAGCCCGGAGTTGCCCGCCTGGCCCAGGCGCAGGCCCAATGCGAGGAAGAACGCCCTGCCCTTGCGCTGGCGGATGCCCGCCACGAGGACGTCGACCCGGTGTTCGCCCTTCTCGGCGATCGTGGACTCGACCTCGCCGCGGGTCATCGCCACGCCGTCGACGACATCGGCGCGTTCCTCGAAGACCGGGCTCTCCTTGAGGCCGCGCCGCAGCCAGACCGCGAACAGCATGAGGACGAAGCTCAGCAGGAACGGCAACCGCCAGCCCCAGGAGAGGAGTTGGTCCTCGCTGAGGACACCGATGAGGACGGCCCACAGACCCGACGCGGCGAGCGTCCCGGAGTTCGTGCCGAGCGACACCAGCGAGGCGATCAGGCCGCGCCTGCGCACGGGGGCGTACTCGGCGAGCAGCACGGTCGCGCCCGCTATCTCGGCCCCGGCGCCGAAGCCCTGCACCAGCCGCAGCAGGACCAGCAGGCTCGGCGCGAGGATGCCGATCGCGGCGTAGGTGGGCAGCGCGCCGATGAGGGTGGTGGACCCGCCCATCAGCAGGATCGTGATGACGAGGACCTTCTTGCGGCCGATCCGGTCGCCCATCCGCCCGAAGTAGACGGCACCGACGAGGCGGGCGACATAGCCGACGCCGTAGGTCGCCATCGCGGCGATCAGGCCGATGGCCGGGCTGACGTCCGGGAAGAAGATCTTGTTGAAGACGATCGCGGCGGCCAGCGAGTACAGCTGGAAGTCCATGAACTCCATGGCCGTGCCGAGCCAGCCCGAGACGGCGGCCTTGGTGAGATCGCGGGTCGTGCGCCGGGCGGGCGGCGATGGTTGTGTGCGGGCGGGGACGGGGGTGTCCTGCATCATGAACTCCGTTGTTCGTGAGCCGAGTTGGGGAGCGGACCGGCAGGGGAGTGGGCTTGGGGGCGGGGGTTCAGATCTCGATGCGGCCGGCGCGCAGGCCGGGCAGCCGGCCGGCGATCGCGGCCGTGAGCCGGCCGTCGTCCGCCAGGTCCGTGGCGCCGAGCACGCGCAGCAGTGCGCGGACCGTCTCCACGGGGCGGGGGTTCCCGTCCCAGCAGGCGGCGAGGGCGTCGGCCGCCGGGTCGGTCGGAGCGTCGGGCCTGCGCCGCGTGCTCAACACCCAGGCGGCGAGGGCTAGTTCGAGCACTGGGGTGCACGCTCCCCGCTCACGCAGGGTGCGCAACGCGGGCAGCCAGCGTTCCGTGATCTTCAGCGAACCGTCGGAGCCGATCTGCCGCAGCAGGTGCCGCATCGCGGGATTGCGGAACCGTACGACGAGATCGTCGGCGTACGCGGACGGGTCGGGGCCGCCGGGTGGGAGTGTGGGCGCGACCTCCGCGCACAGCGCCCGGACGAGCCGCTCGCCCCAACTGGCCGCCAGGGTCTCGGCGATGGTGGTGTGGCCCGCGGCCGTCCCCAGGTACGCGAGGGCGGAGTGGGAGCCGTTCAGCAGCCGCAGCTTCGTGAGCTGATACGGCGTCACATCCCTGACGAACAGGGCGCCGTCGCGTTCCCAGGGCGGACGGGCGGCGGCGAAGGAGTCCTCCAGGACCCACTGCCGGTACGGTTCGGCCGTCACGGCGAGTTCGTCGCGGGCCCCGAGAGCGGTCGCGGCGGCCACGCGGTCCGCCTCGCTCGTCGCGGGCACGATCCGGTCGACCACCGTCGCGGGGAAGGCGACGGTCCCGGCGATCCGGTCCAGGATCCGGTGCCGGTCGGGCCACGGGGACGCCTCGATGAACTCCCGTACCACCCGGCCGAGTACGGCGCCGTTGTCCGCCATGTTGTCGCAGGACACGACGCTGATCGGCGCGCCGCCCGCCCGTGCCCGCGCCGCCAGTCCAGCGGCCAGGGCCCCGACTGCCGTACTGAAGGGACCGTCAGGGCCGGCCGCGAGGTCCGCGGCGACGGCGCCCGTGTCCAACCCGCCCGTGGACGCGAGCCGTTGATAGCCCTTCTCGGTCACGGTCAGCGTCACCACCGTCACCTCGGGATCGACGAGCAGCGCGTGGACCGCCCTGGCGTCCGGTCCCATGGCCAGCGCGTCGACCACCGAGCCGACGACCCGGGTGCGGGGGCCCTCCGGGCGGCGCTCGGTGAGCGAGTACAGGAAGTCCTGTTCGCGCAGGGCGCGTACGGTCGCCGCCGACCTCGGCGCCACGGCGGTGATGCCCCAGGGCTCGCCGGACAGCGCGGCGGCGTTCTCGGTGTAGACCGCCTGGTGGGCACGGTGGAAGGCGCCGAGCCCGAAGTGGACGACACGGGTGCGGAGTTGGGCGGGGTCGACGGCGGGCCGCGTCTGCGGGGCGAGCGGCGCCGCACGGTTCAGTGCGGGGAGCCCGGCATCCCCCGTGGGAAGTCCGACGCCGCTCACCAGTCGTGCACCGACCCGTCGAGACGCCGCGCGACCGGGAGATAGCGCCGCTGGTACGGGAAACGCTCCGCCGCCTTCTCGTCGTACTCGACGCCCAACCCCGGTTCCTCCGAGGGGTGGAGCATCCCGTCGGCGAACGTGACGCCCGTGCGGAACACCTCGGCCGCCTCGTCGGGATGGCCCATGTGCTCCTGGATGCCGAAGTTCGGCACGCTGATGTCGAGGTGCACGGCTGCCGCCATGCTGACGGGGGAGAGGTCGGTCGCGCCGTGCGAACCGGTCCGTACCTGGTACAGCGCGGCGAGGTCGAAGATCCGCCGCAGGTGGGTGATGCCGCCCGCGTGCACGACGGTCGTGCGGACGTAGTCGATGAGCTGCTCGGTGATCAGGTGCTGGACGTCCCAGATCGAGTTCATCACCTCGCCCACCGCGATCGGGGTCGTGGTGTGCTGCCGGATGAGCCGGAACGCCTCCTGGTTCTCGGCCGGTGTCGGGTCCTCCATCCAGAACAGCCGGCACGCCTCGACGCTCTTGCCGAACCGCGCCGCCTCGATCGGGGTGAGCCGGTGATGGACGTCGTGCAGGAGGTGGAAACCGAAGCCGAAGCGTTCCCGGACGGCTTCCAGATAGGTGGGCGCGAACCCCAAGTAGCCCTCGGTGTCCCAGGGTTGCTCGTCGGGCAGCTCGGTCGCGGCGGGTTCGTAGACCTTGCCCTTGCGGACGCCGTAGGTGCCGCCCACGTCGGGGACGGCGGCCTGTGCGCGGACGGCCTTGTAGCCGAGCTCCAGGTAGCGCTCGACGTCGTCGAGGAGGGAGGGCACGTCGGTGCCGCTGGCGTGCGAGTAGACGAGTACGCCGTCCCGGGAGCGGCCGCCGAGGAGCTGGTAGACGGGCAGGCCCGCGGTCTTGCCCTTGATGTCCCACAGCGCGGTGTCGACGGCCGCGATCGCCGTCATGGTGACCGGCCCGCGCCGCCAGTACGCGCCCCGGTAGAGGTACTGCCACATGTCCTCGACGCGGGCGGGGTCCTTGCCGATCAGCAGCGGGACCACGTGGTCGCGCAGATAGCTCGCCACGGCCAGTTCACGTCCGTTGAGCGTGGCGTCGCCGAGGCCCGTCACACCGTCGTCCGTGGTGATGCGCAGCGTGACGAACGTGCGCCCGGGGGAGGCGACGAACACCTCGACGCGCTCGATCTTGCTCACGGGTGGCTCTCCTAACCGTGTCCTGTTGCCGGTCGACCGGGCTCCGCCGTCGGTCGCTCAGTACTTGTATACAAGCATGTGTCGCGAAGTGGCAATGGTCGTGTCACGGATACGATGGCCGCATGGCTCACTCGAATCGGGACCGCACCAGTCGGCGCGCGATCTATCTGAAACTGCGTCAGATGGTCCTGACCCTCGAACTCGCCCCGGGCGCCGCCCTGTCGGAGAACGAACTCGCGGCCTCGCTCGGCGTCAGCCGGACCCCGGTGCGGGAGAGCCTGATCCTGCTGTCGCAGGAGGGTCTGGTGCAGGTCTTCCCGAAGATCGGCTCGTTCGTCTCCCGGGTGGACCCGGCACAGGTCGCCGACGCGCAGTTCCTGCGGGAGGCCGTCGAACTCGCCTCGCTGGACGACCTGCCCGCCGCACTCGACCCCGAGGTCGACGGCGAACTCCGCGAGAACCTCGCCCGCCAGCAGCGCGCGGACCTCGGCCTGGAGGAGTTCTTCGACCTCGACGAGGCGTTCCACCAGGGCCTGATGCGGCTGAGCGGCCACGGCAACGTGTGGACCAACGTCGCCGCCGCCAAGGGCCACCTCGACCGGGCCCGCCGCCTCGGCCTGCACGAGAACGTCTCCCCGGCCGTCTTCGCCCGCCAGCACCGCGAGATCTACGACGCGGTCGTCGCCGGTGACATCCCGCTCGCCCGCGCCGCCATGCGCACCCATCTCCGGGCCGTCTTCAGCGACATCGAGCGCATCCGGGCGCACTCGCCGGAGCTGTTCGCCAGCGGTCCTTCGACGGTGCCGGTGCGACGCAACGTGGTGGTCTGGGAGTAGCGCCGGTCCGGCTCTTCAGGTCAGGTCGCCCTCCGGCCCTTCAGGACGGGTCGCCCTCCAGAGCGGAAGGGTTCAGCGACGCCAGCAGCTTGAGCAGCAGCGCGTGCGTCTGCTCCTGCTCCGCGGGCGTCAGCGCCTGAAGCGCCTCGGCGTGGGCGGCGTCCACCGTCTCCGCGGCCTGTGCCGCGAGCCGCACACCGGCCTCGGTCGCGTGCAGGCGCTGGGTGCGCCGGTCGCCGGGTGTCGTACGCCGCTCCAGCATCCCGCGCTCGACCAGCCCGTTGACCGCCGTGCCCATCGACTGCGGGGTGATCGCCGCCCTGCGTGCGGCGGTCGCGCTGGAGACCCCCGGGTCGAGGACGGCCTGCATCAGGGCCCGGTGCTGGGCGAGCGTGAGCTGGAGCGGGCGCAGGGCGCGCTCCATCCGGGCCGCCATGATCTGGCCGATCTGCCAGGTGACGTACCCGGTGCGGCGGTCGGGATGGTTCACGGGGTGGACCTCTTTTGTAAGGCAGCTGATGGTGATGTACAAATATTATCAGTTGCCTTCCAATCTAGCGCCTTCTGATCTAGGACCCTCCCGATGTCCCAGCAAGCCACCACACCGGTCACCGGCACCACCAGCACCCCCGACAGCCGCACAGGCACGCCCTCGACGTGGCCCACCCACCCCCCGGCCCCGGAAATCCGCGCGCCGTCCTGCTCCCCGTGGCCGTCGTCCTGCTGATCGGCGCCGTGTTCGTCAGCGTCTACCTCGCCGCCTTCCACGCCCCGAGCCCGCACCAACTCCGCGTCGGCACAACGGAGATAGGCACCGCGCAGGCCCACCTGAACCAGGACCTGGAGCGCGTCGCCCCCGGCGGCTTCACCGTCGAGACCTACCCCGACGAGTCCGCCGCCCGGAACGCCGTACAGGACAGGAAGGTCTACGCGGCCTACCTCGGCGACGGAAAACTCCTCTACGGCAGCGCGAACGGCGCCGCCGTCACCGCGACCGTGACCACCGCCTTCGGCACCGTGGCCCACGCCGAGCAGCACGAACTCGCCGTCGAGGACGTGGCTCCGGCCGCGGCGGGGGACACCCGAGGCCTCTCCGTGTTCTACGCCGCCTTCGGCCTGGTCCTCGCGGGCTACCTCTTCGGTATGACGACGTATCAACTCGCCCCCCGCCTTCAGTACCGCTGGCGGATGACCAGCCTGGCCCTGTTCGGCGTCGTCGGCGGCCTCCTGATCGCGACCATCGCCGGAAGCACGGGCTTCGGCGCGCTGCCCGGGTCCTTCCTGCCGCTCGTCGTCGTGATCTCCCTGATGGGCGCGGCCGTAGCGGCCACGACCATGGTCCTGCTGCGGCTCTTCGGCTCGGCGGGCGTGACCCTCGCCTCGATCCTCATGCTGATCCTCGGCAACAGCACCAGCGGCGGCATCATGCCGTCGGCGTATCTGCCGGGCTGGCTGCGCCCGCTCTCCGGGATCCTCCCGGTGGGCGTCGGCGTCCGCGCGATGCAGGGCCTGTCCCGCTTCCAGAACGACGGCCTGACCCGCGCCCTGGTGATCCTCCCGGTGTGGGTGCTCGGCGCGGTCCTCGTGCTCTACCTCAAGGACGTGTACCGGCGCGGTACTCCGGCGCCGGGCGCGGGGGAGAGGCACGTTCCGGAGCCCGAGCCGGCGGTGGGCTGACCTCGCCGCGCGAGATCCGCCGACGAACGCGGCATCCTGGACACGTAGAGGATCTCCAGAAGGCCATGGACCTCACCGTGGGAAAGGATCTTTCGATGGACCAGCAGGACGCGCGGGACTCGCAGGACGAGCGGTTCGACGTCGTCGTACTCGGTGCGGGACCCGGCGGCTACGTCGCCGCAGTCCGCGCCGCCCAACTCGGCAAGCGGGTGGCCGTGGTCGAGGAGAAGTACTGGGGCGGTGTCTGTCTGAACGTGGGCTGCATCCCGACCAAGGCCCTGTTGCGCAATGCCGAGTTGGCGCACATCTTCACCCGCGAGGCGAAGACCTTCGGCATCAAGGTCGAGGGGGAGGTCTCCTTCGACTACGGCGAGGCGTTCCGCCGCAGCCGCCGGGTCGCGGACGGCCGGGTCAAGGGCGTCCACTACCTGATGAAGAAGAACAAGATCACGGAGATCGACGGCCGCGGCACCTTCCTCGACGCGAACACGCTCCAAGTGGCGGGCTACGACGGCGAGTCGCGCACCATCGGCTTCGACAACTGCGTCATCGCGACCGGCGCCACCCCCAGGCTGCTGCCCGGCACCAAGCGCACCGCGCGCGTCGTGACGTACGAGGAGCAGATCCTCGCCGACGACCTCCCGCGGTCGATCGTCATCGCGGGCGCGGGCGCCATCGGCATCGAGTTCGCGTACGTGCTCCACAACTACGGCGTGAAGGTCACGATCGTCGAGTTCCTGGACCGGATGGCACCCCTCGAAGACATCGAGGTCTCCACCGAACTCGCCAAGCAGTACCGCAAGTTGGGCATCGACGTCCTCACCTCCACCCGCGTCGAGTCCATCGACGAGTCGGGCCCGCAGGTCCGCGTCACGGTCACCGGCAAGGACGGCGCCCAGCAAGTCCTGGAAGCCGACAAGGTGTTGCAGGCCATCGGCTTCGCCCCGAACGTCACCGGCTACGGCCTGGAGAACACGGGCGTACGGCTGACCGAGCGCGGCGCGATCGACGTCGACGGGCACTGCCGTACGTCCGTCCCACACCTGTACGCCATCGGCGACGTCACCGCGAAGCTGATGCTCGCGCACGCCGCCGAGTCGATGGGGATCATCGCCGCCGAGACCCTCGCGGACGCGGAGACGATGGAGCTGGACTACGCGATGATCCCGCGCGCCACCTACTGCCAGCCGCAGATCGCCAGCTTCGGCTACACCGAGGCGCAGGCACGGGAGTTGGGGCACGACGTCAAGGTCGCGAAGTTCCCGTTCACGGCGAACGGCAAGTCGCACGGCCTCGGCGACACCACCGGTTTCGTGAAGCTGATCAGCGACGCGAAGTACGGCGAGTTGCTCGGCGGCCACCTCATCGGCCCCGACGTCACCGAACTCCTCCCCGAACTCACCCTGGCCCAGCAGTGGGACCTCACCGTCCACGAGGTCGCCCGCAACGTGCACGCCCACCCGACGCTCGGTGAGGCGGTCAAGGAAGCGGTGCACGGCCTCGCGGGACACATGATCAACATGTGAGCCGGACGGCCCCCGGCCGACTTTGCCAGCTCTTTACAACCCGCCCTCCCGCTGCCTCGTCTCTCCGCTCGATCACTGACCCGCCCCACCGCCGAACCGTCGTCCGACGGACCCGGTGGGGCGGCCGACGAGAGAGAGCGATCCATGCGCCGAACTGTCCTCAGCGCCCTGGCACTCACGTGCGGCGCGGTCCTGGCGTCCACCGCGCCCGCGTTCGCGGCCGGGGCCTCCGCGTCCCCGTCCACGGCGCCGAGCGCCACCCAGGCGCCGACCCCGGCCCCCACCGCCGAACCCACCCGCAGCGCGAGCAGCGCACCCTCCGCCGTACCGTCCGCCGAGCCCACCCGGGCCCCGAGTCAGGTCGCCGAGGTTCCCAGCGGCGCCCCGGACACCGGCGTCACGACGGAGTCGAAGTCGTCCGGCGACCTGACGACCGCGCTGGTCGGCGGGGGAGCCGCCGCGCTGGTCGTCGGCGGCGGCGCCTTCGTCGTCGTACGGCGCCGGAGGACGACCGGCGTATGACCTCGCTCTCCAGGCGCGCCTTCGTCACCGCGGCGACGGCGACGCTGCTCACCGGCTGCGGCGGCGGGCACGCGACCGCTCCGGCCGCGAACTCCGCCGCCCCGCAAGGGAGTTCGACACCCTCGCGGCAACCCGGCGCCAAGAAGGCACACGCCCTCACCCGCTCCGTCCCGGTCACCCTGCGCGTCCCGGCGATCGGGGTCGACACCCCGGTCATGCAGCTGGGGCTGGCGGCGGACGGCACCGTCCAGGTGCCGCCGATCGCCGCGCACGACCGGGCGGGCTGGTACCGGCACTCGCCGACACCCGGCCAGACCGGGCCGTCGGTGATCCTCGGGCATGTGACCGTCGGCGCCTACGGGGACGGCGTCTTCCGCCATCTCGCGAAGCTGCGCGCGGGCGACCGGATCGAGGCGGGCCTGGAGAACGGCACGACGGCCACGTTCACCGTCACCACCGTACGGACGGTCGCCAAGGCCGAGTTCCCGTCGGACGAGGTGTACGGGAACGTGGACCGTCCCGAACTGCGTCTCATCACCTGCGGCGGGACCCGCACCGGTACGGGATACCTCGACAACGTGATCGTCTTCGCCACGCTGACCGGCTGAACTCCCGTACCCCGTAGCCACTTTGCACGTCACGACCATGGAGAGCGTTGAAACGGTCCCGCGAGAGGGCAGCGTCCGAACTGTTCGCCGCCGTCTACCCGCGCCTCGCCGGCTGGTGCCGCCGTCTCGTCGACGACGACGAGACGGCGCACGAGATCGCCTCCGAGGCGTTCACCCGGCTCTGGGCCCGGTGGACGAAGGTGGCGGAACCCCGCGGCTTCCTCTACGTCACCGCGGCCAATCTCGTCCGGGACCACTGGCGCAAACTGGAGCGCGAGCGGCGGGCCGTGCGCCGGGTCACCACCGAGGAGGCGATCCGCCCGCCGACCGAACAGACCGACCCCTCCGTACGGCTGCTCGTGCAGTCGCTGCCCGAACGACTGCGCGTCCCGATCCTCCTGCACTACTACGCTGACATGCCGATCCGGGAGGTGTCCGTGCTGACCGGACGCAAGGAAGGAACCATCAAGGCCGACCTCCACGCGGCCCGCGAACTGCTCCGCGCCCATCTGAGGAGAAGCCTTGACCACACACTTTGACGAGGGAGACGAGGGCCCGGACATCGACCCCGACGACCCCCTCACGGTCATCCTGCGCCCCTCCTCCGCCGAGTACCTGGGCCCGCCCCCCGGCCGCTACGAGACGATCCGCCGCGGCGCGAACCGCCGCCGCCTGCTCCGCGCGACGGTCGGCGCCGGCGCGACCTGCGCGGTGATCGTCCTCGCGGCCCTCCCGTTCCGCCTGGCCCACCACGACTCTCCTACGACCCCCACGGTCCCGCTCGCCCCGCCTCCCGCGAGCAGTGCTCCTACGACCCCGCCGTCCCCGGCTCCGGCCGCGACGCAGGTTCCCTCCCCGAGGGCGAGCGCGAGCCAGAGTTCCCCCACCGCCTCCCGCAACCCGAGCCGCACGCCGGTCCCCACCATGGAGCCGTCCAGGGCCCCGACGGCATCGGCATCGGCACCTTCGTCGGTACCCACGTCGGTACCTTCGGCGACGACCGGGCAGTAACTACTGCGCCCACAGGGGCATTTGCAGCCAATCCTGTCGCGCATCTTGCCGACAATATTGCCGAGACGTTACACAAGTGGGTCATGGGAAGGACGACCACACTCCGCAGTAGAGTCCGCACCACTCTGGCAACCGTGAGCGTGCTCGGCCTCGGGCTGCTGTCCCCGATCGCCGTCCACGCACTGAAGTCCCCTCCCGCACAAGGGAGTTCGGCACACTCATCCCTGGTGGTGTCCACCGCCACCGGCAAGGTCAGGGGCCAGGCCCAGACCGGATACGACGCATGGCTCGGCATCCCGTACGCCGCCACCCCCACCGCCGCCCACCGCTGGACCGCCCCTCGGCCCGCCTCCGCCTGGAGCGGCATCCGCGACGCGACCCGCTTCAGTGACCGCTGCGCCCAGGCCTCCGGCTGGGACCCCGGCTACGAGAAGACGATCACCACCGAGGACTGCCTCGACCTCAACGTCTATGCCCCGCAAGGGAGTCGGGCCGACGCCCCGGTCGTCGTGTGGATCCACGGCGGCGGTTTCTCCGGCGGCGCCGGCCAGGACACCAACCCGCGCAAGTTCGTCCAGCAGACGGGCGCGATCGTCGTCACCGTCAACTACCGCCTGGGCCCGCTCGGTTACCTCAACCTGCCCCAGCTCCGCGCCGAGAACGCCAACGGCGCCGGAAACTACGGCCTGTTGGACCAGCAGGCGGCACTGCGCTGGGTGCGGTCCAACATCGGGCGCTTCGGCGGCGACGCCGGGAACGTCACCATCGCGGGCCAGTCCGCGGGCGGCAGTTCGGTCTGCGACCAGCTCGCCTCGCCCACCGCCAAGGGCCTGTTCGCGCGGGCGGTCATCATGAGCGGCGGCTGCGCCCTCCAGTCGGCGGCGGCCGGTGAGACGCAGAGCCAGGCCTTCGTCAAGGAGATCGGCTGCTCCACCGCCTCCGACGTCCTCGCCTGCCTGCGCGCCAAACCGGCCGCCGCGATCGTCGCCGCCCAACTGAAGGCCCCGGTCCGCCCGTCCCTAGGCGGCACGGCCTTCCCGCTCGATCCGGGAACGGCCGTACAGACCGGCAACTTCACCAAGGTCCCGGTCATGCTCGGCCAGACCAACAGCGAACGCGGCCTGTTCACCTTCCAGACCTACGACTACCTCGGCACGCCGATGACCGCCGACCAGTACATCCAGGCCGTGAAGTCGACGTACGGCACCAACGCCGACAAGGTCATCGCCGAGTACCCGCTCTCCGCCTATCCCACCCCGGGCCAGGCCTGGACCGCCGTCCAGAACGGCTCGACCTCCTACGACCGCCAACAGCTGATGGCACGGCTGTCGAGGTGGGTGCCGACGTACGCCTACGAGTTCGCCGAGAGCGACACCCCGCACTTCACCTCGATCTACCGCCTCCAGCAACAGAGCGCCACGGCACGGGACTTCCCCTTCGGTGGTGCCATCCACGTCGACGACCTCGGCTACCTCTGGGACTACCTCGGCCAGACCCTGCCGTACGACGACGACCAACTGGAGCTGTCCCACCAGATGATCACCTTCTGGGACCACTTCACCACAACGGGCGACCCGAACGGCTCCGGCACCCCGACCTGGCCGAAGTACAGCGCCAAGACAGGGGAGTTGATGTCCCTGAAGGCCTGCGACACGGCACCGTCGAGCAACAAGCCCCCGGCGGCCTGCTCCAAGGTCACAGGGGACTTCGCGCAGGAGCACGACCTGGACTTCTGGCGGAGCCTCGGGTCGTAGCGACGACACCCGCCGTCACGGCCGCCCCGTGCCCGACGACTCGTCGAGCACGCGGCGGACGGCGACGGCGGCCACCGTGATGCCGGCCGTCCGTCACCGCCTCGACCTCACCCGGCCCGTGCCCCGTCAACTCCTCAAAGAATGCGTCGACTTGGCGGTACAGGCGTCGACCGGACGCAACCGTCAGCGCGGGCACTTCGTCATCGTCGCCGACCCGGAGCGGCGGGCCGCCCTCGCGGAGGTGTGGCGGGCCGGGGTGAGCACGCCGGGTGTCTCCGATCCCGAGCTTCATGCCCGCTGCCCGCGAGAAGCCTCTAGGGGATTGTTTTGAACGTGTTCAATTCTCGGCGTACGCTGCTGCCATGAGCGACAGAGCCGCCCTCCTGAAGGGCATCCGCGCCTGGCTGGTCCTGTTCGTCGTCTGCCTGGTGCTCAGCGGCGCCACCGCCTTCCCGCTGGTCCACGAACTCCGCTGGACCGAGGACGTGTTGAGGTCCCTGTCCGTACCGCACTACCTGCCCACCCTGATGGACTGGATCGTGCAGGTACGGCAGGGACTCGACACCGCCGACACCGACTACCCCTTCCTCCTCTACGGCACCGACTGGCTGGCCTTCGCCCACCTCGTCATCGCGGTCGCCTTCTATGGCCCCTACCGCGACCCGGTCCGCAACATCTGGGTCGTCGAGTTCGCGATGATCGCCTGCGCCGGGATCGTCCCGCTCGCGCTGATCTGCGGGCCGATCCGCGGAATTCCCTTCTGGTGGACGGTGATCGACATGTCCTTCGGGGTCATCGGGATCGTGCCGCTGTACGTCGTACGGAGGAAGATCAAGCGACTGGAGGCCGTGACGCTCGCGGCAACTCCCGCCCTCGCGACGGCTACTTGAGCGCAGCCAGCGCGATCCGCTCCGCCACCGCGTTCATCGACTCGCCCTTCGCGTCCGTGGAGTTGACCGAGTAGACGAGGGTGCGGGACAGGTCGCGGGTGGCGAGGACGACGGCGCTGTAGCCGTACCGGGAGCCCGACTTGAGCCAGTACACCTTGCCGCCGTACTCGAAGCGCTGGAGCCCCGCGCTGTAGCTGGCGCCCTCGATGCCCGCCGGGACCGTGAACATCTCCCGCAGCTGCGGGTCCGGCACGATCCGGCCCCGGAACAGCGAGGTGATCAGCCGCTCCAGGTCGGCGGTCGTCGAGATCATGTCGCCGGCCGCCGAGCGGTCCGCCTGGTTCCAGTCGGTGACGTCCACGAACTCCGGTGTGCCGTCGGCCTGTTGGACCAGCTGGTAGCCGTGGTTGTGCGGGCCCCGGATGCGCGGGTCGGTGCCGGGGAAGTACGTGTCCCGCATGCCCGCCGGGTGAAGGACGAGCCGGGTGGCCTCCGAGGCGTACGAGTGGCCCGTCACCCTTTCGATCAGCAGGCCGAGGATCGTGTAGTTGATGTTCAGGTAGTCCTGCTGCTCACCCGGCCGGAACTCCGGCCCCTTCGCCACCGCCGACGCCACCACCTGCCTCGTCGTGAGGGTGTCGAAGCGGTGCGCGTACTGGTCCTCGAAGGCGTTCCCGAAGCCGTCGCCGGCCTGGATGCCGCTGGTGTGGTTCAGCAACTGCCGTACGGAGACGGGCTCGAAGGCCTTGGTGAGGAGCCCCGGGAGGTAGTGCTGGATGGGGGCGTCCAGGTCGACCTGCCCCCGTGCCGCGAGCCGCAGCACGGTCGCCGCCGTCACGATCTTCGTCGTCGAACCCGCCCGGAAGCGCGCGTCGGGGTCGGCGGCCGCGCCGCTCTCCAGGTCGTGCACGCCCGAACTGCCGCGCCAGGTCCCGTCGGTGCCGCCCACCCGTACGAGAGCCGCCGTCGCGTCGGAGTTCGGGAGCCCGGTGAGCGCGGCGCGCAGTGCTTCGGCGTCCGGCGCGGTCGTCCGCCGTGCGGTGGCCGACGGGGGCGCGGCGAACGCGGGAGCGGCCAACGGGCCTGCCGCGAGGGCGAGTACGAGGGAGGCGGTGAGGACGGTGGTGCGACGGCGGGGGCGCATCGGCTGCTCCTGGGGTCTCCGGCGGGTGTCGGTGTTCAGCCTCGTCCTGCGGGGTCGTAGGCGGATCGTCGGCGAGGAGGGCGCCGACCCTGGTGCGGCCCGGAGTAACTGCCGTACAGGACAATGGGGTTGTGGGGGATGCCCCCTACGGGATGCAACTCGGCGTGGCGAACCGGGAGTTGGAGACAGAGCTGAAACCGGGATGGAAACCGGCGTCGAATCCGACGTTGAACTCGGCGCCGGAAAAACTGTTATCGCGGAAGCCTTCACTCCGTCTCCCTCTGCGTCCCCAGTCTCCTCACGCACCGGAGCCACCCACATGGCCACCAGCGCACGCAAGCCCACCAACAAGCACCGCCTCACCCGCCGGGGCCTCTTCACCCTCGGCGGCGGAGTCGCGGCGGCGGGAGTGGTCGGCGGCGGGATCGCCGCGTTCTCCGGGGGAGGGGCGGACGCCGCGCAGACCGGTACAGCCACCGCAGTCGGCACCGCCACCGCCCGCCCGCAGGCCCTCGTGCACCCGGGCATGCTGCACAACGCCGGCGACCTGCACCGCGCCAAGGTCCGCGTCGCCGCCCGCAAGGACCCCTGGCTGAAGGGCTGGACGCGGCTCACCGACAACCGCCATTCCGCGAGCACGTGGGTACCCCGCCCGCAGGCCGTCGTCGTACGCGGAGGCACCGGCCAGAACTACGTCACGATGTACAACGACATCCACGCCGCCTACCAGAACGCCCTGCGCTGGAAGATCGGCGGCACGAAGGCCAACGGCGACACCGCCGTCGCCATCCTCAACGCCTGGTCGGCCACGCTCACTTCGGTCAACGGCAACGCCGACCGCTTCCTGGCCGCCGGCATCTACGGCTACCAGTTCGCGAACGCCGCCGAACTCGTCCGCGACCACCCGCGGTTTGAGTTCGCCCGCTTCAAGAAGATGATGCGCACGGTGTTCACGCCGATGAACACCGACTTCCTCACCCGCCACAACACCGCCAACATCACTAATTACTGGGCGAACTGGGACCTCTGCAACGTCGCGTCCCTCATGGCGACCGGCATCCTCTGCGACGACCGCGTCACCTTCCAGCGCGCGGTCACCTACATGAAGTCCGGCGCGGGCAACGGCTCGTTCAGGCACGCCATCCCCTTCGTCTACGCCGGCCAGAACCTCGCCCAGTGGCAGGAGAGCGGCCGCGACCAGGGCCACACGATGATGGGCATGGGCCTCATGGGCGCGATCTGCGAGATGGCCTGGAACCAGGACGTGGACCTCTACGGCTACCTCGACAACCGCTTCATGAAGGCCGCCGAGTACGTCGCCAAGTACAACCTCGGCGCGGCCGTGCCCTTCACGACCTACGGCTGGCGCAGCGGTCAGGGCAACGGCAAGTACATGGAACAGCCTGTGATCTCCGACATAGCCCGGGGCGCCGTTCGCCCGGTTTGGGAGATTCTGTACAACCACTACGCCCGCCGACGGCGCCTTTCCACCCCGTTCATCACCCTCATGGCTGAGAAGGTGCGTGCGGAGGGCGGTGGCGGCGACTACGGCCCGAACAGCGGCGGTTTCGACCAACTGGGCTTCGGGACGCTGCTGTACAGCAAGTGACATCGGGTGAGGCCGGGAGGGCGGGGAGCGACATGGACGGGCGGCAGTGGCGCTCCACCATCGCGGCGGCGCAGGCCGGTGACCGGCGGGCACTGGACGAACTGGTCGCGGGCTGGCTGCCGTTGGTCTACAACGTGGTCGGCCGCGCCCTCAACGGCCATGCCGACGTGGACGACGTGGTCCAGGAGACGATGCTCCGCGCCGTCGACCACCTCGGCTCGCTCCGCGACCCCGACAGCTTCCGCTCCTGGCTGGTGGCGATCGCCATGCGCCAGATACGGGACCGGGCACGCCGCCGGAAGTCCCCCGACCAACTGCCGGACGGGCTACCGGGAGACGCCGCCGACTTCGCCGAACTCACCGTCCTGCGGCTCCAGTTGGAGGGCCAGCGGCGCGAGGTCGCGGAGGCGGTGCGTTGGCTCGACGACGAGGACCGCCAACTCCTCTCCCTGTGGTGGCTGGAGGTCGGGGGCGAACTCACCCGCCGCGAACTGGCGTCGGCGCTCGGCATCAGCCGCCAGCACGCGGCGGTCCGCGTCCAGCGCATGAAGGAACGCCTGGAGACCGCCCGGGGTGTCGTCCGCGCCCTCGACGGCGCCTGCCCCGACCTCCGCGACCTCACCGCCCGCTGGGACGGCCGCCGCGACTCGGTCTGGCGCAAACGCCTGGCCCGGCACCTGCGCGGCTGCGCCTACTGCGGCGACCCCCGCGAGTCCGTCGTACCGGCGGAACGCCTCCTCGTCGGCATCGCCCTCGTCCCGCTCCCACTCGGCTTCACGCTGTCGCTGGCCTTCGGGGCGAAGACGGCGGCGGCTGCGGCGGGGGTCGCCGGGGCTGCCTTTGGGGTTGGGGCGAGTGGGGTGGGCGGGGTTGCGGGTGCCGGTGGGGTGACTGGTGCGGCGGGGTTCGCGGGCTCGGTGGGTGCGTCTGGTGTTGCCGGTTCCGCCGGGGCGGCCGGGGTTGCGGGTGCTGCGGGTGCCGTCGGTTCCGCGGGCGCGGTCGGCTCGGCGGGAGCCGTAGGAGCGGCGGGTTCCGTGGGCTCGGCGGGAGCGGCCGGGACCGTCGGCGCGGCGGGAGCTTCAGGCATCGGAGGGGCGGCAGGGGCCGCTGGTGCGTCCGGCGTCGGAGGTTCGGCAGGGGCTGCGGGCGCGTCCGGCGTCGCGGGTTCGGCGGGAGCTTCCGGAGCGGCAGGCTCCGCCGGAGTCGCCGGTTCGGCCGGTGCTCCCGCCGGCTGGTCCGCCAAGCTGCTCGGGGTGCTGACCAAGCCGGCCGTCGCCGTGGCGGCGGGCGCGACGATAGCCGCGGGCGGCGTCTACGTCGTCACCCAGTCCCCGAACGACCCACCCCCGAAGGCCCTCACCCCCACCGCCGCGGCCACCGCACCCGGCCCCGGAACCGGCACCCCGACGACCGTGCCCCCGTCACGATCCGCGTCCGCGTCCGTGTCCCCGTCTGCCTCCCCCTCCCCGTCGAAGACGGCCACCGGCCCCTACGGCTCGGTCGTCGACGCCGTGGACCGGGCGCCGGACCCCAGTACCCCGCCCGCGGCGCTCCCGCACCGCCCCGCCTCCGGCGTCACCAGCACCGGCGGCGCGCACGCCACGATGAACCATCGCGGGGACAACGTGACGCTCAGCGGCCAGGGTTACGTCCTCGTCCGCTGGCAGATCTCGCCGCAGTACCGCAACGGCGCGCTGGTCATGCCGAGTTGGACCGCCCTGAAGGGCAAGCTGTTCCACGTGGCCTCGGGCGGCGGCCGCCGTATGGACGACCCGGTCAGCCCCACCGACACCACCGCCACCGGCATGGGCAGCTCCACCACCGGCTACGACGTCCTGCCCACCGGCACCCAACAGATGTGGCAGAACGAGTACTTCTACGTCGACGGCAGAGTCACCCTCACCGTCAACGAACGCGGCGCCGACTACGGCCTCAACGTCTTCCCCACCACCTGGGACGCCGTGGAGCAGGACATCACCACCGGCCCCACCCAGGGCGCGACCCGCTACGGCCTGACCCGCGACACCGGAAAGGACGACGCCCCGGTACCCCAGTACGTCACCCGCAGTACTCCGGCCGACCCGGCGACCGTGGCTCAGGAGTCCCGGGTGTAGTCGTCCTGCGCGGCCATGACCTCGTCCCCGTGCGCGAACGCCCACGCCCCGAACGCGTCGATCGGGTCGAGCAACGTCCGCCCCAGCGCGGTGAGTTCGTACTCCACACGGGGCGGCGAACCACCGTACGACCGCCGCGCCACGAGCCCGTTGAACTCCAGCCGCCGCAGCGTCTCCGTCAACACCTTCTGGCTGATCCCGCCGATCAGCCCGCGCAGCTCACCCGGCCGACGAGGCCCGTGCCGTAGCGCCCAAATCACCACGCAGTTCCAGGTGTTGCCCAACAGATCGAAGGCGAGCCGGGCCCGACAGTCGGCGAGAAACATCGAGTTCGTCTGGTCCGTCACGTCTGAGGTCACGCACCACATGGTGCCCGAGCGGCTTCCTACCGTCATGGCATGAAGATGCGCATTGGAATTCTGGGCACCGGCGGAATGGCGGACGCCCTGGGTACGCAATGGATCCGAGCCGGACACGAAGTGCTGTTCGGCGGGCGGGACTTGGGGAGGGCGGAGGCGCTGGCCCGGCGGCGGGGAGGCCTGTCCGGCAGCCTCCGCGAGGCCGCCGACTTCGGCACCGGCGCCGTACTGGTTGCGTTGCCGTGGGACGCCGCGACGGAGGTGACCCGACAAGTCACCGTGCCCGGAAGGGTGTTGATCGACTGCACGAACCCCGTCGGCGCGGGCTTCCGACTGCTCACCGCAGGCGGTCCCTCAGCCGCAGCGCGACTCGCCGCCGCCGCAGGCCCGGAGGCCCGTGTCGTCAAGGCGTTCAACCTCTGCCACGAGGACGTCTGGCGCCTGACACCCCCGGTGTTCGACGGCCGCCCCCTCGGAGTTCCGTTGAGCGGGGACGACGCCGAAGCGCTCGCGGTCGTAGGGCAGTTGGTGCGGGATGTGGGCTGTGAGCCGTTCGCGGCGGGGGAGTTGGAACAGGGCGCGGGTCTGCTGGAGGCGACCGCCGCACTGCTGATCCGCCTGTGGGCGGGGGAGGGAGTGGACGCCCAATCGATCGCCCCGCCAAAGGAGTTGGCGGGGCGGCGGGAGGTGTCGGAGGTGTCCCTCAGCCCTTCTTCCTGAGCCCGCAGAGTACGTCGACGCGGTTGGTGGTGATCGAGTCGACGCCCATGTCGAGGAGGCGGCGCATCGAGCGGCGGGTGTCCGGGGTCCAGACGGAGAGGAGGTAGCCGTCGCGGTGGACGCGGGCCGTGAGGTCCCGATCGACCAGTGTGAAGCGGTAGTTGAGCCAGCGCGGCCGTACCGCTTCGAGGACCGCGGGGCGCGGGGGAGCGAGCGAGGTCCAGGTCAGGGCGATCTCGGCGGACGGGTCGGCCGCGCGGACGGCGAGCATGGCGTCGGCGCCCGCGCAGTAGTACACCCGGTCCTCCGCCCCGTACTCGCGGATCTCGTCCACGATCCGGCGCGCGGCGCGCGGGTCGGCGGGCCCCGGCAGGTCGACCATCACGCGGCTGCCCTCGGTCGCGGCGAGCGCCTCGACCAGCGTCGGCACCCGGCCCTCCGTGAGCCCGCGCACCTCGTCCACCGACAGCGACTTCAGCGGCCGTTCCAGCTCCCACAGCCGTTTCAGCGTCTCGTCGTGCAGCAGCACGGGGACGCCGTCACGGGTCAGCCGTACGTCGAACTCGACGGCGTCCGCGCCCTGGTCGAGCGCGGAACGCAGCGAGTCGATGGTGTTCTCGCGGACACGGTAGGGGTCGCCGCGATGGCCCACGGCGGTCACGTTCTGCATGGGCCCATTCTGCTGGTTGTCAGGGCGCGCCGGTTGTCAGGGGGCGAGCCACGTCGAGGTGTAGGTGTCGATCTCGTCGTTGATACGGGTCTTGCCGGCCGCGTCCAGGAAGGAGGCCTGTACGGCGTTCTTCGCGAGGTCGGCGACACCGCGTTCGTCCAGGTCGAGGAGGCGGGCGGCGACCGCGTACTCGTTGTTGAGGTCGGTGCCGAACATCGGCGGGTCGTCGGAGTTGATCGTGACGAGGACCCCGGCGCTGACGAACTCCTTGATCGGGTGCTCGTCGAGCGTGCGGACCGCGCGGGTGGCGATGTTGGAGGTCGGGCAGACCTCCAGCGCGATCCCGTGCTCGGCGAGGTGCGCGAGCAGCTTGGGGTCCTGGGCGGAGGTGGTGCCGTGGCCGACGCGCTCGGCGCGCAGGTCGTTCAGGGCGTCCCAGACCGTCTCGGGGCCGGTGGTCTCACCGGCGTGCGGCACGGAGTGCAGGCCGGCGGCGATGGCCCGGTCGAAGTACGGCTTGAACTGCGGCCGCGGCACCCCGATCTCGGGCCCGCCGAGCCCGAACGACACGAGCCCCTCCGGCCGTACCCGGTCCTCGGTGGCGAGCCGCACGGTCTCCTCGGCGGCTTCGAGCCCGGCCTCACCGGGGATGTCGAAGCACCACCGCAGCACGGTCCCGAACTCCGCCTCGGCCGCCTTGCGGGCGTCCTCGATCGCGTCCATGAAGGCCCGCTCGTCGATCCCGCGCCGGGTCGAGGAGAACGGCGTGATGGTCAACTCGGCGTACCGCACCTGCTGTCGGGCCATGTCGCGGGCGACCTCGTAGGTCAGCAGCCGTACGTCCTCGGGCGTGCGGATCAGATCCACGACGGACAGATACACGTCGATGAAGTGCGCGAAGTCCGTGAAGCTGAAGTAGTCGACCAGGGCCTCGGGGTCGGTGGGCACCCTGGAGTCGGAGTGCCGGGCGGCCAGCTCCGAGACGATCCGCGGGGAGGCGGAGCCGACGTGATGGACATGCAGTTCGGCCTTCGGCAGCCCGGCGATAAAGGCGTGCAGGTCACGGGCCTGACCGGCGGCGGGTGCGGCGCGGTGGTCGGACAAGGTTCCTCCCCGGAACGGCGTCCCGGGCGGTGCCGTGCGGGACGCGGGTGATCGGCTGATCGATGACTCGGGATCATCGTAGGCCGGGGTGGGGAGGGGTGGGTGGTTTGGGCTGGTTGCCGGGTGCGGGTGCGGGTGTGTGAGGGGTGACGGGGTGGGGGCGGGGTGGTTTGGGCTGGTTGCCGGGTGCGGGTGGGTGGGGGCTGGTCGCGCAGTTCCCCGCGCCCCTGAGGGGGTCGGGGTGGGCCGGGTCAGAGGGTGCGGGCGCGCAGAGCTGGTCGGTGGGGTCGGGGTCGTGGCGGTACGGCCAGCCCGCCGCCTGCGGGGCCCCTCGGTCCGCTACCACGGCTGGGCGGGGTTGGTGCCGGGTACGCGGCGGGCTGCGCCGTACCGCCACGACCCGCTCCCGTCTCGTCGGCGGCTGCGGGGGCGTGGGCCATCCCGGCTTGTGCCGGGCGGGGATACGCGATCACGGTCGAGCGGGGTCGGTGCCGGGTACGCGGCGGGCTGCGCCGTACCGCCACGACCCGCTCCCGTCTCGTCGGCGGCTGCGGGTGCGTGGGCCATCCCGGCCTGTTCCGGGCGGGGATACGCGATCACAGGCACGGGAACACCCACCGGGTGGGGGCGGAGTTTTACAAGGGGTTGGGGTCCGGGGATGCCGACGGCGTCCGGGGCAGCCCGTGTGGCGGAACTGGCCCGGGGACGCTCTAGCATGGTCTGTCTGACGATCGACCGACGGGGACGGGGACACGACGTGGGGGACGAGACACAACCGGACGCAGGTGCGGGAGCGGACGCGGGGGCGAACCGTGACCCGTGGGCACCGCCGGAGAGCAAGCCGTCGCTGGAGAAGGGTGTGCCGCCGCAGCCCGCCCCTGGGCAGTGGGCCGCTCCGCAGGACCAGCAGCAGCCTCCGCCGCAGTCACCGTCCGTGCACAACCAGGCCACGGTGACCGCCATGCCGGCCGAGGGCTTCGCCCCGCCAGTTTCCGCCGCCCCGCGCCCGGCGCGGCCCCCGGCACCCCCGGCTACGGCCCACCCGGCACACCCCCAGGCCTGCCCGCCTACGGCGCCCCCGGCTACGCCCAGCCCAACACCCCCGGCGGCTACGCCCAGCCCGGCCCACCGAACGGCCCCGGCCCCGGAATGCCCGGCGGCCCGGGAATGCCAGGCGCCCCCGGCATGTCCAACGGCTACGGCTACCCCGGTTACCCGCAGGGCTACGGCTGGCCCGGTATGCCGATGGCCCCGCAGAACAACATGGGCACCGCGGCGATGGTGCTGGGCATCCTGTCCTGCTGCCTGTTCTGCGTCTACGGCATCGTCTCCCTGGTCCTCGGCGTCACCGCGATCATCCTCGGCGTCAAGGGCAAGAAGCGCGCCGACCGGGGCGAGGCCACGAACCGCGGTCAGGCCCAGGCGGGTTTCATCACGGGCATCATCGGAACAGCCTTGGGTGTTCTCACGGTCGCCGCGCTGATCGTCACCATCGTGTTCGCCATCAACCACGGCGACAGCACCGACACCACGGACTCCGACCCCTTCTACAACTCCGCCCCCAGCCTGACCGCCCCGGCCCTGCCCCAGACCTGACCCCCCCGCGCCCAGGCAGAAACCCCACCTCACACCCACGGCAGCCGACCCGCACTGGCTCCCCGTGGGTGTCCCCATGCCCATGCCCCTGCCCGTGATCGCGTATCCCCGTCGGGCACCAGCCGGGATGGCCCACGCACCCGCAGCCGCCGACGAGACGGGAGCGGGTCGTGGCGGTATGGCAAAGCCCGCCGCGTACCCGGCACCAACCCCGCCCAGCCGTGGTAGTGGACCGAGGGGCCCCGCAGGCGGCGGGCTGGCCGTACCGCCACGACCCCGACCCCACCGACGACCCCCGCGCTCCCGCGCCCCCGCGTTCCCGTGCCTTCTGTCCCGGCCCGCCCCGATCCCCTCAGGGGCGCGGGGAACTGCGCGACCAGCCCCCACCCACCCGCACCCGGCAGCGATCCCAAGCCCCCCGGCCCCCGCCCCGTCACCCCTCACGCACCCGCACCCGGCAACCAGCCCAACCCCCCCACCCCCTGCCCTCCCCTTACCCCTCCCGCTCCCGCAACCGCCCCCGCGCCACCATCAACGCAAACCCCAACAAATTAGCCCCCCGCCACCGCTCAGGATCCCCCGCCGCCACATCATCCGCAGCCAGCCCAATCCCCCACACCCGGTCAACAGGACTCGCCTCCACCAACACCCGCTCACCCGTCCCCAGCAAGAACCCCCGCAGCCCCTCATCCGCCGAGAACTTCCGCACGCTCCCCTCGACGACGATCCCGAACCGCTCCCGAGCCCAGACCCCCTCGTCGAACCCCCGCACCAACCGCCCCGCCTTCTTCGCCTCGGCCGGATGCCCCGCACCCAGCACCCGCGCAAGCGCGTCCCCGTCGCCGAACAGCCGCGCTTTCCCCGCCATCATCCAGTGCTCGGCAGTCGCATACGACACCCCGTCCACGGTGAACGGCGACGGCCACCACTGACTCAGACAGCTCGCGCTCACACCCCCGTCCGGGCGCGGCCGGTGCCCCCAGAAGTGCAGGTACTTGACTCTCACCCCTGCCCGCACTTCCCTGATCAGCGCTTCCCGCGAATCGATCTTTTCCACGGCCCCCGCCGCGAGCTTCCCCGTGATCTCGTCCATACACGCGAGTCTTGCAGGCACCACTGACACTCCGTCCCCCCTTTTCCATGAGGACTCGACACCTGGTCGACAGATTCCGTCGCGTAACCAAAAGGCAACAACGGAATCACTTGTTGGAGTCCCTTTGCTCTGTCAGGATCGGCATTCAAATCGAGCTGGAGCTACGCCACCCGCCAGCGGACGAAGCGGGGCGAAGGCGGAGGAGAGCGACATGCACAACCCGGGCAGCGTCACCCCGGACCGATTCCCCGCACAGGAGTACTTCGCGGACGGCGCGCAGTTCATCGCGGGCCGCCTCACCAAGGGCACCTCGGGCCACACCCACGCCGTCGTCGACCCGGCCACCGGCGAGGACGTCTACACCTACGAGCTGGCCGGGACGGCAGACGTGGACGCGGCCGTCGCCGCGGCCCGCGCCGCGTTCCCGGCCTGGTCCGGCGCCACCCCCGGCGAACGCTCCGACGCCCTGCACCGCTTCGCCGCCGTACTGGCCGAGCGCGCGGACGACTTCGCCCGCGCCGAGTCCCTCCAGTGCGGCAAGCCCCTCAAGCTGACCCGCGAGTTCGACGTCCCGGGGACCATCGACAACACGGCTTTCTTCGCCGGTGCCGCACGGCATCTGCAGGGGCAGTCCGCCGGTGAGTACTCCGGCGACCACACCTCGTACGTACGCCGTGAACCCATCGGCGTCGTCGGCTCCATCGCGCCCTGGAACTATCCCCTCCAGATGGCCGCCTGGAAGATCCTCCCGGCGATCGCCGCGGGCAACACGATCGTCCTGAAGCCCGCCGAGCTGACCCCGCTCACCTCGCTGATGTTCGCCCAGGCCGCCACCGAGGCCGGCATCCCGGACGGTGTCATCAACATCATCACGGGGACGGGGAAGGTCGCCGGTGAGCACCTCGTCGGGCATCCCGACGTGGCCATGACCTCCTTCACCGGGTCCACCGCCGTCGGCAAGCGCGTCGCCGAGATCGCCACCGCCACCGTCAAGCGCCTCCACCTGGAACTCGGCGGCAAGGCACCCTTCGTGGTCTTCGACGACGCCGATCTCGAAGCCGCCGTCAACGGAGCCGTCGCCGGTTCGCTCATCAACACCGGGCAGGACTGCACGGCCGCCACGCGCGCGTACGTGCAGCGGCCCCTCTACGACGCGTTCGTCCAGAAGACGGCCGCCCTCATGGCGGGCGTCCGGGTCGGCGACCCCTTCGCCCCGGGCACCGACCTCGGGCCGCTGATCTCGCACGTCCAGCGCGACCGTGTCGCCGGGTTCGTCGACCGGGCGCGTGGCTACGCGCGCGTGGTCACCGGCGGCGAGGCTCCTCAGGGAGATCTCAAGAACGGCGCGTACTATCGCCCCACCCTGGTCGCGGACGCCGCCCAGGACAGCGAGATCGTGCAGTCGGAGCTCTTCGGCCCGGTGCTCGTCGTGCTCCCCTTCGACACCGACGACGAAGGCATCGCGCTCGCCAACGACACCCCGTACGGCCTCGCCGCCTCCGCGTGGACCCAGGGCGTCTACCGGGCCAATCGCGCGACCCGCGAGATCAAGGCCGGCTGCGTGTGGATCAACGACCACATCCCGATCATCAGCGAGATGCCCCACGGCGGATACAAGGCGTCCGGCTTCGGCAAGGACATGTCCGCCTACTCGTTCGAGGAGTACACCCAGATCAAGCACGTCATGTTCGACAACACGGCGGTGGCCCGCAAGGACTGGCACCGCACGATCTTCGGGGACCGATAGCAGAACTGACGGCCGCCGAAGCCGCGGCCGTCTCCTCCCGAAAGGGCAGCACGCGCATGAAGCAGTACGAGCCCGACCGCCTGACCCCGGCCGAAGTGGCCGCCGTGCGGCGCAGCTTCCGCAAGAGCCGGTCCGCGCTGACCCGCCGTTCGGTGCTGCGCGCCTCCGCGGGCGGCGCGCTCGCGGTCGGCGGACTCGGCGCCCTGAGCGGCTGCGGGATCCCCGCGGCAGGCAAGACGCAGGGCGGCGTGTCCGCCGACGACCACTCGGCCACGGAGAAGGAGATCGACTTCTCGAACTGGCCCGAGTACATCGACACGGACGAGAGCGGCAACCACCGTCCGACCCTGGACGCGTTCACCAAGCGGACCGGCATCAAGGTCAAGTACACCGAGGACATCAACGACAACGACGAGTTCTTCGGCAAGATCCAGCCGCAGCTCGCCGCCGGCCAGTCCACCGGCCGTGACCTCATCGTCCTCACCGACTGGCTGGCCGCCCGCATGATCCGGCTGGGGTATGTGCAGAAGCTGGACGCGTCCAATCTGCCGCACGCCTACGCCAACCTCTCGGACCAGTTCCGCAGCCCCGACTGGGACCCGGGCCGGGCGTACTCGTACGTATGGCAGGGCATCTCGACCGTCATCGCCTACAACAAGAAGGCGCTCGACGGCATCGAGGTGAAGTCGATCTCCGACCTGCTCGACAACCCCAAGCTCAAGGGCCGCGTCGGCTTCCTCACCGAGATGCGCGACAGCGTCGGCATGACCATGCTCGACATGGGCAAGGACCCGGCGAAGTTCACCACCGACGACTACGACGCGGTCATCGCCCGCCTCCAGAGGGCCGTCGACAAGGGCCAGATCCGCCGCTTCACCGGCAACGACTACACGTCCGACCTCACCAAGGGCGACTTCGCCGCGTGCGTCGCCTGGGGCGGCGACATCGTCCAACTCCAGGCGGACAACCCGGACGTCGGCTACGTCATCCCCGCCGCCGGCTACATGACGTCGACCGACAACATGCTGATCCCCAACAAGGCGCGCCACAAGACGAACGCCGAGCGGCTCATCGACTACTACTACGAGCCCGAGCCGGCCGCCGAACTCGCCGCCTACGTCAACTACGTCAGCCCGGTCGCGGACGTGAAGCCCTACCTCGCCAAGATCGACAAGTCGGCGGCGAGCAACCCGCTGATCCTCCCCGACAAGGCCATGGCCGCCAAGTCGCACGCCTTCCGCTCCCTGAGCTCGAAGGAAGAGACGTCATACCAGCAGAAGTTCGCAAAGCTCACAGGGGCGTGACGACGATGAACACCAAGGACAACAGCGGCGATGTCCGCCTCTCCGGTATCAGCAAGACCTACGACAACGGCTTCACCGCCGTGCAGCCGCTCGACCTGACCGTCCCCCAGGGCTCCTTCTTCGCCCTGCTCGGCGCCTCGGGCTGCGGCAAGACCACCACCCTGCGCATGATCGCGGGCCTGGAGGAACCTTCCTCCGGCACCGTCCACCTCGGCGACCAGGAAGTCACCGACCTCCCGCCCTACAAGCGGCCGGTGAACACCGTCTTCCAGTCGTACGCCCTCTTCCCGCACCTCGACATCTTCGAGAACGTCGCCTTCGGTCTGCGCCGGCGCGGCATCAAGTCGGTGAAGCAGCAGGTCGTCGACATGCTCGACCTGGTCCAACTCGGCGAGCAGGCACGGAAGAAGCCGCACCAGCTGTCGGGTGGCCAGCAGCAGCGCGTCGCCGTCGCCCGCGCCCTGATCAACCACCCCAAGGTGCTCCTCCTCGACGAGCCTCTCGGCGCCCTCGACCTCAAGCTGCGCCGCCAGATGCAGCTGGAGCTCAAGCGCATCCAGACCGAGGTCGGCATCACGTTCATCCACGTCACGCACGACCAGGAGGAGGCCATGACCATGGCCGACACGGTCGCCGTGATGAACGCGGGCCGCGTCGAGCAGCTCGGCTCGCCCAGCGACCTCTACGAGAACCCGAACACCACCTTCGTCGCCAACTTCCTCGGCACCTCCAACCTCATCGAGGCCGAGGTCGACTCCAAGAGCGGCGACGAGATCATCCTCAAGGCGGGCGGCGGCAAGCTCGTCCTCCCCGAGGCGCGATGTTCGGCGCCCACGACGACCGGCGGCAAGGTCCTGGTCGGCGTACGCCCGGAGAAGATCACGCTCACGCACGCGGACGACGCGGGCGAGATCCCGGCCGGCCGCAACCGCATCACCGGCAAGATCGCCGACTCCAGCTTCATCGGCGTCTCCACCCAGTACGTCATCGACAGCCCGGTCTGCCCCGAGTTCGAGGTCTACGCCCAGAACATCGACCGCGACACCCGGCTGCGGCCCGGCGCCGAGGTCGTCCTGCACTGGAACCCGGCCCACACCTTCGGCCTCGACGCCGCCCAGGACATCGACGCGGGCGTCGACATCGAGGAGGAGGCCGCCTGATGGCCGCTGTCACCGAGGCGCCGCCCCTGGCGCCCGCGCCGGAGGAGAAGCCGCCGCGCAAGAAGCGGGGCCGCTGGACGCCGTACTGGCTGCTGCTGCCCGGCATTCTCTGGCTGATCGTCTTCTTCGCGCTGCCGATGATCTACCAGGGCTCCACGTCCATCCAGACGGGCTCCCTGGAGGACGGCTACAAGGTCACCTGGCACTTCGCCACCTACTGGGACGCGCTGTCCGAGTACTGGCCGCAGTTCCTGCGCTCGGTCTTCTACGCCGCCGCCGCGACCATCCTCTGTCTGCTGCTCGGGTACCCGCTGGCGTACCTCATCGCCTTCCGCGCGGGACGCTGGCGGAACCTGATCATGATCCTGGTGATCGCGCCGTTCTTCACCAGCTTCCTGATCCGCACGCTCGCGTGGAAGACGATCCTCGCGGACAGCGGCCCGGTCGTGAGCATCCTCAACACGCTGCACGTCCTGGACGTCACCAACTGGCTCGGCTGGACGTCGGGGGACCGCGTCCTGGCCACGCCACTCGCGGTCGTCTGCGGACTGACGTACAACTTCCTGCCGTTCATGGTGCTGCCGCTCTACACCTCGCTGGAGCGCATCGACGGACGGCTGCACGAGGCGGCCGGCGACCTGTACGCCACGCCGTTCACCACCTTCCGCAAGGTCACCTTCCCGCTGTCGATGCCCGGCGTCGTCTCCGGCACCCTGCTGACCTTCATCCCGGCGGCCGGTGACTACGTCAACGCCGAACTCCTCGGCTCCACCGACACCCGCATGATCGGAAACGTCATCCAGACGCAGTTCCTGCGCATTCTGGACTACCCGACAGCGGCCGCTCTTTCCTTCATCCTCATGGCCGCCATCCTCGCCATGGTGACCATCTACATTCGCAAGTCCGGGACGGAGGATCTGGTTTAAATGGCCGTCGTACGCTGGTTCAAGCGTCATTTCGTCGTCATCGCGGGCCTGTTGACCCTCGGATATCTCCTCCTTCCGAACGTCATCGTCACGGTGTTCTCCTTCAACAAACCGAAGGGGCGCTTCAATTACGAGTGGCAGCAGTTCTCGCTGGACGCCTGGGAGAAGCCGTGCGGTGTCGCCGACATGTGCGGCTCGCTCTCCATCAGCCTCCAGATCGCCGTCTGGGCCACCATCGGCGCCACCCTGCTCGGCACGATGATCGCCTTCGCGCTCGTCCGCTACCGCTTCCGCGCACGCGGCGCGATCAACTCGCTGATCTTCCTGCCGATGGCGATGCCCGAGGTCGTCATGGCCGCCTCGCTGCTCACCCTGTTCCTCAACATGGGCGCCCAACTGGGCTTCTACACCATCCTGATCGCCCACATCATGTTCTGCCTCAGCTTCGTCGTCACCGCCGTCAAGGCCCGCGTGATGTCGATGGACCCCCGCCTGGAACAGGCCGCCCAGGACCTCTACGCCGGTCCGGTGCAGACGTTCCTGCGCGTCACCCTGCCGATCGCGGCCCCCGGAATCGCGGCGGGCGCGCTGCTCTCCTTCGCGCTCTCCTTCGACGATTTCATCATCACCAATTTCAACGCGGGTTCGACCGTCACCTTCCCCATGTTCGTCTGGGGTTCGGCACAGCGCGGCACACCCGTACAGATCAATGTCATCGGTACGACGATGTTCCTCGTCGCCGTACTGTTGGTGCTCGTCTCCATGGCGATCACCAACCGCCGCAACAAGGTAAAGGCGTAACCGTACTATCCCTGTAGGGAGTTGAAATCATGGCCCCAAGCGCCATGAGCCGCAGCAACAATTGGACCAAGTCTCTTTCCGAAGCACGGCCGGTGCCGTTCTGGCTGGACGACCCCGGCAAGCCCCACCCCGAACCCGCGCTCACCGGCGGCGAGACCTGCGATCTGCTGGTCGTCGGCGGCGGTTACAGCGGACTGTGGACCGCGCTCATCGCGAAAGAGCGCGACCCGCAGCGGGACGTGGTGCTGGTGGAGGGCCGCGAGGTGGGCTGGGCCGCCTCGGGCCGCAACGGCGGTTTCTGCGCCGCCTCGCTCACCCACGGACTCTCCAACGGCCTCACCCGCTGGCCCGACGAGATCCACCGGCTGGAGGAGCTGGGCGCCCGCAACCTCGACGAGATCGAGAGCGCGGTCGCCCGCTACTCCCTGGACTGCGAGTTCGAGCGCACCGGCGAGATCGACGTCGCCACCGAACCGCACCAGGCCGAGGAACTCCACGACTGGTACGGCGAGTTGGAGAGCAAGGGCCTCGCCGACGGCACCGAGTTCCTGGACGCCGAGGCGCTCCGCGAACAGGTCGCCTCCCCGACCTTCCTGGCCGGCCTGTACGACCGCCGGGGCGTCGCGATGCTCAACCCGGCCAAGCTGGCCTGGGGGTTGAAGCGCGCCTGCCTCGGGCTCGGCGTCCGCGTCTACGAACACACCCCCGCCCTCGCCCTCAAGCCGTTCGGCGCCGGCATGGCCGTACGCACTCCGTACGGCTCGGTCCGCGCCCGCCGGGTAGCGCTCGGCACCAACATCTTCCCGAACCTGGTCAAGCGGGTCCGCTCGTACACCGTCCCGGTCTACGACTACGCGCTGATGACCGAGCCGCTCTCCGCCGACCAGTTGGCGTCGATCGGCTGGAAGAACCGCCAGGGGCTCGGCGACTCGGCGAACCAGTTCCACTACTTCCGGCTCTCCGCCGACAACCGCATCCTGTGGGGCGGTTACGACGCGATCTATCCCTACGGCGGCCGGGTGCGCGCCGAGTACGACGACCGGCCGGAGACGTACGCCAAGCTCGCCGAGCACTTCTTCACCTGCTTCCCGCAGTTGGAGGGGCTGGGCTTCAGCCACGCGTGGGGCGGCGCGATCGACACCTGCTCGCGCTTCTCGGCGTTCTTCGGCACCGCCCACCAGGGCAAGGTCGCGTACGCGGCGGGCTTCACCGGGCTCGGCGTGGGCGCGACCCGCTTCGGCGCGGACGTGATGCTGGACCTGCTCGCGGGGGAGCGGACCGAGCGCACGGAACTGGAGATGGTCCGCAAGAAGCCGCTGCCCTTCCCGCCCGAACCCTTCGCCTGGACCGGCATCGCGCTCACCAAGTGGTCGCTGGCCCGCGCGGACGACCACGGCGGCCGGCGCAACCTGTGGCTGAAGACGATGGACAAGCTGGGCCTCGGCTTCGACAGCTGAGCCCCGCCCCTTCTGCGGGTGTGATCCGGTTCACTCCTTCGTGGTGCCGGAACCCGCGTAATGCCTGGCGGAGACCTCCCTCTCTCCTGTGACGCGACCAGCGTCGACATGAGAAAGGGAGGTCTCCTCATGACTGGGGCGAAGACGGCCGTCGAGTGGCTGGCATCCGTAGCTCCGGATCCGGAGGCCTGCCGCTGGGAATGGGAGCGCAACCCCCTCGGGGTCGCGCTGCTGCCCGCCGGCAAGGCCTGGGACGTACTCATCCTGCCGGGTGAGCTCGGCTATCCCACGCTCGATGTGCTCACCAGGGTCATCGATCAACTGGGCCCGGTACTCGTCGACTTCGGCGACGCACGGATGGGCTTCCTCGTACCGCCCGGCACCGCGAGCCGCTGGCTGGGCACGGGGATCCGAACGGCGGGACTCGGCACCTGGATCGTCGTGCCGTACCCCGGCCGGTCGACCGGCGGAGTCCGCTGGCTGGTACCGCCGGACGGCTCCGGCACCCTCACCGACCCCGCACTCCTCGAACTAGCCATGCACGAGGCGGCGGCGGGCCTGGCCACGGAAGGGGAGGACGGGAGGACGGGTAACTGATCGAGGTCTTGACAAGCTAATTGGTCTGGACCAAATTGGGCGCGCTCCACCCCTCCAATTCCCCCATGCCCGGAGGCACTTGTGGACCGCACCAGACCCGTCCTGACCATGCTCACGGCCCTGGCCTTGGCCGTGTCCGGATTCACCGCGCTCTCGTCGGCCGCCCGTGCGGCCGACGCGGACCTGGCGAAGAACGGAGGCTTCGAAGCGGGCCTCGACAGTTGGTCCTGTACCGCGAACAGCGGTACGGCGGTCAAGTCGCCCGTGCACGGCGGCAGTTCGGCGTTGCAGGCGACCCCGGCCGGCAACGACTACGCCCAGTGCGCGCAGACGGTGACCGTGCAGCCCAACTCCCAGTACGCGCTCGCCGGTTACGTCCGCGGCAGCTACGTCTACCTCGGCGCGAGCGGCACCGGCACCACCGACGTCTCCACCTGGACCCAATCGGCCCCCGACTGGCAGCAGTTGACGACAAGCTTCCGCACCGGCCCGTCCACCACCAAGGTCACGATCTACACCCACGGCTGGTACGCCACCGGCGCCTACTACGCCGACGACATCTCCCTCACCGGCCCGGCAGGGAACGTAGGACAGCCGCCAACTGCCCCGACCGGCCTGGCCGTTGGCTCCATCACGTCCTCCTCCGTCGCCCTCTCCTGGTCCGCCGTCACCGGCGCGACGAGCTACGCGATCTACCGCGACGGGGTCAAGGTCCAGACGGCGAGTGGCACTTCGGCCACCGTGAGCGGGCTGTCGGCCGCGACGGCGTACAGCTTCCAGGTCACCGCGGTGAACGACGCGGGCGAGTCCGCCAAGTCGACGGCGGTCACCGCGACGACGTCCACCGGCTCGGGCCCGACCTCCGGACTGCCGACCCACGCCCTGGTCGGCTACCTCCACGCCAGCTTCGCCAACGGCTCCGGCTACACGCGCCTGGCCGATGTCCCCGACAGCTGGGACGTCATCGACCTGGCCTTCGGCGAACCCACCTCCGCCACCTCGGGCGACATCCGCTTCAACCGCTGCCCGGTCAGCGAGTGCGCGAACGTCGAGAGCGACGCCGACTTCAAGGCGGCCATCAAGGCCAAACAGGCGGCGGGGAAGAAGGTGTTGATCTCCATAGGCGGTGCCAACGGCCAGGTCCAACTCACCACGACGGCAGCCCGCGACACCTTCGTCTCCTCCGTCTCGAACATCATCGACACCTACGGCCTCGACGGACTCGACATCGACTTCGAGGGCCACTCACTGTCGCTGGACGCGAGCGACACGAACTTCAAGAGCCCCACAACTCCCGTGGTGGTCAACCTCATCGCGGCCCTGAAGACCCTGAAGGCCAAGTACGGCGCGAAGTTCGTGCTGAGCATGGCGCCGGAGACGTTCTTCGTGCAGATGGGCTACCAGTTCTACGGCACCGGCAAGTTCGGCGGCCAGGACCCGAGGTGCGGGGCGTATCTCCCCGTCATCTACGCCCTGCGCGACGACCTCACCCTGCTGCACGTCCAGGACTACAACTCGGGCCCGATCATGGGCCTCGACAACCAGTACCACACCATGGGCGGCGCCGATTTCCACATCGCGATGACGGACATGCTGCTCACGGGCTTCCCGGTCGCGGGCGACACGACCAACATGTTCCCGGCCCTGCGCCCCGACCAGATCGCCATCGGCATGCCGGCGTCGGTCAACGCGGGCAACGGCTATGTCGCCCCGGCCGAGGTCACCAAGACCCTGGACTGCCTGACGAAGAAGGTGAGTTGCGGCTCGTACGCGACGCACGGCACCTGGCCGACCCTGCGCGGACTGATGACCTGGTCGATCAACTGGGACCGGTACTCGAACTGGGAGTTCCAGAAGACGTTCGACGGCTACTTCGGCTGAGGAACAGCCGCAGTGAAGTGAGCAGCACCGTACCGAGGCACCAACTGGCCACCACGTCCAGTGGCCAGTGGTAGCCCCGCCTGACCAGGCCGAAGCTGACGCAGGCGACGAGAAGGGCGCAGGCGATGACGGCTCCGCGACGGGCGTACGACGTCCGGAGCCAAGGGAGGAGAACCAGAGTCGCGGAGCCGTAGGCGATCATCGCGGTGGCTGTGTGGCCCGAGGGGTAGTAGCCGGTGCCGGGCGGGACCGCCGGGGTGCCGCCGCGGGCGATCAGTTCCTTGAAGGGGACGACGATCGCCGGGACCAGGGCCATCAGCACGGCCGCCGCGAGGGGCGGCAGCCACCAGCGGTCCGTACCACTGGCACGGCCGCGCCGGCCGACGTAGACGAGAACGACGACGAGGACCGGGACCGCGACCTGGATGTTGCCGAGGTCGGCGAGGAGTTCGGAGGCGCGGTCCGGGTGGACGAGGGCGCGGCTGAGGCGGGTGTCCAGGCTGAGGAGGGGGCCGTCGGCCGCGACCTGCCAGGTGACCACCGCGAAGAGGAGCGCGGGAAGGGCGAGAAGCAGCCAGAGAAAGGAGGTCGGCCGACCTGGAACAGGGGGGGTAGTTCCAGGCCGGCCGTCCGGATCGGCGGGCCGACCGCCCCGGGGGGTTTGGGGCGGGCGACTGTCCGATCGGTGAGGAGATTCGGAGCCAGAGGCTCCTGTTGTGTGCGCGAGGGCACGACCAGGGCGAAGCTGGGGAGGCCTCGTCCTGAAGTCGCCCACAGTCCCCTGTGGGCGGGGTGTATCTCTCATCTGGGTAGAACCTACGGCAGTGGCTGCGGGTACGACAGGCGGAATCGCGTCCCGTCATGCACCCCGCACACCTTCTTCACACGGCCTGACGCCCGCCGCCCCGCCCGTGGAATCGCTGTGGATGAAACGGGTGGGGCGGTTGGGGCGCGTGAGGCTCAACTCCTGTGCGGGAGCTGGGAGTTGCGTGTGGCCGGGACGCACGGGCGGGGTGGCTCGGACGCGGGCGGGGGATGGCTCAGATACGTGCGAACGCCTGCTCGATGATGTCGAGCCCCTCGCTCAGCAGATCCTCCCCGATGACCAGCGGGGGCAGGAAGCGCAGCACGTTGCCGTAGGTGCCACAGGTCAGGACCAGCAGCCCCTCCTGGTGGCACGCCTTGGCGAGCGCGGCGGTCGCCTCCGGGTTCGGCTCCTTGGTCGTACGGTCCTTGACGAGCTCGATGGCGATCATCGCGCCGCGCCCGCGCACGTCGCCGATGATGTCGAACTTCTCCGCCATGGCGCCGAGCCGGACCTTCATGACCGACTCGATGTTCTTGGCCTTGGCGTTGAGGTCCAGCTCCTTCATGGTCTCGATGGCGCCGAGCGCACCGGCGCAGGCGACGGGGTTGCCGCCGTAGGTGCCACCGAGGCCCCCGGCGTGCGCGGCGTCCATGATCTCGGCGCGCCCGGTGACGGCGGCGAGCGGCAGCCCGCCGGCGATCCCCTTCGCGGTCGTGATCAGATCCGGGACGACACCCTCGTCCTCACACGCGAACCACTGACCCGTACGGCAGAACCCGGACTGGATCTCGTCGGCGACGAAGACGATCCCATTGGCCCTGGCGAATTCACTGAGAGCGGGCAGGAAACCCTTGGCCGGCTCGATGAAACCGCCCTCGCCGAGGACGGGCTCGATGATGATCGCGGCGACGTTGTCGGCGCCGATCTGCTTGTTGATCATGTCGATGGCCTGCGCGGAGGCCTCGGCACCGGCGTTGTCCGGACCGGTCGGCCAGCGGTAGCCGTAGGCGACCGGGACGCGGTAGACCTCGGGCGCGAACGGCCCGAAGCCGTTCTTGTACGGCATGTTCTTCGAGGTCAGCGCCATCGTGAGGTTGGTCCGGCCGTGGTACCCGTGGTCGAACACGACGACGGCCTGCCGCTTGGTGTAGGCCCGGGCGATCTTCACGGCGTTCTCGACGGCTTCGGCACCGGAGTTGAACAGCGCCGACTTCTTGGCGTGGTCACCCGGAGTCAGCTCGGCGAGCGCCTCGGCGACCTCGACGTAGCCCTCGTAGGGCGTGACCATGAAACAGGTGTGGGTGAAGTCGGCGAGCTGCGCGCTCGCACGGCGTACGACTGCCTCGGCGGAGGCGCCGACGGACGTCACGGCGATACCGGAACCGAAGTCGATGAGCCGGTTCCCGTCGACGTCCTCGATGATCCCGCCGCCGGCGCGCGCGGTGAACACGGGCAGCACGGAGCCCACACCGGCCGCGACCGCGGCGGTACGGCGGGCCTGCAGCTCCTGCGACTTCGGGCCGGGGATGGCGGTGAGAACGCGGCGCTCCTGCGGAACAGCGGTCATGAGGGGCTCCTGGGGTGGTGCGGACGCTTTTCTTCTTTCTTCCTTTCTCGCAGGCTAGGGCGGGTGGCCGGGGGTGGGCATGCTCCATGTGGGCGGTGTCGGGGGTGGGGGTTGTCCGTGGTGGACAGTGCCGTTGTCGCGAGGATCGGTGTGGACCCGGCCCCGTAAGCGGTGAACTCCCCTTGTGGGCGCGTTAGATTGACTCGCTGACGGTGTACGGAACGGCTGGTCAAGGGGCGAGGGCGATGGACAGCGACGGGACGCGGGACGCGCGAGACACACGGGCGAATCCTGTGCCGCGTCCGGCGGGACCGGCGGACCCGCCGGGACAGCACGCCGTACCGCCGAGGCCGGCGCACGCGCCGAGCGCGGCCGGCCCCACCGTGGCCGACTGGCTCGACGAACCCCGGCCCGCCGCCGGACCCGGCATCTGGCGCTTCGGATACCGCGTGCCCAAGCCGGAACGGAACACGGAGCGGCTGTCACCGATCACCATCGTCGGCGTCGTCGTCCCGCTCGTCGTGGGCATGGTGCTGTGGTCGCTGTGGAAGCACGGCAGCATCCCCTACCAATGGGCACTGCTGAGGGTGCTCACCCCGGGCGACTGGTGGTGGGCCGGCACCACGACACCCAAGGGCAAGGGCCTCGACGCCGTGACGGTCGCCGACGGCGTCTTCTTCGGCATCCTGGTCTACGGCATGGGGCGCCTGGGGAGCTGGCCGGAGATCATCCGGCACCTCGTCACGCGCCGTCCGCAGCCGGTCAGGGCGCTGCTCGCCCTGCTGGGCGCCGTGATCGCCGTGAACCTGGTGGTGGTCCCGAAAATCTTCCCCGGTGTCGGCTGGAACGCGCTTCCGGTCGCCGGTCCGGTGTACCACCTCGTCAACCTCTTCCCGGGCGGCTACGACTTCATCTCCACGCCGCTGGTGGGGAACCTGCTCTACCTGGTCATCGGTCTGCTGGTCGTCTGGCCGTTCGCCCGCATCGGCGGCTGGCTGTCCCTGCTCCGGGAGCGGTCCGGCGCGGGCGGCACCGCGGCTGCGGCAGTCGTCCCCGGGCAGGCACCGGGCGCCGGGTCACGGTCGCACTGGGCCGAGCTGCGGGAGGCGGGACAGTTCGAGGCCGCGGACGTGCTCACCGCCGAGGTGCGGGCGGGGCGGATGAACGACGTCGACTGCGCGCGCGTCGAGCACGCCTGGAAGCGGGCCCGGCGGACCGGCGACCTCACGTCCTTCACCCAGACCGTGCTGCGCTCCGGGGGCGGCGCCTGGATCCACCCCTCCGGCTCCCGCGACCTGCCGAGCCGCACCGCGCGGCACGACCTGCTCGACGGCCAGGTGCGGATCGGCACCTGGGCGCCGGGTGAGCGCATCCCGCTCGCCTATCGCGGCGTCGGCAGCGCGCTCGGCCCGGACACGCTGGGGACCTCGCTGCTCGTCGTCGGGCCTTCGGGCTCGGGTAAGACGCGGCACGTGGTCCGGCCGGTGGTCGAGAACCTCACCCTCCAGGCCCTCACCGGCCGGTGCGCCGTCGTCGTGGTGTGCGCCACCGGTGCGCCGCTCGGCCCGGACGACGGGTTCGACGTGATCGTCCGCGTCGGCGACCCGGCGTCCGTCCACGACCTCGACCCGTACGCCGAGTCCCACGACCCCGACGAGGCCGCCGCCCTGCTCGCGGAGGCGCTCGTCGGCGACCTCGACTCCGTGGACACCCAGCGTTCGGCCACCGTCCTGGCCCAGCTCCTCGGCCCCTACCGGGCCGCGTACGGCAGGTTCCCCGCACTGCCCGTGCTGCGCGAACTCCTCGAGAGCGAGCCGAGGGCCCTGGCGGAGCTGAGCGCGGCGCTCACCGACGACCGGCACGCCGTGATGCGCCGCGAACTCGACTCCCGCATGCGCCATGCCGGCGGTGGCAACGACCCCGGCCAGGCCCTCGCCGACCGGCTCGCGCTGCTCGACCGCCCGGTGTTCGCCGAGTTCTTCGGCGCGGGGGCGGGACCGTACGGCCGTTCTCGTTGCGCGCCGTCGCCCACCATCCGCTGCGGGTCCGCATCGACCTGCCCGAGCACGGGCACGACGAGGCGGGCCGGCTGCTCACCCGGCTGGTCCTCGCGCAGTTCGCCGCGGTGGTCCGTGGCCGTGAGCGCGGGCACTTCGCCTGCCTCGTCCTCGACGACGCCACCGGCACGGTGAACACCGAGTCGCTGCGCCGGATCCAGCGGCTGCGCTCCGAGGACGCGGGTGTCGTCCTCGCCCTGCGCACCGTCGGCGACGTGCCCGAGGCCCTGCACGGCCCGCTGTACGGCGCCGTCGGCTGCCGCATGGCGCTGGCCGGTGTCACCACCTGGGACGGCAGCCGCTTCGCCCATGCCTGGGGCACCGAGTGGGTGGAGACCAAGGACGTCGCCAAGCACACCGTCTTCGCCGACCAGCCCATGACCCGCGCCATCCACGCCCTCCGCAAACTGGTCACCGGCAAGGCCGTCACCACGGAGGCCGTGACCGTCCGCCAGGTGGAGCGGGAGCGCTGGTCCGCGTCCGAACTGGCGCACGGGGTGCCGGCCGGTCACGCCGTGCTGTCCCTGACCAGCGTGAAGGGGGAGCACGCGCCGCCGCTGCTGGTGGATCTGCGGGCGCAGGGGCGCTGAACCGGACATACGGGTACGTGGCGACCATACGGTGAGGCAGAATCGGCACAGGCCGTTCATACGTGACGGCCAAAAGATCGACATGATCGTCCGTTCTTCCTCCACCTGAAGGCACCATGCCCCCCACGCTCGCCTCCCTCGTCCACCACTCCGCGCTCAAGCTCACCGTGCGCGCCGGCGAGGACCGGCTGGACGTGCCCGTGCGGTGGGTGCATGCCAGTGAGCTGGCGGATCCGGTGCCGTACATGGAGGGCGGCGAGCTGCTGCTGATCACCGCGCTGAAGCTGGACGCGGAGGACGCGAAGGCCATGCGGCGGTATGTGAAGCGGCTGGTGGGCGCGGGGGTCGTAGGGCTCGGGTTCGCCGTCGGCGTCAACTACGACGAGATCCCGAAGGCGCTCGTCGACACGGCGGCGGAAGAGGGGCTGCCGTTGCTCGAAGTCCCCCGCCGCACCCCCTTCATCGCGATCAGCAAGGCCGTCTCCGCAGCGATCGCCGCCGACCAGTACCGCTCCGTCACCGCCGGCTTCGCCGCCCAGCGCGAGCTGACCAAGCAGGCCCTCACCGACGGCCCCGAGGGACTCCTCTCCGCCCTCGCCGCGCAGGTCGACGGCTGGGCCGCGCTCTACGACGCGTCCGGCGCCGTCGTCGCCACCGCCCCGGAGTGGGCCGGCCGCCGCGCCGCCCGGCTCACAGCGGACGTGGAACGGCTCCGGGACCGGCCCGCACCGGCCTCCTCGGTGGTCGGCGGCCCCGACAACGAGGACCGCGTCGAACTGCACACCCTCGGCACCGGCCGCCGCCCCCGCGCCGCACTCGCCGTAGGGACCGCGGCCGCGCTCGGGACGGCGGAGCGGTACGCCGTGCACTCCGCGATCGCGCTGCTGACCCTCACCACGGAACGCTCGCGGTCGCTCCAGGCCGCCCATGAGCGGATCGGCGCGGCCGTGCTGCGGCTGCTGCTCGCCGGGCACCCGGACCACGCCCGGGCGGTCGCCGGGGATCTGTACGGCGGGCTGCTCGACGCGCCGTTCCGGATCATCGTGGGGGAGTCGACGGACGGTGAGCCCCTGGACGGGCTCGCCGAGGTCGTCGAGTCGGCGGCCGCACGCTCCGGCGAGGCCGTCCTCGTCGTACCGGAAGGGCCCGAACGGCTGGTGGTGCTCGCCGTCGACGGCGGAGCCGCGGTCGAGGCGTGCGCGGAGTACGCGGCGACGCTGGAGGGCGAGCGGGCGGTCGGCGGACAGGAACAGGGCGGCGAGGAGCACGAACTCGTCGTGGGGCTCTCCGCGCCCGCCGGTCCCATCGCCGCCGCAGCCGCGTACAAGCAGGCCGAGCAGGCGTTGTCCGTGGCGCGGAGGCGGGGGCGGGTGCTCGTCGAGCATGAGCAACTGGCCGCCGGGTCCGTGCTGCCATTGCTCGCCGACGACGCGGTGCGGGCCTTCGCGGACGGGTTGCTACGGCCGCTCGCCGAGCACGACGCCACCGGGCGCGGGGATCTCGTCGCCTCACTGCGGGCGTGGCTGTCCCGGCACGGGCAGTGGGACGCGGCGGCCGCGGACCTCGGGGTGCACCGGCACACCCTGCGGTACCGGATGCGGCGGGTCGAGGAGATCCTCGGGCGGTCGCTGGACGATCCCGATGTACGGATGGAGTTGTGGCTGGCGTTGAAGGCGACGGCCGCCGCGGAGTAGGCGGCATCTGCCGAACTGGAGTGTCCCGGCCCGGCACTGCTACGGCTCGGACAAACGCACCCCCGCTTCCCCGCACCTACGGTTGACCGAGAAGCACCATGCAGCACCCAGTACCAGCACGAGTACCAGCACCGAGTACACGCACCCCCAACGCGGAAGGGCCGGCACACGCAATGCCCAACGAAACTGTGGCCACCACCCACGCCTTCTGGCTCGCCGGCCGCCAGGCCACCGGCGAGGACACCTTCGACGTCACCTCGCCCTGGGACGGCCGCCTCGTCGGCAAGGTCAGCGTGCCGACCGACGCCCAGGTCGAGGAGGCGGTGGCCGCCGCGTACGCCGTACGGGACGAGTTCGCCGCCACCCCCGCCCATGTCCGCGCCGCCGCCCTCGACCACGTCAGCCGGCGTCTCGTCGAGCGCACCGAGGAGATCGCGCAGCTCATCTCCGCCGAGAACGGCAAGCCGATCAAGTGGGCGCGTGGCGAGGTCGGCCGTGCCGTTTCCGTGTTCCGGTTCGCTGCCGAGGAAGCCCGACGGTTCAACGGCGGCGAGGCCCAGCGCCTCGACACCGACGCCGGCGGCCAGGGCCGGCTCGCCCTCACCCGGCGCTTCCCGAAGGGCGTCGTCCTCGGCATCGCGCCCTTCAACTTCCCGCTGAACCTCTGCGCCCACAAGATCGCCCCCGCGATCGCGGCCGGCGTGCCGATCATCCTCAAGCCGGCCCCGGCCACCCCGCTCTCCGGCCTGATCATCGGCGACCTGCTCGCCGAGTCCGAGCTGCCCGCCGGCGCGTGGAGCGTCCTGCCGGTCGCCAACGACCACATGCCCGCCCTCGTCCAGGACGAGCGGCTGCCGGTGATCTCCTTCACCGGTTCGGAGAAGGTCGGCTACGCGATCATGGACTCGGTGCCGCGCAAGCACTGCACCCTGGAGCTGGGCGGCAACGGCGCGGCCGTGGTCCTCGGGGACTACTCCTCCGACGCCGACCTCGACTGGGCCGCGACCCGCATCGCCACCTTCTCGAACTACCAGGGCGGCCAGTCCTGCATCTCCGTGCAGCGCGTCATCGCCGACGCCTCGGTCTACGACCGGCTGCTCCCGCGCATAGTCGCCGCCGTCGAGGCCCAGGTCACCGGTGACCCGAGCGACGCCAAGACCGACGTCGGGCCGCTGGTCAGCGAGGCCGCCGCGCAGCGCGTCGAGTCGTGGGTCCAGGAGGCCGTCGAGGCGGGCGCCACCCTCCTCACCGGCGGCAAGCGCGACGGCGCCTCGTACGCGCCGACCGTCCTCACCGATGTACCGGCCGACACGACGATCTCCTGCGAGGAGGTCTTCGGACCGGTGCTGACCGTGACGAAGGTGGACGGCGAGGCCGCCGCCTTCGCCGCCGCCAACGACTCCAAGTACGGCCTCCAGGCAGGGGTGTTCACCCACGACGTGCAGGTCGCCTTCCGCGCCCACCGCGCCCTTGAGGTCGGCGGTGTCGTGATCGGCGACGTCCCGTCCTACCGCGCCGACCAGATGCCGTACGGCGGCGCCAAGCAGTCCGGCGTCGGCCGCGAGGGCGTCAAGTTCGCGATGGACGACTACACCTATGAGCGGGTTCTGGTGCTGACCGGCCTCGCGCTCTGACCGTCCTCTCACCAGACAGCCCTAGCTAATGGGAACCATTTTCATATAGTCTCCCAGTAGGGGGCCCGGCACCGATGCCTTCCGGTGCCGGGCCCCCTACTTTCCGTCGGCCTGCTTCCGGACCCTCAGCCGGAGAAGCCGACGTGCGCGAGCCGCAACGGGCCGCGCAGCGTGATGTGCACGTCGTGCACGCCCTCGGCGACGATCCCGGCGCCGAGCGTGGTGTAGTCGTATGGCCCCGACGCCGGTGCGGGCAGGGCGAGTTGGGCGAGCGCCGGGCCGCCGTCCAGGGACAGTTCTACGATGCCCTCGCCCGCGACCTCTACGGTCACCTCGGTGACGCCGGCGCCGAAGTCGCAGTGCCGGTAGGTCAGTTCGGCCGTACCGCCCTGCGCCGGGGTGACCGCGTCGCCCGTCACCTTCGTGCGGTCGACGATCTCGCCGCCGGACTGCTCGTCGAAGTCGGCCGCATTGAGGCCGTGTTGGAGGAGGGGGCGGGGTGCGGCGGGCTCGCCGGTGAGTGTCACCGTCGTGCGGAGGCGGATGTCCTCGCTGGAGGCGCCGACGAGGAGGTCGTACCCGCCCGGTTCGACGCGGTGGGCGCCCCGCGCCACGTCCCAGAACTCGAAGGCGGACAGCGGGACTTCGAAGGAGAGCACCGCTGCCTCGCCGGGCGCGAGGGTCACGCGGCGGTGCGCGATCAGTTCGCGGCGCGGGCGCGGGACCGACGGGTCGGCGGCACGCGTGTACAGCTGCGCGACCTCGTCCGCCGCCACGTCGCCGGTGTTGGTGACCGTGAACTGCACGTGCACCGCGTCGAGTTCGACCCGTGCCGTCAGGTGGCCGTACCCGAAGGACGCGTACGACAGGCCGTGGCCGAAGGGGAAGAGCGGCGTGCCCTCGAAGTAGAGGTACGTCTGGCGGCCGCCGATCACGTCGTAGTCGAGGAGGTCGGGCAGGTCGGTGTCGGCGGCGTACCAGGTCTGCGGGAGGCGGCCCGCGGGGGAGACGTCGCCGGCGAGGACGCGGGCCAGGGCCGTGCCCGCCGCCTGGCCGCCGTGGGCGGTCCACAGGATCGCCGGGAGGTCGGCCGGGTCGACCGTGTACGGGTACGCGGAGACGAGCGCCAGGACCGTGTTCGGGTTCGCGGTGCGGGCCGCGCGCAGCAGGCGTTCCTGGTGGGCTGGGAGGTGGAGTGTCGTACGGTCCTCGGTCTCGCGGCCGTTGATGTGCGGATCGTTGCCCGCGACGACGAGCACCACGTCCGCCGCTTCCGCGACCCGGGCCACCGCGTCCTCGCCGCGCTCGGCGATCACCAACTCGAAGATTTCTCCGCCCTCTTCGGAAACGTCCGACCCTTCTTCGGCAACCTTCACGCCGTCGGCGGCGACAGAGACGTGGCGACCCGTACCGATGTGCCGCAGGAGGTGACCGTTCTCATGGGGTTCCAGGCGGAATGTCTCCTGGACGACCCAGCCTCCGGGCTGGTCGGCGGAGGCGCGGACGTAGCCGTCGTCGGCGACCGAGAGGTAACGGCCGTCGGGCGCGCGGAGGGTGAGGACGCCCTCGCCCCAGTCGACGAGGGCGAGTTCGGTGCCGGTGTCGTCCGTGGTGAGGGGCGGGAGGTCGGTGCGGCCCGCGAGGAGGGCCGGGTCCAACGCGCCCTCGGCGCCGCGCACTTCGTCGGCCACGTCCGCCAACGGGACGTGCAGGTAGGTACCTTGGGCGGTGCGCAGCTTGACCCGGTCCACGCCCTCCGCGAACTCGACGCGCTCGGCGCCGAATCGCTCGTACAGGCCCTCCAGCGGGGTGGAGCGGTGGATCAACGTGCCGCTGTACCAGTCGAGTTTGCACTCGTCCGCGAGCAGGCCGACGACGGCAAGACGCGTGTCGTGGGCGAGGGGCAGCAGGGCGTCGTCGTTCTTGAGGAGGACGACCGCTTGTTCGGCGGCTTCTTGGGCGAGGGCCCGGTGCGCCGGAGTGTCGAAGTCCTCGATGCCCGCGTGCGGGTCCTGCGCCGGGTCGAACTCGCCGAGCCGGAACCGAACCGAGAGCTGACGGCGGACCGCCGCGTCGACGTCGGCCTCCGTCAACAGGCCCTGGTCCAAGGCCCCTTGGACCCGCGCCACGATCGTCGAGCCGTCCGTGCCGTGGTCCGTGAAGCTGTCGACCCCCGACAGCAGCGAGGCCGCCGTCGCCTGCTCGTGGGTGTCGAAGTAGTGCTCGGAGTCGACCAGGTTGGAGGGCGCGCCCGCGTCCGAGCAGACCAGCAGGTCCTCGTCGGTCCAGGTGCGCAGATGCTCGCGGAGGTAGGGCGAGACGTGGTTGGGGCGGCCGTTGACCAGGTTGTACGCGGGCATCACCCCCGCCACCGCGCCCGCCTCGACCGTCTCGCGGAAGGCGCGCAGGTCGTACTCGTGCAGCACGCGCGGGCGGACGGAGGACGACGAGATGTCGCGGCCCGTCTCGTTGTTGTGGGCGAGCCAGTGCTTGAGGACGGGGGCCGTGCGCCAGTACGTCGGGTGGCCGCCGCGCAGGCCGCGCGTGTACGCGGTGGCGATCGCCGAGGTCAGCTTCGGGTCCTCCGAGTAGCCCTCCTCGTTACGGCCCCACAGTGGGTGGCGCAGCAGGTTCACCGTCGGGGACCACACGTTGAGGCCGACGCGGTCGTCGCGGGCGCGCATCGCGCGGACCTCCTTGGACACCGCGTCGCCGACCCGTCGTACGAGCTCCTCGTTCCAGGTCGCGCCCAGGCCCACCGCCTGCGGGAAGACCGTCGCCGGGCCCATCCACGCGACGCCGTGCAGGGCCTCCTGGCCGGTGCGGAACGCGGCCACGCCCAGACGCTCCACGGCGGGCGCGTACTGGTGCAGGAAGCCGACCTTCTCGTCGGGGGTGAGCCGTGCCAGCAGGTCGTCGATGCGCTTCGCGAACGGCAGGTGCGGATCGCGGAAAGGCGGCGTAGGCGGCGTTTGTGCGGTCACGTGGGGTTCCCCTTGCGATGGAGCGGTGCGGCTCTTTCGAAGCGCTTCGATGCTGATTCGATGCGGGTCAGGTGTCAAGAGACCTTCACCGTTATTTCAAGCAGCACATACGGACAGGTCATGCCCCACGCCTCCGAGGAATCTTGGGAGCGACCCTTGTGCACCCTTGGGTGTTCACTTAACCTCGCAGCAACATCGAAGCGCTTCGACTAAGTGCTCTGTTCCACTCAAGACACCGCAGCCGACGGCTCCACCGCCGGGTGTCCTGGTGCGCCATGAAGGGTTGACGCAATGACGCCGAACGCCTCCGCCGCCTCCGCTCCCAGCCGGAGAAGCTTCCTCGCCTCCACGGCGGTCGTCGCCGCAGCGGTGGCGGGAGGGGTACCGCTGCTCTCCGCCTGCGGCGCCTCGGACAGCGGGTCGGGCGGGGGCAGTTCGGAGGGCAAGGGCGTCAAGAAGCTGCTGCCGGCGTTCGTGGCCAGCAACGTGGTGACCCCGGACCTCCCCTCCAAGAACGGCTCCGCGATCGGCTTCTCCAGCAAGCTGGACCTCGCCACGCTGAAGACCTCGGTGCCGAAGAAGCTCGGCAAGGGCGGCAAGGTCACCATCATGGCGCCGTTCTGGGGCTCGCCGCCGAAGAGCGACAACGCCTACTACAAGGCGATGAACAGCCTCATCGGCGTCGACGTGGCCTGGCAGAACCAGGACGGCAACACCTACGACCAGAAGCTCGGCGCGGTGCTCGCCTCCAGCGACATCCCGGACGTCGTGGTCGTCCCCGGCTGGAACATGGGCGGCAAGATACCCAGCGCCATCATCGGCAAGTTCGCCGACCTCGGCCCCTACCTCGCCGGCGACAAGGCCAAGGACTACCCGAACCTCGCGGCGATCCCCTCCGACGCCTGGCAGCGCTGCATCTTCGGCGGCAAGCTGCGCGGACTGCCGATGCCGTCCTCGTACGTCCCCAACATCGTGCCGCTCTACCGCAAGGACATCTTCGACAAGGAGGGGTACGAAGTCCCCACCTCCGCCGACGAGTTCATGGCCCTGGCCAAGGAGATCACCAACGCCAAGGCCAAGCGCTGGGCCTGCCTGGACATGAAGTGGACCGCCTTCAACATGTGGGGCGTGCTCTCCGGCAGCGAGAAGTCGCTCGGCTGGAACCTCGTCGACGGCAAGCTGGTCAACCGCGTCGAGACCCAGGAGTACCTCGAAGCGCTGGAGTGGACCCGCAAGCTCTTCGCCGCCGGATACGTGCACCCCGACGCCAAGTTGGGCAAGAGCGCGGCCACCGACCCGGGCCCCAAGTTCGCGGCGGGCGAGTTCCTCATCTACGCCCAGGACATCTCGCAGTGGTGGAGCCGCACCGCCGAACAGGCCACCCAGAACCCGGCCTACAAGATCTGGGGCATGGACCTCTTCGGCCACGACGGCGGCGACCCGACCCTCTGGGCCGGCGAACCGGCGGGCATCTTCGCCTTCATCAGCAAGAAGGCCTCCGAGTCCGTCATCCGTGACGCGCTGGCCGTCGCCAACGCCACCGCCGCGCCGTACGGCACCAAGGAGTACATGCTCACCAACTACGGCGTGGAGGGCACCCATTACACCGTCAAGAACGGTGTCCCCACCAAGACCGACCAGGGCAACAACGAGGTCATCAACGCCTATGTCATGGTCGCCAGCCCCGCCGCGACGATCGCCCACCCCGACTTCCCCGAGGTCGCCAAGGCACAGGTCGAGTGGCAGCAGCGGATGGGCGCCTTCACAAAGAAGTCGAGCTTCTACGGCCAGCAGATCACCGAGCCGAGCCGCTACACCAACCTCCTCAACGACTTCGAGCAGTTGGAGGACGACATCACCCGCGGCCGCAAGAAGATCAGCGACATGCAGCAGGCCGTGTCGGACTGGAAGAGCAAGGGCGGCGACCAACTCCGCGCCTGGTACCAGAAGTTGCTCGACGACAACGGCACGGCGGCGAGCTGACCGGGTACCGAGGCAAGGAGAACGGCCGTGTCCCACAGCACGGTGCCTCGGAGCAGGACCGAGGCCGACACGACGGGCAAGACCCCGAAGGCGTCCGGCGCCGGCACCGGCCCCCGACGCAACAGCCCCAAGGTGAAGGTGAGTTGGCGGCTCAGGTTCAGACGCGACCGCGTCCTGCTCCTGATGACCCTGCCGGCCGTCCTGCTCATCCTGGTCTTCAACTACCTCCCGATTCTGGGCAACATCGTCGCCTTCGAGGACTACGACCCCTACGTCAGCGACAACGGCATCGTCTCGATGCTGCACAGCCCCTGGGTCGGCCTGGAGAACTTCCAGCAGATCTTCGCGGACTCCGCGTTCTGGAGTGCCGTACAGAACACGCTCGTTCTGTTCTTCCTCCAGCTCATCCTGTTCTTCCCGATCCCGATCCTGCTCGCGCTGCTCATCAACAGCGTGGTCAGGCCCCGGGTCCGGGCGCTCTCCCAGGCGATCCTCTACCTCCCGCACTTCTTCTCCTGGGTGCTGGTCATCGCCGTCTTCCAGCAACTCCTGGGCGGGGCAGGCCTGTTCTCGCAACTGCTCCGCCAACACGGCTTCGACGGCCTCGACGTCATGACCGACCCCAACACGTTCAAGTTCCTCATCACCGCGCAGAGCGTGTGGAAGGACGCGGGCTGGGGGATCATCGTCTTCCTCGCCGCGCTGTCCTCCGTCAGTCCCGATCTCTACGAGGCCGCCGCGATGGACGGCGCGGGGCGATGGCGCCGGATGTGGCACGTCACGCTGCCCGCACTCCGGCCGGTGATCGCGCTGCTGCTGGTGTTGAGGGTGGGCGATGCGCTGACCGTCGGCTTCGAACAGATCCTGCTCCAGCGCGACGCCGTGGGGCCGGGAGCGGCGGAGGTCCTCGACACCTTCGTCTGGTGGAACGGCGTCCGCAACCAGGACTTCGGCTACGCGGCCGCCGCGGGACTCGTCAAGGGCGTGATCAGTCTCGGGCTGGTCCTCGCCGCGAACAAAGTGGCCCACCTCATGGGCGAGCAGGGGGTGTACAAGAAGTGACCGCCGTCATCGACCAACCCGTCGAGAGTCCCAGGTCCGCCAAGTCCGACCGGCCCCCGGGGCGTTGGGCCGCGCCGCCTCGGCCCACCTGGGAGGAGGAACCCGGCAAGGTCGGTCTCGCGGGCAAAGGGCTCGTCCTCACCCTCGCCTGTCTCGCCATCCTCTTCCCGCTGTGGATCGTCCTCGTCACCAGCCTCTCCTCGCGCAAGACCATCGACCAGGCCGGCGGGCTCGTCATGGTGCCCAAGGGCATCACGTTCGTCGCCTACAAGGAGCTTCTCAGCGGCGGGCAGGTCACCCGGGCGGCGATCATCAGTGTCCTCATCACCGTTGTCGGTACGGCGTTCTCCATGGCGGTGTCCGTGCTGTGCGCGTACGGGCTCTCGCGTATCGGGTCGCTCGGGCATCGGTGGATCCTGATGATGATGCTGGCGACGATGTTCTTCAGCGCCGGTCTCATCCCGACGTATCTGCTTGTCCAGTCACTCGGTCTGACCGACAGCTATCTCGCGTTGATCCTGCCCAGTGCGCTCAGTGTCTTCAACATCCTTGTGCTGCGCGGGTTCTTCATGGGGATCTCGCAGGAACTCATCGACAGTGCGCGGATCGATGGCGCCGGTGACTTCCGGATTCTGTGGATCATCGTCATGCCGTTGTCGCGGGCGGTGTTGGCTGTCATCACGTTGTTCTATGCCGTCGGGTATTGGAGCGCCTGGTTCAATGCGTCGCTGTATTTGAACGACCAGGACATGATGCCGTTGCAGAACGTCATGATTCAGCTGGTGCAGAAGCAGGAGGCTCCGGTGGGGCTTGGTCAGGCGATCAAGACGGGGGAGTTGTCCGGGCTTGCCGTTCAGATGGCGGTCATGGTGATGGCTTTGTTGCCGGTGGCTGTGCTTTCGCCGTTTGTGCAGCGGCATTTCAAGAAGGGGATGCTTACCGGCGCCGTTAAGGGCTGAATCGGTTGTCTTTTGTCTGCGGGTGGGTGGGGGCCGGTCGCGCAGTTCCCCGCGCCCCTAAAGGAACTCCCCTGACCGTTTCTCTGTAGAACGAGGTGTGTCATGCGCGCGTCCGAAATGAGCCGGCGTGCCGTTCTCGCGGGTACTGCAGTTGCCGCGCTTACCACCGTGCCGCTTCTCACCACCAGGGCGCAGGCAGCGGAAGCCACCACGGCCACCCCCGCTTATCGCTGGCGTAACGCCGTCATCGGCGGCACCGGATTCGTCACCGGCATCCTCTTCCACCCCTCCGTCCGCGGCCTCGCCTACGCCCGCACCGACATCGGCGGTGCCTACCGCTGGGACGACCGGACCGCCCGCTGGACCCCCCTCACCGACCAACTCGGCTGGGACGACTGGAACTTGCTCGGGGTGGAAGCCCTCGCCGTCGACCCCGCACACCCGGACCGGCTGTACCTCGCGGTCGGCACATACGCCCAGTCCTGGGCCGGCAATGGTGCGATCCTCCGCTCCGAGGACCGGGGCGCCACCTGGACCCGCACCGACCTCACCGTGAAGCTCGGCGGCAACGAGGACGGGCGGGGGGTGGGGGAGCGGCTGCTCGTCGATCCGCGTGACAGTGACACCTTGTGGCTCGGCACCCGGCACGACGGATTGCTCAAGTCGACCGACCGGGGCGCCACTTGGGCAGCCGTGACCGGGTTCCCGGCTACCGCCGGCGCCTCCGGCCAAGGCGTCACCTTCCTCGTCGCCGTCGGCCGTGCCGTCTACGCCGGGTGGGGTGACGGCGACGGAAGCGCGACCGCCGTCAACCTCTACCGCACCGCCGACGGCACCACCTGGACCGCCGTCCCCGCGCAGCCCACCGGCACCTCCGCCAAGGTCCCGATCCGGGCCGCGTACGACGCACGCTCCCGTGAGCTGTACGTGACGTACGCCGACGCGCCCGGGCCCAACGGCCAGTCCACCGGCAGTGTGCACAAGTTGGCTGTCGTGAGCGGGACTTGGACGGACGTCACGCCGGTCGTACCGGGCGGGACCACTTCCGACGGGTCCAGTGACACCTTCGGCTACGGCGGGGTCGCCGTCGACGCCCGGCGCGCCGGCACCGTCGTCGTCTCCACCAACAACCGCTGGGCGGCCGTCGACACCCTGTACCGGACCACCGACGGCGGCCGTACCTGGACGTCCCTCAAGGACGCCGCTGTCTTCGACGTGTCCGAGACTCCTTTCCTCAAGTGGGGTGCTGAACAGCCGAAGTTCGGCTGGTGGATCCAGGCCGTGGCCGTCGACCCGTACGACTCGAAGCACGTCGTGTACGGCACCGGCGCCACGCTCTACGGCACCCGTGACCTCACCCACTGGGCGCCGCGGATCCGTGGCCTGGAGGAGACGTCCGTGATCCAGCTGATCTCGCCCCCGGTCGGGGAGGCGCACCTGATCAGCGCCTCGCGGGACATCGGCGTGATGTACCACGAGCGGCTCACGGCGTCTCCGTCGCGCGGCATGGCGACGAACCCCGTGTTCGGGTCGGCGACCGGGATCGCGCAGGCCGCGGGCAGGCCGTCCTACGTCGTCCGCACGGGCTTCGGCGACAACGGCAACGGTGCGTACTCCCGCGACGGCGGGCGGAGCTGGGCGCCCTTCGCTGCCCAGCCCGACATCGCCGGGGACTCACCGGGGCCGATCGCCACCAGCGCCGACGGCGGTACGCTGCTGTGGTCCTTCGTGCACTGGGACGGCACGAAGTACCCAACTCACCGCTCGGCGGACAACGGCGCGACCTGGACCGAGGTCTCCTCCTTCCCGAAGGGCGCCACGCCGGTCGCCGACCCGGCCGACCCGACGCTCTTCTACGCATACGACACCGACACAGGAACGCTATACGCCAGCACTGACAGTGGCCGTTCGTTCGCACAGCGTGCGGGTGGACTGCCCGCCGGTGACAGTCAGTTCCAGCTGGTCGCGGCGCCCGGGCGCTCCGGTGACCTGTGGCTCAGCGTCAAGTGGAACGGGCTCTACCGGTCCGTCGACGGGGGTGTCAGCTTCTCGAAGGTGGCTAGTTGCTGGGCCTCCTACACGCTCGGTTTCGGCAAGGCCGCCTCCGGCGCCGACTACCCCGCGATCTACCAGGTCGGCTCCACCGAGACCATCACCGCCGTCTACCGCTCCGACGACGAGGCCAGGACCTGGGTGCGGATCAACGACGACCAACATCAGTGGGGTTGGGTCGGGCAGGCCGTCGTCGGTGATCCGCGCGTCCACGGGCGCGTGTACCTCGCCACCAACGGGCGCGGCATCCAGTACGGGGAGCAGCTCTGATGCCTCAGCTCAGCGATGCCACGCGTGGACGCATTCTCTTCGGCGGTGACTACAACCCCGAACAGTGGCCCGAGGAGACCTGGCACGAGGACGTCCGGCTGATGAAGGACGCCGGCGTCAACTCCGTCACCCTCGGCGTCTTCTCCTGGGCCAGGCTCGAACCCGAGCCGGGGGCACGGGAGTTCGGCTGGCTCGATCGCTTGATGGACCTCATGCATGACAACGGCATCGGCGTCGTCCTTGCCACGCCCACCTCCTCCCCGCCGCCGTGGCTCGGCCGACTCCACCCGGAGACGCTGCCCCGCGACGCGGACGGCCGTATCGAGTGGTGGGGCGGACGGCAGCACTTCTCGCACTCCAGCGTCGTCTACCGCAGCCACGCCGCCGCCATCACCGAGGCCCTGGCCGCCCGTTACGCCGGTCACCTCGCGCTCACGATGTGGCACATCAACAACGAGTACTGCACCTTCGACTACGGCGACGAGGCCGCCGTCGCCTTCCGTCGCTGGCTGCGCGCGAAGTACGGCACGCTGGACGCCCTCAACTCGGCCTGGGGAACCGCCTTTTGGAGCCAGGGCTACGACACCTGGGACGGCGTCCTGCCCCCACGTCACGCCCACTACCTCAACAACCCCACCCACGTGCTCGACTTCCGGCGCTTCACCTCCGACATGCTCCTGGAGTGCTACACCGCCGAGCGCGACATCGTCCGCCGGCACACCCCGCACCTTCCGGTCACCACCAACTTCATGCCGATGTGGGTGGGGCAGGACGGCTGGCGCTGGTCCGAGGAGGAGGACGTCGTCTCGGTCGATCTGTACCCCGATCCGCGCGATCCCCTCGGCGCCCAAAGCGCCGCCCTCGTCCAGGACTTGACCCGTTCCCAGGCGCACGGCGGTCCCTGGATGCTCATGGAACAGGCCGCCGGACCCGTCAACTGGCGCGGCGTGAACCACCCGAAACCACGCGGCCTCAACCGCCTCTGGTCCCTCCAAGCCGTGGCCCGTGGCGCCGACGCCGTCTGCTACTTCCAGTGGCGTCAATCCCGGCAGGGCGCCGAGAAGTTCCACTCCGGGATGCTCAGCCACGCGGGGGAGCGGGGCCGCACCTTCCAGGAGGTGAAGCAGCTCGGCGCCGAACTCACCCGTGTCGGCGGCGAGGTGACGGACACTCACATCACCGCCGACATCGCGATCCTGCATGACTGGAACGCCTGGTGGGCCGGCGCGCAGGACGGCCGTCTCTCCACCGAGGTCGACTACCCGGACGTCCTCCGCGCCTGGCACCGCGCCCTCTGGGAGTCCCACCTCACCACCGACCTCGCCCACCCCGAACACGACCTGTCCGCGTACAAGTTGGTCGTCGTCCCGCAGCTCTACCTCCTCACGGACACCGCGATCGACAACCTCCTCGCGTACGTCCGCGACGGCGGCACCCTGATCTCCGGCTTCCTCACCGGCATCGCCGACGAGGACGACCGGGTACGCCCCGGCGGCATGGACCCCCGTCTCCGCGAACTGTTCGGCATCCGCACCCTGCACGAGTGGTGGCCGCTGGACGCGGGGGAGACGGTGGAGTGCGAGGGCCTGCGCGGGACGCTGTGGTCCGAGGAGATCGAGCCGGAGGACGACGGCGTCGACGAGGTGATTCCTTACAAGGGCGGCGAGTTGGACGGTCTTCCCGCCGTCCTCCGCACAGGCCGCTCCTGGTACGTCTCGACCCTCCCGGAACCGCACGCGCTGCGCACCCTGCTCACCCGGGTGGCAGCCGGGGCGGGCGTCCGACCGGTGCTCGCCGGGCTTCCCCCGGGCGTCGAGGCCGTACGGCGCGGGGAACTGCTGTTCCTCCTGAACCACAGCCGCGAACCGGTCACCGTCGAGCTCCCCGGCACCCGGCACGACGTGCTCACCGACACGACCGCCGAGGGCGAGATCACCCTCGGCCGCTACGGTGCGGCAGTGTTGCGCCCATGACCAGCGAACCCGCACCGGCCGGCCCTCCGGCCCCCGGCCCCGCGCACGCCACCTGGGAGCCCCTCCCCGCCGCCCGCTGGGAGGACGCCTTCCTCAGCGGCAACGGCCACCACGGCGTCCTCGTGTTCGGCGATCCGAACGACGACCGTGTCATCGTCACCCACCACACCCTCGTCCGCCCGAACGGCGCCGAACACGCCGGGCCCCCACGCCTCGCCGCCGAACTCCCCGCGCTCCAGGCCAGGTTGCTCGCCGGCGACCTCGCCGCCGCCGAGAGCTTCACCGACGGCCGCCCGCTCCAGTGGGTGCAGCCCTTCCACCCGGCGTTCCAGCTACGGCTGCGCAGGCAGTCCGGCGCGGCCGGGCGCGACTACCGCCGTACCGTCGACTTCACCACCGGCGAGGTCAGCGCCCGCTGCGACGACTGGCGCAGCCGCGTCTTCGTCTCCCGCGCCGACGATGTGATCGTCCAGCACGTCACCGCCACCGACCTCACCCTCGACCTCGCCCAGGAGCACCAACTCCCGGGTGCGCCATCCGGGTTGGGCGTCGGCCACGGCACGCTCCTCACCTCCGACGGCGCCGTCCTCACCCTCCGCGTCCGCTATCCCGACAGCGACCGCGCGTACACCGGAGTCACCCTCGCCGTGGTCACCGGCGGTACAACACGGCTCACCTCGGCGGGAGTTCGGATCGCCGGGGCCGACGAGGTCCTCCTCCTCACCCGAGTCCGCCGCCACACCGGCGAGCTGGATGTCGTAGAGGAGACGCGCGCGCTACGGGAGTTGCTCGCCGACCGGCAGCAGGCCTACGACGCGCTCCTCGACCGCCACCTCGCGCTTCACCGCACGGCCTACGCCCGCGTCGCCCTCGATCTCCACGCCGACGATGCCGAACGCGCCCTCCCTGGGAGTGAGTTGCTGAAGCGGCCCCGCAGCCCTGCCCTCCTCGAACGGCTCTTCGCGGCCGGCCGGTATCACCTGCTCTCCTCCAGCGGACTGTTCCCGCCCCGGCTCACTGGGCTGTGGACCGGCGACTGGAACACGGCCTGGTCGGGGGCGTTCACCAACGACGCGAACCTCAACCTTCAGACCGCGTCCGCCGCGAGCGCGGACCTGACCGAAGTCACCGACGCTCTCGCCTCCTTGATTCACCGTCAGCTGGACGACTGGCGGGAGAACGCCCGTGCCGTCTTCGGCGCCCGGGGTGTCGTCGCGCCCGCGCACACCGACGGGGAGTCCGGGCTGTCGTACCACTTCAGCCGGGAGTACCCGCTGCACCTGTGGACCGCCGGGGCGGACTGGCTGCTCAAGCCGCTCGTCGACCAGGACGAGACGCGCGGTGCCCGCGATCCGCGTACCGCCGCCGTGCTGGCCGAAGTCGCCGTGTTCTACGAGGACTTCCTCACCGCACCCCATGACGCCCCCGAAGGCCACGTGGTCGTCGTCCCCTCCTACTCGCCCGAGAACCGCCCCGCGAACGCCAACGCCAGCTGGGGCGCGATCGACGCGGCGATGGACCTGTCCGCCGCCCGGCACGCACTCCACACGGCCGCCGCCTACCACCCGGGTACGCCAGAGGCCCTCCGCTGGCTCGCCCTCGCCGACCGGCTGCCGCCGCACCGGGTCAACTCCCAAGGCGCGCTTGCCGAATGGGCCTGGCCGGGCCTCGACGACACCTACGACCACCGGCACCTCAGCCACCTCTACGGTGTCTGGCCCCTCGACGAGATCAACCCCTACGACACCCCGCACCTCGCCGCAGCCGCGCAGCGCGCGCTCCAACTCCGGGGCGCCGAGAACGACTCCGCGCACGGGCACCTCCACCACGCGCTCGTCGCCGCCCGCCTCCGCGACGGCGAGCGGGTCGCGCATGCCCTCGGGCAGGTGCTCGACGGTGACTTCTTCCACGCCTCGTTCATGAGCGCGCACTACCCGAACCGCGACGTCTACAACGCGGACGCCGCGCACACCCTGCCCGGTGTGGTCGTCGAGGCGCTCGTGCAGTCGACCCCGGACCGGCTGGTCCTGCTGCCCGCGCTACCGGCGGCGTATCCGCACGGTCAACTCACCGGCGTACGCACGAGGTTCGGGGCGGAGGTCGATCTGAGCTGGACGCCCCACTCCGCCACGGCCCTGATCCGGCCGTCCCGAACCCACCGCGTCGAACTCCGGACTTCCTCCGGCACGGAGCCGCTCGACCTCGTCGCCGGAGAAGACCGCGTCCTCACCCTGGGGGCGCGGTAGCCACTCGCACCTCCCCCCACCCATGGAAGGGACACCATGGCAACACGCAAGCAGGGCCGCGTACTTACGGCCGTTCTCGCCCCCGCACTCGCGCTCGGAGCCACCGTCGCGCTCGCGTCGGCCCCCGCCTCCGCCGCCGTCTGGAGCTCCTGCGACCAGTGGGGCACCACGACTCTGAACGGCTACACGCTCTACAACGACATCTGGGGCTCCGGCGCCGGCAGCCAGTGCATCTGGGCCAACTCCGGTACCAACTGGGGCGTCAACGCCAACCACCCCAACACCGGTGGTATCAAGGCCTATCCGAACGCCAAGAAGGTGATCAACAAGTCGATCACCTCGCTCGGTTCGCTGTCCAGCAGCTACAACGTCTCGGTCCCGTCGTCCGGCGCGTACAACACGTCGTACGACATCTGGGACACCAACTACGACTACGAGATCATGCTCTGGATGAACAAGACCGGAGCCGTCGGCCCGCTCGGCACCTCGCAGGGCACCCTCACGCTGGGCGGTCACACCTGGACCGTCTACAAGGGCAACAACGGCGCCAACGACGTGTTCTCGTTCGTGCGCACCTCGAACTCCAGCTCCGGCACGGTCAACGTCCTGTCGATCCTCAAGTGGATCAAGGACACCAAGGGCTGGTTCGGCAACGTGACCATCGGGGACCTGCAGTTCGGGTTCGAGATCACGTCCTCGTCCGGCGGGCTCGACTTCACCACCAACAGCGAGAGCGTCACCAGTAGTTGACCCGCATGTAGGTCAGTCAGCCGCCCGGTCCTCGTACTCCGCGAGGGCCGGGCGGTGCCACGACGAGGGCAGAGACCCAGCAGCCGAGCGCGGTCAGCACGAGGCCGAACACCGCAGGATTCACGTACCCGGGAACGGTGTCGGCGACGTAACTCCCGCCGTCCGACGTCTCGCAGACGAACCGGAGCGGAACGAAGTCCACCGAGTAGTCGGTGACGCTCTGGGCCTTCTTGTCGTACTGCCAGCCGGTCGTACGGCAGGGCCGCAGCGGCGACGAGTCGGTGCCGCCGTCCTCCGCCTCCAGCAGCGCGCCGAGGACGTGCAGCAGACCCCAGAGATACAGGGCGAACGCGGCGAGGCCCGCAACGATGGCGAGCTTGCGTAACACCATCGAAGGAGTCCAGCAGAACAAGATCGGTACGGCTGTGACGGAGGCCACAGTTCCGCGCAACGGAAGCGTCACGGGCGCCCGCCCCCACCGGGCGCCCCGACCCCTACTCCGTCACCGGCAACGCCGCCCCGTCCCGCAGGAACAGCGGAATCCGGTCCAGCGGCGCGTCGACCGTGACCGCCGTACCGCCCTCGTACGTCTCGCCCGTCCACGCGTCCGTCCACCACGCGCCCGCCGGGAGGTACGCCGTACGGACCGTGGCGCCCGCCGTCAGCACCGGCGCGACCAGCAGGTCCGGGCCGAAGAGATACGCGTCGTCGACCGACCAGGTCGCCGGGTCCCCGGGGAATTCGAGGAACAGCGGCCGCATCACCGGCAGCCCCTCCGTGTGCGCGGCGCGCATCACGTCGAGGACGTACGGCTTCAGTCGCTCGCGCAGCCGCAGGTACTTCTCCAGGATCGGCAGGGCCCGATCGCCGTACGACCAGACCTCGTTGGGGCCGCCGGTCATGTCGGGGCCGAGCGGCATGCCCGGGTCGCGGAAGCCGTGCAGCCGCATCAGCGGGGACAGCGCGCCGAACTGGAACCAGCGGACCATGACTTCCTGGTACGCCGGGTCGTCCGGGTCGCCGCCGTGGAAGCCGCCGATGTCCGTGTTCCACCAAGGGATGCCGGACAGCGCGGTGTTGAGGCCCGCGGCGATCTGGCGGCGCAGTGTCGGGAAGTCGGTGCCGATGTCACCCGACCAGAGCGCGGCGCCGTGGCGCTGACTGCCCGCCCACGCCGAGCGGTTGAGGGTGATGACCTCGTCGTCGCCGGCGCCTTCGGCGCGCAACCCCTCCGCGAACGTACGGGAGTTCTCGGCCGGGTAGAGGTTGCCGACCTCCAGTCCCGGGCCCGCCCAGTACCGCAGGTTCTCCTGGAAGCCCGGCTTCAGCTCGGGCTCGCAGGCGTCCAGCCAGAAGGCCGTAATGCCGTACGGCACAAGGTAGTTGTCGCGGATCTTCGACCACAGGAAGTCTCGGGCCTCGGGGTTCGTCGCGTCGTAGAACGCCACCTGGACCGTCGACGCGACCCCCTTGTCCGGCCAGTCGGCGTGGGCCATCGGGCCGTACTGGGTGCCGATGAGGTAGCCGCGCTGTTCCAGGGCGGAGTGGTTCTCGCTCAGGGGTGACACCGACGGCCAGACGCTCACCACCAACTTCACGCCCAGCTCGTCGAGTTCGCGGACCATGGCCGCCGGGTCGGGCCACTCGGCCGGGTCGAACTTCCAGTCGCCGAGGTGCGTCCAGTGGAAGAAGTCGCAGACGATCGCGGAGAGGGGGAGTTCGCGGCGCTTGTACTCCCGTGCCACGGCGAGGAGTTCGGCCTGGGTGCGGTAGCGCAGCTTGCACTGCCAGAAGCCCGCCGCCCACTTGGGGAGCATCGGCGTACGGCCCGTCACCGCGCTGTAGCGGCGCTGGCCGTCGGCCGGGTCGCCCGCGGTGATCCAGTAGTCGATCTGCCGGGCCGAATCCGCCACCCAGCGCGTGCCGTTGCCGGCCAGCTCCACGCGGCCGATCGCCGGGTTGTTCCACAGCAGGGTGTAGCCCCGGCTGGAGACGAGCACCGGGATGCCGACCTCGGCGTTGCGCTGCACCAGGTCGAGGACCAGCCCCTTCTGGTCCAACTTCCCGTGCTGGTGCTGTCCGAGGCCGTACAGCTTCTCGTCCTCGTACGCGGCGAAGCGCTGCTCCAGGCGGTGATGGCCGTTGCCGACCGCCGTGTAGAGGCGCGAGCCGGGCCACCAGAAGTGGGCGCGGGCCTCGGCGAGGAGCTCGCTGGAGTCGTCGGTGCACAGGAAGCGGACCAGGCCCTCGGCGTCGACCTCGACGGTCAAGTCGCCGACGGTCAGGGTCCCTTGACCGTCCTCGATCTTGACGCTCGCCTCGGTGGCCGGTGCCTCGTCCAGGAGCGCGCCCGGCAGCCCGTCGAGCAGTGGGCCGCCGAGCCGGGCCCTGACCCGTACCGCGTCCGGCCCCCACGGTTCGATCCGCAGGGTCTCCTGACGGCCGCTCCACTCCAGCGCGCCGTCCCGCTCACGGAACGTTCCGATGGTGGGGGAGGACTGCGCGAGGCTGACCTCGGACTGGATTTCGGCATGCTGATTCACGAGGAGTGCTCCTGGAGGAAAGCAGAACAGGGGGTAACCGCACAAACACGTGGAGCGTGGTTGGTCAAGAAGCCGACGGTGCCGGTCCCGTGCTCGCCCGCATCGTCAACTCCGGTGTGATCAGCACGACTTCGTCGCTGCCGTGGCCGTCCAGCTTGGCCACCAGGTGCTCCACGGCGTAACGGCCCATCTCCTGCGCGGGGATGGCGACGGACGTCAGCCGCACCGAGGCCTGGGTGGCGACCTGGTCGGGGCAGACCGCGACCACCGACACGTCCTCCGGCACGGCCCGGCCCTGCTGGCGCAGCAGGGCGAGCAGCGGCTCGACCGCCGACTCGTTCTGCACGACGAAGCCCGTGGTGCCGGGGCGCTCGTCGAAGATCCGGGCCAGGGTCGTCGTCATCGCGTCGTACCCGCCCTCGCACGGCCGGTGCAGCACGCGCAGGCCCAACTCCCGTGCGCGGGACCGGAGTCCGTCGAGGGTGCGCTCGGCGAAACCGGTGTGCCGCTCGTAGACCGCGGGGGCCTCGCCGATGACAGCGATGTCGTGGTGGCCGAGCTTGGCGAGGTGTTCCACGCACAGCGCGCCGGTCGCCCCGAAGTCGAGGTCGACGCAGGTCAGTCCGGTGGTGTCGGCGGGGAGGCCGATGAGTACCGAGGGTTGGTCGGTGCCGCGCAGCAACGGCAGCCGCTCGTCGTCGAGTTCGACGTCCATCAGGATCATCGCGTCGGCGAGGCCGCTGCCGGTGACCCGGCGCACCGCGTCGGGACCCTCCTCGCCGGTGAGCAGCAGCACGTCGTAGCCGTGCAGGCGGGCGGTGGTCGCCACGGCGATGGCGATCTCCATCATCACCGGCACGTACATGTCGGTGCGCAGCGGCACCATCAGCGCGATGATGTTCGACCTGCTGCTGGCGAGGGCGCGGGCGCCCGCGTTCGGGTGGTAGCCCAGCTCGCGGATGCTCTGCTCGACCCGCTGCCGGGTGGCTCCGGAGATGGACCGCTTGCCGCTGAGGACATAGCTCACCGTGCTCGCCGAGACTCCGGCGTGCTGGGCGACCTCGGCGAGGGTGACCATCCAGCTCTCCAAGCTTTGTGAAGCGCTTCGACAGTGCGCGTTGCTGACAAGGGCGGGTGAGGGTGGTTCGACATTAGCTTCAGGCGGTGTGGGTGTCCATAGGTTGTCGAAGCGCTTCGACACTTTCTCGTCGAGGTCGGTTCAGCGGGATTCTCCATGAAGGGAAGGCAACCTCCGGGCGGGCCGGCGACCACAGAGAGGTCGTAGCGGCCGCTGATGGGCCGTAGACGAACCGTCCCCCGGAAGGACCCCCGATGCAACACCGCAGACCCCGCCTGTCGAAGAAGCGGAAGACACTGGTCGCCACCGCGGTGGCCCTCGCGGCCCTCGCCGGTGTCACCGTCGCCCAGGCGGGTGAGTCGAGCAAGAAGTGCACGGCCGACGACACCGTCACGCTCGGCAAGTACTACGTCAACAACAACCAGTGGGGACGTGACAAGGCCACCGGCAGCCAGTGCGTGTGGGACAACTCCCAGTCGGGGTCCACGATTTCGTGGGGTACGTCCTTCACCTGGGCCAACAGCGGCAAGGGCACCGACGCGGATGTGAAGACGTTCGCGAGCACCGTCCTCGGCTGGCACTGGGGCTGGAAGGTCGACAAGGCGACCACCGGGCTGCCGGTCCGCGTCGGTGACCGTAAGCCGGTGAAGACCAGCTGGGAGTTCGCGCTCAGCGGCAACCCCGGCACCCTCGACGTCGCGTACGACCTGTGGCTGCACTCCAAGAACACCGCCGACTGGGCCGACCAGCCCACCGACGAGATCATGATCTGGCTCAACCGGCAGGGCGGCGCGGGCCCGCTCGGCACCAAGTACGGCAGCGTCAGCCTCGATGGCGCGATGTGGGACATCTACCAGGGGAACATCGGCTGGAACGTCTACTCCTTCATCCGTCGGAGCAACACCACGAAGGCGTCCCTGAACATCGACGACTTCACCCAGGCGCTCGTCCGGCGGAAGCTGCTGAGCAATGACAAGTACCTCTCCGGCATCGAGTCCGGCACCGAGGTCTTCAAGGGCTCGGGGCGGCTTGACACGAAGGCGTACTCCGTCGACATCGGCTGAACGGACGCGCGAAGGGTGGCTGCTTCGCGGTGGATCGGGTACATACGAACGGGTAGCACCCGTCGGTAACCGCCATGGTCCGAGGGCCCGATTCGCGGCGAGGTGAGCCTCATGTCCGCTCCATCCAGCAAACCCACCGTCACCGAGCGGGAAGCCCGGCAGGTGGCGGAGGCGGCCCGGGAACAGGACTGGCGCAAGCCCAGCTTCGCCAAGGAACTGTTCCTCGGCCGCTTCCGGCTCGACCTGATCCACCCGCACCCCCTCCCGCCCGCCGAGGACGCCCGGCGCGGCGAGGAGTTCCTCGCGAAGCTGCGCGTCTTCTGCGAGACGCGGATCGACGCCGCCCGCATCGAGCGCGAGGCGCGCATCCCCGACGAGGTCATCGCCGGCCTCAAGGAGATCGGCGCCCTCGGCATGAAGATCGACACGAAGTACGGCGGCCTCGGCCTCACCCAGGTGTACTACAACAAGGCGCTGGCCCTCGCGGGCTCCGCCTGCCCTGCGGTCGGCGTGCTGCTCTCCGCCCACCAGTCGATCGGCGTACCGCAGCCGCTGAAGCTGTTCGGCACGGACGAGCAGAAGGCGGAGTTCCTGCCGCGCTGCGCCCGCACCGACATCAGCGCCTTCCTGCTCACCGAACCGGACGTCGGCTCCGACCCGGCGCGGCTCGCGACCAGCGCGGTGCGGGACGGGGACGCGTACGTCCTCGACGGGGTGAAGCTCTGGACCACCAACGGCGTGATCGCCGACCTCCTGGTCGTGATGGCCCGGGTGCCGAAGACCGAGGACGGCAAGGGCGGCATCACCGCGTTCGTCGTGGAGACCGACTCGCCCGGCATCACCGTCGAGAACCGCAACGCCTTCATGGGCCTGCGCGGCATCGAGAACGGCGTCACCCGCTTCCACCAGGTCCGGGTCCCGGCCGCGAACCGCATCGGCCCCGAGGGCGCGGGCCTGAAGATCGCCCTCACCACCCTCAACACGGGCCGCCTCTCCCTCCCCGCGTCCTGCGTCGCGGCCGGCAAATGGTGCCTGAAGATCGCCCGCGAGTGGTCGGCGGCGCGTGAGCAGTGGGGCAGGCCGATCGCCGAGCACGAGGCGGTGGGGAAGAAGATCTCCTTCATCGCGGCGACGACCTTCGCCCTGGAGGCCGTACTCGACCTGTCCTCGCAGATGGCCGACGAGGACCGCAACGACATCCGCATCGAGGGCGCGCTGGCCAAGCTGTTCGCGTCCGAGATGGGCTGGCTGATGGCCGACGAACTCGTCCAGATCCGCGGCGGCCGGGGCTTCGAGACGGCCGAGTCGCTGGCGGCCCGCGGCGAGAAGGCGGTCCCCGCCGAGCAGGTCCTGCGCGACCTCCGGATCAACCGCATCTTCGAGGGCTCGACGGAGATCATGCATCTCCTCATCGCCCGCGAGGCCGTCGACGCCCACCTCAAGGTCGCCGGCGACCTCATCGACCCGGACAAGTCCCTTCAGGACAAGGCGAAAGCGGGCGCGAACGCGGGTGTCTTCTACGCCAGGTGGCTCCCGAAGCTGGTCGCGGGCAGCGGCCAACTCCCGGGCACCTACGGCGAGTTCCGCCACGGCATCGACCTCTCCCGGCACTTGCGTTATGTCGAGCGGAACGCCCGCAAGCTGGCCCGCTCGACCTTCTACGCGATGTCCCGCTGGCAGGGCCGTATGGAGACCAAGCAGGGTTTCCTGGGCCGGATCGTCGACATCGGCGCGGAACTCTTCGCGATGAGCGCGGCCTGCGTACGGGCCGAACTCCTGCGCACCCAGGGCGATCACGGCCGCGAGGCCTACCAACTCGCCGACGCCTTCTGCGAACAGTCCCGCATCCGCGTCGAGGAACTCTTCGGCCGCCTGTGGACCAACACCGACACCGTCGACCGCAAGGTGGTCAAGGGCGTCATGGGCGGCGCGTACACATGGCTGGAGGAAGGCATCGTCGACCCGTCGGGCGACGGACCCTGGATCGCCGACACGACCCCGGGCCCGTCCAAGGCGGACAACCTCCACCGACCCGTCAACTAGCCCTCGTTCAGCAGTACTTGTCGCTCGGATCCCGCGTCGTCCACGAACAGGTGTCGACCTTGCTGCCGTTGGATTTCGTCAGCGTCGCCGTGTCGCTGGTGTTGTTCCAGACGTAGGCGGCGCGGCCCTGGTACGTGTTCGACGCGGTGTCCGTGCCCTTGCCGGTGTGCACCTTGATGTACTTGCCGGCGCCGATCTTGATGTTCTTGAAGGTGTAGCGGTGGTTGGAGACGTCCTTGAGGACATAGCCCTTGAGCGAGATCGCCGACCGGCTGGTGTTCTTGATCTGTACCCACTCGCCGTTCAGGCTCGTGTTCGACCGGTTGTCCGAACCCGGGCTGTCGAACCAGACGTGGTAGATCGTGACGCCGCCGGCGGCCTCGGCCGGGGTGCTCAGCAGGGTGCCGGTGAATATCACGGCGCCCGCGAGCGCGGGCAGGGCAGCGCGTTTCCGCATGGAGAATCCCCCCAGGATGTCGTCCACGCGCCGGTCGTCCACCGGCGCAGGACTGAAGTGTTATCACATGACCTTCACGCCGTATTCACAAAGGGGGATTTCCCTTCAATCACCGACGAGAGCCGATAAGCCACCCGCCCGAGGGAACCGCTGTCCACCCGGGCACCCGTTGCGGCAACAATGGAGGGATGAGCGACAGTCCAGCACCCCTCGCCGACCCACATCTCGTCTACGACCCCGTCGTGGGCGACGGTCCCAAGGCCCTGGTGATCCTCGGGTCCACCGGGTCCATCGGCACCCAGGCCATCGACCTGGTGCTGCGCAACCCGGACCGCTTCAAGGTCACCGCACTCTCCGCGAACGGCGGCCGGGTCGGGCTCCTCGCCGAGCAGGCCTACCAGCTCAGGGTGCGGACGGTCGGGGTCGCCCGCGAGGACGTCGTACCGGCACTGCGCGAAGCGCTCGCCGCGCAGTACGGCGCGGGGGAGCCGCTCCCGGAGATCCTCGCCGGTCCCGACGCGGCCACCCAACTCGCCGCCTCCGACTGCCACACCGTGCTGAACGGCATCACCGGGTCCATCGGACTCGCGCCCACCCTCGCCGCCCTGGAGGCGGGCCGCGTCCTCGCGCTCGCCAACAAGGAGTCGCTCATCGTCGGCGGCCCGCTGGTGAAGGCGCTCGCCAAGCCCGGCCAGATCATCCCGGTGGACTCCGAGCACGCGGCGCTCTTCCAGGCCCTCGCGGCCGGTACGCGAGCCGATGTCCGCAAGCTGGTCGTCACCGCGTCCGGCGGCCCCTTCCGCGGCCGTAGCAAAGCCGACCTGGCGCGAGTGACCGTAGAGGAGGCACTCGCGCACCCCACCTGGGCGATGGGCCCGGTGATCACGATCAACTCGGCGACCTTGGTGAACAAGGGGCTGGAGGTGATCGAGGCGCACCTGCTGTACGACATTCCCTTCGATCGCATTGAGGTGGTCGTGCACCCGCAGTCGTATGTCCACTCGATGGTGGAATTCACGGACGGCTCGACACTCGCCCAGGCGACGCCCCCCGACATGCGCGGGCCGATCGCCATCGGGCTCGGCTGGCCCGAGCGGGTCCCGGACGCGGCGCCCGCGTTCGACTGGAGCAAGGCGTCGACGTGGGAGTTCTTCCCGCTCGACACCGACGCGTTCCCGTCGGTCGGCCTGGCCCGGCAGGTGGGACAGCTCGCGGGCACGGCTCCGGCGGTGTTCAATGCGGCGAACGAGGAGTGCGTGGAGGCGTTCCGCGCGGGCGCGCTGCCGTTCAACGGAATCATGGAGACGGTGACACGGGTGGTCGAGGAACACGGGACACCGGCCACGGGAACTTCCCTGACCGTGCCGGACGTCCTCGAAGCGGAGACCTGGGCACGCGCCCGGGCCCGCGAACTGACAGCGCAGACGACCACGGCGAACGCGGAGGCGCGTGCATGACAGCCCTGATGATGATCCTCGGCATAGTCGTCTTCGCGGTCGGCCTGCTGGTCTCGATCGCCTGGCACGAGCTGGGACATCTCTCCACCGCGAAGCTCTTCGGCATCCGGGTGCCCCAGTACATGGTGGGCTTCGGCCCGACCATCTGGTCCAAGCGCAAGGGCGACACCGAGTACGGCTTCAAGGCCATCCCGTTCGGCGGCTACATCCGCATGATCGGCATGTTCCCGCCGGGACCGGACGGCAGGATAGAGTCCCGCTCCACCTCGCCCTGGCGCAGCATGATCGAGGACGCCCGCTCGGCGGCCTTCGAGGAGCTTGAGCCCGGCGACGAGTCCCGCCTGTTCTACACACGCAAGCCCTGGAAACGGGTCATCGTGATGTTCGCGGGCCCCTTCATGAACCTCATCCTCGCCGTCGCGCTCTTCCTCACCGTCCTGATGGGCTTCGGCATCTCGCAGCAGACCAACACGGTCAGCTCGGTCTCCGAGTGCGTCATCGCGCAGAGCCAGAACCGCGACACCTGCAAGGCGAGCGACCCCGCCTCCCCGGCCGCCGCGGCGGGCCTGAAGGCGGGCGACAAGATCGTCAGCTTCAACGGCGTGAAGACGACCGACTGGAACAAGCTCTCCGACCTGATCCGCGCCACCCCCGGCAAGACGGTCCCGATCGTCGTGGAGCGCAAGGGCCAGGCCCTCACCCTGCACGCGAAGATCGCGTCGAACCAGGTCGCCAAGAAGGACTCCAGCGGCCAGATCGTCCAGGGCCAGTACGTCACCGCCGGCTTCCTCGGCTTCAGCGCGGCCACCGGCATCGTCCGCCAGGACTTCGGCGACTCGGTCACCTGGATGGGAGACCGCATGGGCGAGGCCGTCGACTCCATCGCGGCCCTCCCCGGCAAGATCCCGGCCCTGTGGAACGCGGCCTTCGACGGCGCCCCCCGCCAGGCGGACTCCCCGATGGGCGTGGTCGGCGCGGCCCGCGTCGGCGGCGAGATCTTCACCCTGGACATCCCGCCCACCCAGCAACTGGCCATGGCCCTCATGCTGGTGGCCGGCTTCAACCTCTCCCTGTTCCTCTTCAACATGCTCCCGCTGCTCCCGCTCGACGGCGGCCATGTCGCGGGCGCGCTGTGGGAGGCGCTGCGGCGGAACCTGGCGAAGGTGCTCAAGCGCCCGGACCCGGGCCCGTTCGACGTGGCGAAGCTGATGCCGGTGGCTTATGTGGTGGCGGGGATCTTCGTCTGCTTCACGTTGCTGGTCCTCGTGGCGGACGTGGTTAACCCGGTGAAAATCTCCTAGCCATTCGTAGTTCGTGGCGGCCTCACATCCTTGATGTGGGGCCGCCCTCCATTGGGTGGGTTTACGGCCGGGATGTGCTCGGGCCCATGCGGTTGACGTAATCTCGAAGCCTGGAGCCCGCTGTTCCGGGACCGGGGCCTTGATCCACGACTTGGGGTTGCACAGCAGATGACTGCGATTTCTCTCGGCATTCCGTCCGTTCCGACCCGGCTCGCCGAGCGCCGCAAGAGCCGGCAGATCCAGGTCGGCACCGTGGCGGTCGGCGGCGACGCGCCGGTGTCGGTGCAGTCCATGACGACGACCCGTACGTCGGACATCGGCGCCACGCTGCAGCAGATCGCCGAGCTGACGGCGTCCGGCTGCCAGATCGTCCGCGTGGCCTGCCCCACGCAGGACGACGCGGATGCGTTGGCGACCATCGCGCGCAAGTCGCAGATCCCGGTGATCGCGGACATCCACTTCCAGCCGAAGTACGTCTTCGCGGCGATCGAGGCGGGCTGCGCCGCGGTCCGTGTGAACCCTGGCAACATCAAGCAGTTCGACGACAAGGTCAAGGAGATCGCGCGGGCCGCGAAGGACCACGGCACGCCGATCCGCATCGGTGTGAACGCGGGCTCGCTGGACGCTCGCTTGCTGAAGAAGTACGGCAAGGCGACCCCCGAGGCGCTGGCCGAGTCGGCGCTGTGGGAGGCGTCCCTCTTCGAGGAGCACGGCTTCCAGGACATCAAGATCTCGGTCAAGCACAACGACCCGGTCGTGATGGTCGAGGCGTACCGCCAGCTCGCGGCCCAGTGCGACTACCCGCTCCACCTCGGCGTCACCGAGGCGGGCCCCGCCTTCCAGGGCACGATCAAGTCGGCCGTGGCCTTCGGCGCCCTCCTCTCCCAGGGCATCGGCGACACGATCCGCGTCTCGCTGTCGGCGCCCCCGGTGGAGGAGATCAAGGTCGGCCTCCAGATCCTGGAGTCCCTGAACCTCAAGCCCCGCCGCCTGGAGATCGTGTCGTGCCCGTCCTGCGGCCGCGCCCAGGTCGACGTGTACAAGCTGGCCGAGGAGGTCACGGCGGGCCTGGAGGGTATGGAGGTCCCGCTGCGCGTCGCCGTCATGGGCTGTGTCGTGAACGGCCCGGGCGAGGCCCGCGAAGCCGACCTCGGCGTCGCCTCCGGCAACGGCAAGGGCCAGATCTTCGTCAAGGGCGAGGTCATCAAGACCGTGCCCGAGTCGAAGATCGTGGAGACGCTGATCGAGGAGGCGATGAAGATCGCCGAGCAGATGGAGGCGGACGGTATTGCCTCGGGTGAGCCTTCGGTTTCGGTCGCGGGCTGAGGGGTTGGGCTGCAGGGGGCTGGGCTTCCCTTGCCAGGGGACTTAGGCGTCACCGGTTCTTGGGCTTCGCTTTCGGCGCAGGTCGGCACAATCAGCCCGTCCGGCGCTTGAGGACGAGGCCGTCCAGGCCGAAAGCGGGGGTCTGGGGGCGGCAGCCCCCAGAGACGCCCACTCAACCCACCCCCACCAGAGAAGCGAACGGCAACACAACGCGGCACCGCTCAGCTTCCGCAGGTACAGTGCGGAGATCAGCAGACCTTAGGGTGAGGCCCCGCACGTGTTGACCCAGACCACCTCTCGGGTGCTCGAACCGAGCGACCTGGACGCCGCGCTCGCCGTGCTCGACCGCGAGCCGGTCACGAACGCCTTCGTGACCTCGCGGGTGCAGGTCGCGGGCCTCGACCCCTGGCGGCTCGGCGGCGAGATGTGGGGCTGGTACGAGGACGGCATGCTGACGTCCCTCTGCTACGCGGGCGCCAACCTCGTCCCGATCTGCGCGACCCCCAGGGCCGTCCGCGCCTTCGCCGACCGCGCCCGCAGGGCCGGCCGCCGTTGCTCTTCGATCGTCGGCCCGGCCGAGGCGACGGCCCAGCTCTGGCGCCTCCTCGAACCGAGCTGGGGCCCGGCCCGCGAGGTCCGCGCCCGCCAGCCCCTCATGGTCGCCGACCGCATGCCCACCGACATCGCCCCCGACCCGTACGTCCGCCGTATCCGCAAGGACGAGATGGACACGATCATGCCGGCGTGCGTGGCGATGTTCACCGAGGAGGTCGGCGTCTCCCCCCTGGCCGGTGACGGCGGCCTCCTCTACCAGGCCCGCGTGGCCGAACTCGTAGGCTCAGGGCGCTCGTTCGCCCGCCTCGACGAGTACGGCAAGGTCGTCTTCAAGGCGGAGATCGGCGCCGCGACACCCAAGGCCTGCCAGATCCAGGGTGTGTGGGTGGCTCCCGAGTACCGGGGGAGGGGCGTGGCGGCCCCCGCGATGGCGTCCGTACTGCGCTACGCCCTGGCGGACGTGGCCCCGGTGGTCAGCCTGTACGTGAACGACTTCAACACCCCGGCGAGAAGGGCGTACCTGAGGGTCGGCTTCCAAGAGGTCGGCGCCTTCATGAGCGTCCTGTTCTAGAGGCTTTTAGGGGCGCGGGGCTGTATCGATTTGCGGCTCCGCCGCGTGGGCGCGACCAGCCACATACGACCGGCACTCGAACGACAACCGTCACCCCCCTGTACTCTCCCCACATGCGATTTCCCGGTCACGGTCACCGCCACCCCCAAGACGTCGTGATCGGCCCCCTGGACCTCTCGGCCCGCGTGGACGAAGCCCTCGCCGTACAGGCCCTCGCCTTCGGCCTGGGCGCGGACGAGGTAGCCGTACGCAGGCAGATCGTCCTGCGCCACATGACCTACCCAGGCGCAAGAGCCCTCGGCGCCACCTCAGCGGAGCGCCTCGTCGGCTTCGTCTACGGCATGCCGAACAACCGCACCCACTGGTGGTCCACAGTCGTAGAGCCGTACCTCCGGGCCCAGGACCACGACGACTGGCTCGACGACTCCTTCGTGATCACCGAGCTGCACGTCCACCCGCACTACCAGAACCGCGGCGCGGGCCGTTCCCTGATCACCACGATCACGGACGCGGCCACCGAACCCCGCTCGATCCTCTCCGCGATCGACACCGACAGCCCGGCTCGCGGCCTCTACCGCTCCCTCGGCTACGAGGACCTCGCCCGCCAGGTCCTGTTCCCGAGCGCACCGAAGCCGTACGCAGTCATGGGCGCCCCGCTGCCTCTGCGACGCCGATAGACACCGCTAACCGATTTCCACCGGCACAGCACGCCCGGCTAACCTCCTAGCCATCACCCTTTCCCGGCAGGAGTACAGGAACCATGGCGAACGCACCGGTCCAGCGCATGTCCCAGTTGATGGCGAAGACGCTGCGCGACGACCCGGCGGACGCCGAGGTCCTGAGTCACAAGCTGCTCGTCCGCGCGGGCTACGTCCGCCGTACCGCCGCCGGCATCTGGTCCTGGCTGCCCCTGGGCAAGAAGGTCCTCTCGAACGTCGAGCGGATCGTGCGTGAGGAGATGGACGCGATCGGCGCCCAGGAGGTGCTGCTCCCCGCGATCCTGCCCCGCGAGCCGTACGAGGCGACCGGCCGATGGGAGGAGTACGGCCCCGAGCTGTTCCGCCTCCAGGACCGCAAGGGCGGCGACTACCTCCTCGGCCCCACCCACGAGGAGATCTTCACGCTGATCGTGAAGGACCAGGCGTCCTCCTACAAGGATCTGCCGGTCATCCTCTACCAGATCCAGAACAAGTACCGCGACGAGGCCCGCCCCCGCGCCGGCATCCTCCGCGGCCGCGAGTTCCTGATGAAGGACTCGTACTCCTTCGACACGGAGGACGAGGGCCTCGCCAAGTCCTACGCCCTGCACCGCGACGCGTACCAGAAGGTGTTCGCGCGCCTGGGCCTCGACTACCGCATCTGCGCCGCGACCGCGGGCGCGATGGGCGGCTCCAAGTCGGAGGAGTTCCTCGCCCCCGCCGAGGCCGGCGAGGACACCTTCGCGGACTGCCCGAACTGTGACTTCGCCGCCAACACCGAAGCGATCGCATACGAGTTGAAGCCGGTCGACGCCACCGGCGTGCCCGCGCTCGAAGAGATCCCCACCCCCGACACCCCCACCATCGAGACCCTCGCCGCCCACCTCGGCGTAGAGGCCTCCGCCACGCTGAAGAACCTCCTCGTGAAGGTCGACGGCGAGATCGTGGCCGTAGGCGTCCCCGGCGACCGCGAGGTCGACCTCGGCAAGGTCGAGGCCCATTTCGCCCCCGCCGCAGTGGAGTTGGTGACGGCGGAGGACTTCACCGGCCGTCCCGACCTCGTGCGCGGCTACGTCGGTCCGCAGGGCCTGGGCGAGAAGGTCACGTACATCGCCGACCCCCGCGTGGCCCCCGGCACGAGCTGGATCACGGGCGCCAACAAGGAGGGCACACACGCGAAGAACGTCGTCGCGGGCCGTGACTTCGAGGTCGACGCGTACGTCGATGTCGTGGTCGTCAACGAAGGCGACCCGTGCCCCAAGTGCGGCATCGGCCTCAAGCTGGACCGCGCGATCGAGATCGGCCACATCTTCCAGCTCGGCCGCAAGTACGCCGACGCCCTCAAGCTCGACGTCCTCGGCCAGCACGGCAAGCCGGTCCGCGTGACCATGGGCTCCTACGGCATCGGCGTCTCCCGCGCGGTCGCCGCCCTCGCCGAGCAGACCGCTGACGACAAGGGCCTGTGCTGGCCCGCCGAGGTCGCCCCGGCCGACGTGCACGTCGTGGCCGCGGGCAAGGCCCTCCAGACCGAACTCGCCCTGGACGTATCGGAGAAGCTGCGCGCGGCCGGCCTGCGCGTCCTGGTCGACGACCGCGCCGGGGTCTCCCCGGGCGTGAAGTTCACCGACTCGGAGCTGATCGGCGTACCGAAGATCCTGGTCGCGGGCCGCCGTTCCGCCGAGGGCGTCCTGGAACTGAAGGACCGCAGGACCGGCGAGCGCGAGGAACTGACGGTCGACGAGGCGATCGCCCGCCTCACCGCGTAAATCAACCTCTCAGAGAGTTCTGCGCAGGCGTATGGCCGCCTCACAGACTTCTCTCAGGCTGGTCCCCGACCGTAGGACGTGACAGAGCGTCACTGCGGAGGGGAACGGTCATGACAGTCAAGGAGCGTGGGGCCGCTACGGCGGTCCGCAGAGGAAAGCGGCGCATCGCGGCCGCCACGGCGGCGATCACGCTGGCCGCGGCGGCCGGGGTGTTCGCCCTGGTCGGCACGATGCAGTCGGACGCGGAAGCGGACACGGCGGCGAGCAGCACCGGCACGACGAGTTCATCGTCGCCGTCGCCGTCGGCCTCCTCCAACACCTCGTCCACGTCGGACAGTTCGACCTCTACGTCGTCCTCATCCTCCTCATCTTCTACGTCTACGTCCTCGTCCTCGTCCGGCGTGACGTCGTCCTCCGGCGGCTCCACCGACTCCACGTCGGGAGCGTCGTGATGACCACGACGGCTCTCCGTACGACCGCCGCCGCCGACTGGCGTGCCCTCGGGACCAGCGTCCGGCTGGTTGTCACCGACCCGGCCCTGCTGGACTCCTGCAACCTGCTCCTCGCCCGGCACCTCGCCGAGGTCGACGCGGCGTGCAGCAGGTTCCGGACCGACTCCGAACTGGCCGCGCTGGACGCCGCGTCGGGCCGCCCGGTCACCGTCAGCCCGCTGCTCGCGGAGGCGCTGGCGGTCGCGCTGCGCGCCGCCGAGGCGACGGACGGCGCGGTCGACCCGACGGTCGGCTCGGCCATGAACGCCATCGGCTACGACCGCGACTTCACCCTCGTCCAGGAGGACGACCGCCCGATCCGGCTCACCGTGAAGCGCGCCCCGGGCTGGCGCACGATCGACCTGGACCCCGCGACGGGCACGGTCGCCGTCCCGGCCGGCGTCCGTCTCGACCTCGGTGCCACGGCGAAGGCCTGGGCCGCCGACAAGGCCGCGGCCATGCTCGCCCAAGTGGCGGGCTGCGGAGTCCTGGTGAGCCTCGGCGGCGACACGGCCGTCGCGGGGGAGCCCCCGGCCGGCGGCTGGAACATCCGCGTCCAGGACGTCACCGGTTCCGTCGACGAGACGCCCGCGCACGGTACGTACGCCACGATCGGCCTGCGCTCCGGCGGCCTGGCCACCTCGGGCACGGCGGCCCGCCGCTGGCGCCGGGGCGGCTACGAGCTGCACCACATCGTCGACCCGCGCACCGGCCTCCCGGTCCGCAGCCCCTGGCGCACGGTCTCGGTCGCCGCCGCGACGAGCGCTGACGCCAACGCGGCGAGCACGGCGTCCCTGGTCAAGGGGGCAGGCGCGGAACGCTGGTTGACCCGCCTGGGCCTCCCCGCCCGCCTGGTCGCCCAGGACGGCATGGTCGTCACGACCCCGGGCTGGCCCACATCCACGGCGGCCGCCGCATGAGCTCCGAGATCCTCTGGTACGCCAACCGCGCCACCGGAGCCGTCTGCCTCGTCCTGTTCACGGTCGTGGTCCTGCTCGGCATCGCGGTCCGCCTGCGCACCCGGCTCCCCGGCCTGCCCCGCTTCGGCACGGTGAACCTGCACCGCACCCTCTCCCTCTCCGCGACCGCCTTCCTGGCCCTGCACATCGCGATGGCGGTGATCGACGGCTACGTGAACATCACCGTCGTCGACGCGGTCGTCCCCTTCGTCTCCGACTACGAACCCCTCTGGCTCGGCCTCGGCACGGTCGCCTTCGACCTGATGCTCGCGGTCCTGGTCACCAGCCTCCTCCGCGAACGCATCGGCCACCGCACCTGGCGGGCCCTCCACTGGCTCGCGTACGCCTCCTGGCCGGTCGCCCTGATCCACGGCATCGGCATCGGCACGGACACCGGCACCGACTGGATGACCTGGCTGACGGTCTCCTGCGTGGCCGCGGTGGTAGCCGCCTTCGGTATCCGCCTGGCCCACTCCGCCCGCGAGTCCCGCCGCACCCCCGCCGCCCTGCTCCGCACAGCGGAAGGAGCCCGCTCATGACCACGACCACGACCTTCACCGACGTCTACATGTCCCCCCGCCTCCTCGCCCCCGGCGGCGGCTCCGCGGCCGACCTCTCCACCCACGAACTCCGCTACGGCCCACTGTCGTACGGAGATCCCGACGGCCTGCTGAGAACGGTCGCCGAATCCGGCTTGACCGGCCGCGGAGGCGCCGCGTTCCCGACGTACCGCAAACTCGTCGCGGTGACCGACGCGAGCCGCCGCACGGGCCGCGCCCCCGTGGTCGTGGCGAACGGCGCGGAGGGCGAACCGGCCAGCCGCAAGGACAAGACACTCCTTCGCCTCTCTCCCCATCTGGTCCTGGACGGGCTGCAGTTGGCGGCGAGGGCGGTGGGCGCGGGCGAGGCGCACCTGGCGGTGGAAGACGGTGCGTCCTACCTGGAATCGGCCCTGGCCCAGCGCAACGACCCGCTCCCCGTACAGGTGGTCCGCCTGCCCAAACGCTTCCTGTCCGGCCAGGCGTCGGCGCTGGCGCAATACGTCTCGGGGAACACCCCGTTGCCCCGCCACCAGCACCCGCCGGTCCGCGAACGCGGGGTGAACCGCGCCCCCACCCTCATCCAGAACGTGGAAACCCTGGCTCACCTCGCCCTGGTAGCCCGCTACGGAGCCGACTGGTTCCGCAGCGCCGGCACCCCCACCCAGCCGGGCAGCACCCTGTGCACCCTGCACGCCCCGGGCCGTGAAGTCCGGGTGGTGGAAGCCCCGTTCGGCCTCCCCCTGAACCGACTCCTGCCCCTGGACGGCATGTCCGCGGTGCTCGTCGGCGGCTACCACGGCACCTGGATCCCGGCTACCGATGCGGCCCAACGCCCCCTGGACGCAAGCAACTTGGGAGCAGGCGTGCTGGCCGCACTCCCGGCAAACCGCTGCGGCGTAACCGAAACCGCCCGAGTCCTCCGCTACTTGGCCCTGCAATCGGCCGGCCAGTGCGGCCCCTGCCTCAACGGCCTCCCGCGCATAGCCGCCGCCTTCCAGACCCTGGCCACCCCCGGCCCCCAGTCCAACACCCGCCAGGACGTGGCCCGTTGGTCCGGCCTGGTGGAGGGCCGAGGCGCCTGCCACCACCCCGACGGCACGGTCCGCCTGGTCCGCAGCGCGCTGACCACCTTCGCGGCCGAACTGGACGCCCACGCAGGGGGTTTGTGCACCGCGAGCGACCCGACACCTCTGCTGCCCATCCCGAATGAGGCCCACTGACCATGGCCCAGCAACAGCTCGACATCGACTGGACAGCCTGCCAGGGACATGGCCTGTGCGCGGAGCTACTTCCGGACCACATCACCCTGGACGAATGGGGCTACCCCTTGGTGGACGGAGCCCCGATCCCACCCCGCGTAGCGAAACGCGCCCGCAGAGCAGCCTCAGACTGCCCGGTCCTAGCCTTGAAACTAACGGTGACTTGAAATACCGGCGATTGGAGCGCCCCTTTTAGGGGCGCGGGGAACTGCGCGACCAGCCCCAACGCGCCCGCACCCCGAAAACCATCCGCACCCTCCCCGAACTCAACCACCCCAGAAATCCATAGCCACCCGCCCCTCAATCCGCCCCCGCTCATCCAACAAACACCCACCCAACTTCACCGGCCGCAACGTCACCGCCCGATCCACGATCTCCAACCGGGACAACTTCGCCACCATCTCGCTCTCCAACCCCACCGCATCCCCCGCACCCCGCAACCACACCCCGACCAGCAAATTCGCCGCCCCACTGACCGCCGCGCACATCCGCACCTCAGGAAACCGCCCCAACGTCCGCGCAGCCCGCTCCAGTTGATCCGGCGGCACCCGCAACCACAGCAACATCGTCACCGGCGCAGGCGAAAGCGACCGAGCAACCTCACACCGCAACCGAATCACCCCACCCGCAAGAGCAGCCCCCAAATGCCGCCGAACGGTACTCGCGCCCACCCCCAGCCGCGAAGCCAACTCCGCATGCGTGGCCCGTGCGTTCTCCCCCAGCGCAAGCAACAGCGCCCGGTCCAACTCCCCGAACCGAGGCGCCATCCCCGGCGAAGGCGAAGGCGACGACTCCGCCCCCATCAACACCCCCCGCTGCTCACGCGAGATCGCCCGAACCTGCCACCGACTCCCCTCCGCGTACATCCGAGGCGCGACCAACGTCCGAGTCCCCACAACCCCTCGCAGCCTCGAGACCCGGTCGACGACATACCGAGACACCCCCTCCAGACTCGCCGCCACCAGATGCAGCACCAGATCACAGGGCCCCGCCACGTAGTCGACGGCGGTCAACTCCGCGTCACCGGCCACCGTCCGCGCCACCCGCATCGCCTCACCCGGCGCACAGTCCACCTGCACGAACGCGAACGCCAGCCGTTCCCCGACCGCCGCCCCCGGATAGGCGGTCAGCCACGCCTCCCGCCGCTCGACCAACCGCTCCCAGTGCCGGGCCACCGTCACCGGCCCGACCCCCAGCGCTCTGCCGATCAACGACCAAGGCGCACGCGGCCGGAGCTGCAACGCGTTGACCAGGGCGAGATCGGACTCGGAGAGCATGGCGGATCCCTCGGATAGATGGCCGTCGTACGGCGGATCTCTCCAAAATTCCATGCGCTGATGCACCGCCCTCTCATCATTACCGACCAGAAGCACGGTCCGTACGGCACCGGATGCGCGAGCACCCGTCCGGCTGGGCAGCGTCCTGGAGTTGCGGGAGTGACCTACGAGGGGAACGGGATGACGCTGAGAGACGACGCACACGAGCTCCAGGGCGAACTGGCCGCCCTGCGCCGGGCGTTGCACCAGGAACCGGAGATCGGCCTGCACCTGCCGCGCACGCAGGAGAAGGTGCTGGCCGCCCTGGACGGACTGCCGCTGGAGATCAGCACCGGCACGTCACTGTCCTCCGTGACGGCGGTCCTGCGCGGCGGAAAAACCGAGCCGGGTGGAGGAGCGGAGCCGGGTGGAGGAATCGAGCCCGCCGGCCCCGTCGTACTGCTCCGCGGAGACATGGACGGCCTCCCGGTCACCGAGCGCACCGGCGCGGAGTTCACCTCCCGCGTCGACGGCGCCATGCACGCCTGCGGCCACGACCTGCACACCGCCGGACTCGTCGGCGCCGCCCGGCTGCTCGCCGACCGGCGCGAACTCCTCGCCGGGGACGTGGTGTTCATGTTCCAGCCGGGGGAGGAGGGCTGGGACGGCGCCGGGCACATGGTCGAGGAGGGTGTCCTGACGGCGGCGGGCCGCCCGGCCGACGCCGCCTACGGGCTGCACGTCAGCTCGTCGTCGTACCCCACCGGCGTCTTCAGCTCCCGCCCCGGCACGCTGATGGCGGCCTCGGCGGGCCTGCACGTGCGCGTCGTAGGAGCGGGCGGGCACGGATCGAGGCCGCATGCCGCGCTGGACCCGATACCCGTGGCCTGCGAGATGGTCACCGCGCTGCAGACCATGGTGACCCGGCGCTTCGACGTCTTCGACCCGGTCGTGGTCACCGTCGGCACCTTCCACGCGGGCACCCGGCGCAACGTCATCCCGGACGACGCCGTCTTCGAGGCGACCGTGCGCACCTTCACCCCGGCCGCCGCCGAACGCGTCGCCGAGGTCGCCGTACGCCTCTGCGAGGACATCGCGGCGGCCCACGGGCTCACCGCCGAGGTCGAGTTCGTCCCCGAGTACCCGGTCACGGTCAACCACCTCGCCGAGCACGACTTCCTCGCCCACACCGTCCGCGAGGCCTTCGGCGAGGAGCGCTTCGCGCCGCTGGCCGACCCGATCACCGGCTCGGAGGACTTCTCCCGGGTCCTGGACCGGGTGCCGGGCGCCTTCGTGTTCCTGGGCGCCGACACCACCGGCGACCCGGAGACCGCGCCCGGCAACCACTCCCCGCTCGCCGCCTTCGACGACAGCGTGCTCGCCGACGGAGCAGCGCTGCTGGCCGAACTCGCCGTCCGCCGACTCGACCGCCCCGCGAAGGAGACCGCGTAGTGCGCCCCTACCACCTGATCCCCGCCGTGCCCGCGCTGGCCCTGGTCCTCATGCCGTTCCTGCCGTTCGTGAACACCGACGGGCTGTGGTTCGGCCTGCCCCGGATGCTCGTGTGGGGCGCGGCGTGGTGCGTACTGTGCACCCCCGCACTGCTGCTGACGGAACGTCAAATGGCCCGCGAGGCAGCGGAGTCGACCGGGACAACCACCATCGCCGCCGCCGAGGGGACCGACCAGTGACGACCATCCTCATCATGACGTTCACCGGCATCGTGCTGATCGGTGTCCTCGGCTTCGCCGGTCGCCGCAAGCCCGCAGCCGACCTGTCCGAATGGGCCGTGGGCGGACGGAACTTCGGCGCGGTGAGCATGTGGTTCCTCCAGGCCGGCGAGGTGTTCACCACCTTCACCTTCCTCGGCATGGCGGGCCTGGCGTTCAGCGGCGGGGTGGCGGCCCTCTACGCCCTCCCGTACGTCCCCATCGGCTACATGGTCCTGTTCTTCCTCGCCAAGCGCCTCTGGTCGCTGGGCAAGGAGCGCGGCTACCTCACCCAGGGCGACTACCTGGAGGACCGCTACGACAGCAAACTGCTCGGCACGGTCGCGGCCGTCCTGGGCGTCGTCTTCGTCCTCCCGTACCTCCAACTCCAGATCACCGGGCTGGGGTTGATCGTCCAGCTGGTCACCGGCAACTCGTCCTCCGGCACCCTCAGCATGATCATCGGCAGCGTGCTGGTCGTGGCCTTCGTCCTCTGGGCGGGCCTGCACGGCGTAGCGATGACGTCGTACTTCAAGGACGTCATCATGCTCGTGGTCCTGGGCGTGCTGCTCGTCGCCATCCCCTCCCACTTCGCGGGCGGGGTCAGCGCGATGTTCCACCGCATCGACAAACTGCACCCCGAGATGCTGATGATCCACGCGGGCCCCGCCGACCAAGTCTGGTTCACCACAAGCATGTTGGTCAGCGCGATCGGCGTGGGCCTGATGTGCCTCCCGCACGCGTGGCCCGCCGTGATGTCCGCCCGCGACCCCAAGGTCCTGCGCCGCAACTACACCTGGATGCCCCTCTACGAACTCTGCCTCCTGATGCCGATCATCGTCGGCTTCGCCGCCATCCTCGTCCTGAAGCCCGGCAGTTCGGCGAACGGCATCCTCCTGACCCTGAGCAAGCAGGTCCTGCCCGCGTGGGCGACGGGCCTGGTGGTGATCGCGGCGATCGCGACAGCGATGGTCCCGGCGGCGGGCATCCTGATCGGCATCTCCTCCCTGGTGGCCCGCAACATCGCCCGAGTGCAGGGCGAACGCACCCAGTTCTGGATCAACCACGGCACGGTGGTGGCAGCGTGCGGCCTGTCACTGTTGCTGGCGATCTTCCGCCCGGACTTGCTGGCCAACCTCCTGCTCCTCACCTACAGCGGCACGGTCCAACTCGCCCCCGCCATCGCCCTCGGCTTCCTGACGCGCCGCCCGGTGGGCAAGGTCCCGATCCTGGCGGGCCTGTTCGTGGGCGAACTGGCCGTCATCTGGCTGACGTTCTGGAACAAGGACCTGGCGGGCAACGTCAACGTGGGCCTGATAGGCCTGGCCGCGAACCTGATCGTCCTGACCCTCGCGACCCCCGCGGAACGCCTCCTGTCCCGCAAGCCAACTCCCGACCCCGACAAGCAGGTTGCGATGACGGCATGAACAACTCCCCACTCCGTACGGTCTTCACGGGCGGCCTCCTCTTCGACGGCACCGGCACGGACCCGGCCCCCGCAGACGTGGTCGTGTCCGGCGCCCGCATAGTCGACGTCGGAACAGGCCTGGACGGCGACACCCAAGTCGACTGCACAGGCCGCACGTTGCTCCCGGGCCTGTTCGACTGCCACGTCCACCTCACGCTCAACGGCATAGGTCTGCTGGGGGCGTTGCAGAAGCCGTTCTCGTACCAGTTCTACGAGGCGGCGGTGAACCTGCGCCGCACCCTCGAAGCGGGCATCACCACGGTCCGTGACGCGGCGGGCGCCGATCTGGGCATCAAACAGGCAGTGGAGGACGGCCTGTTGACGGGCCCCCGGGTCCAGATCTCGATCGGCCTGATCACCCAGACCGGCGGCCACGGCGACCCTTGGATGCCCTCGGGCCAGTGCGCCGGCCTCGCCGTACCGCACCCGGGCCGCCCACCCGCGCTCGCCGACGGCCCCGACGAGATGCGCCGCACCGCCCGCACCCTGCTCCGCGCCGGCGCCGAGGTCCTCAAGGTGTGCACCACCGGCGGAGTCCTCTCACCGCGCGACGACCCCCGCCACAGCCAGTTCACCCCGGAGGAACTGGACATCCTGGTGACCGAGGCAACCGCCCAGGGCCGCTACGTCATGGCCCACGCCCAGGGCGCCGAGGGCATCAAAAACGCCGTCCGAGCCGGAATCCGCTCCATAGAACACGGCATCCACCTGGACGACGAGGCAATAGACCTCATGCTGCGCCACGACACCTGGCTGGTCCCCACCTTGATCGCCCCGGTATCGGTGATCCGAGCGGCCGAGTCCGGCATCGAGATCCCCGAAGCCATGCTCCGCAAGGCGAAGGAGGTCACAGAGGTCCACGCCACCTCAGTACGCCGAGCCGCAGAGGCAGGCGTCCGCATAGCCATGGGAACGGACAGCGGAATCGGCCCGCACGGCACCAACCTCGACGAGCTGCCCCTGATGGAGGCGTGCGGAATGACTCCGGGAGAGGTGCTGGCGGCGACGACGTCGTCGGCGGCCCGCCTGCTGGGCTACGACGACCTGGGCACCGTAGAACCGGGCAACAGAGCGGACTTGGTCCTGGTGGAGGGCGACGCCTACGACCTACAGGCGCTGCCAGGCAACATCACGGAGGTATGGAAGGACGGAGTCCGGGCGGCCTAATGAAACCGGGCTATTTGAGGCGCCCGTTTTTAGGGGCGCGGGGCTGTGTCGATTTGCGGCTCCGCCGCGCGGGCGCGCCCAGCCCCCACGGGCCCGCAGACAAAACACGACCTATAGCCACCCAGCAAATTCCAGCAACAACTCAGCATCCCGAGGCCGCCCCACCCGCAGTGCCCGCACCCCAGACTCCACCGCCCGGAACAACGTCCACCCCCGCAACCGCTCCTGATCCACATCCAAAGACTCGGCAAGTCGCTTGACCCGCCGCCGAGTTGTAGAGGCACCCGAGGGCGTAGCAATCAAATCCTCAACCCGATCCCGAACCAACCGAGCCAGATCAAACGCACACTCACCCACAACAGGATCCGGCCCCACCGCAAGCCACGGCACCCGCTCAGCCGCAAGCACCTTGCTCTGCCGAAACGTCCCATGCAGCAACCGAACCTCAGGCGGCGCAGCCACCAACGCCTCCCGAGCCTCCAACGCGGCCGACACCAACGAGGCAACCTCAGCCCCACCGCCACCGCTGTCCCGCATCACCCGCGCCTGCCGCCCCGTCCGCTCGGCCACCGTCTCAAACGCATGATCAGCAGGCGGCTCCACCCACAACCGCCGCAACGTCCCCGCGGCCTCCAACAACGCCTTGGCCTCGGGCAACGACCGCACCGACACATCGGGATGCAACCGCTCCAGCACGAGCACACCCTCGGCGGCGAACGGCTCGACAAGCTGCACGGCGCCCAGCCCACCCCACCGAGCCAGCGCGGCCCGCTCACTCTCCGGGCGGGCCCGACGCGGGGCCAGCTTCAGCACGGCCGGAGTCCCATCAGCCCGCCGTACCAGCACAACCAGACTGCTGCGCCCGCCGGGAACCTGCACCCGCTCCACAGTCAACTCGCGTAGATCAACGGCCTGTTGAGCCACCTCGGGCAGCTTCTCCAACCAGTCGTCACCGCTCGGTGCCGTCTCCCCGAGCGCCCTCACCAGACGCCGCGGCGGTTCGAAAGCCATGCGCGAGTTGTTCCCTTCCTACGGTCCTGCGGTCTTGCGTCCCGGTGCGGATCACGCCGTGGGTGTCGCCGGGGCCGTGGGGGTCGCGGCCCGCTCGGCGAGACCAGGGAAGGGTACGCTCCCGCCGCGCCAGCGCACCGCGCGGACCGCCGCTTCCCGCAGCGCCTCCGCGGCCGTACCGCGCACCCCGCCCGTGGACGCCCGCACGAGGTCGGAGTAGACCCCGGCCACCCGGTCCTCCAGCTCCGCGGCCAGCTCTACGGCCGCCGCCGAGTCCGGTACCGCGAACGGCAGCGCGTACGCGGCGGACGCGGCCACGGGTGTGCCGCCGAGGTCCCGCACCTCGCGGACCAGCGCGTCACGCCGGGCGCGATGGGCGTCGTAGGCCGCCTTGGCCTCGATCCGCCGGCCCTCGCGGATACGCCCGCCGACGACGCCGTAGCCGTACACCGCCGCGTGCTCGGCGGCCAACGCGGCCTGCAGCGCGGTCAGTTCCGCGGCCTTCTCCTCGCTGCTCACTTGGCACCCTCCGTCAGCAGATACGCGTGCGCGGCCCCCGCGGCGGCCACCGAGGCCAGCAGCCGGGCCAGTTCTCCGGGCAGATCGAGCAGTGCCTTGGCCCGCCGGTCGGCGAGGGCCCGCTCGGCGGCGGCCAGGTCGGCGAGGGCATCGCTCGGGGTCGCGGGTACGGCTGAAGCCGAAGCCGACGGTGAGGCAGTGGCCGTAGCGGACGGTGTCGAGCTGGTGCCGCCGAAGGCCGTCGCGTGCCGTACGACCTCCGCCCGCAGCGGGTCCAGGCGCTCCGCCAGCGTCGGGTGCGCGGCGAGGACCGCGTCGTAGTGCCGGAGAAGGGTCTCGCTGTCGGCGGCCGCACGCGCGCGTGCGTGTTCGGCGGCGGACGCGCTGCCGCCCGTGGTCCCGGAGTCGTCGCCGGTGGAACAGCCCACCAGGAGAGCGGCACCGGCGGCCGAGACGAGCAGGCTCCTTCTACGCGGTCCCAGAAGGGTGCGCGGAGGCGGGGGGAACGGCACGGCAGATCGTCCTCGGGGGGCTCGTACGAACGAAAAGGCGAGAAGGGCGACGCGGCCCGTGATCACGGTACCCGCGCATACCCCCGACTCATGTCACCGGCTCGTAGACCCACCTAAGGGGCGCGGGGCTGAATCGATTTGCGGCTCCGCCGCGTGGGCGCGACAAGCCCCCACCGACCCGCACTCGCCCGACCACGTCAACCACCCGAGTTCAAAGGCGCCCCGCCCCACCGCCGGAGGTACCCGTGGACGGCAACACACCCCGGGACCGGATACCCTTTGACCAGACACGCGCCCTACCCACAACAGCACACGCGGCCGAGGAGTCACCCGGATGAGCACGACCCAGAGCGAGAGGCTGCGAGAACTGCTGGAACCGCTCGTCGGCTCCCAGGGACTCGATCTCGAAGAGGTCGCGGTGGACTCCGTCGGACGCAAGCGGGTGCTGCGCGTGGTCGTCGATTCGGATACGGGCGCAGATCTGGACCAGATCGCCGATGTGAGCCGCGCGCTCTCGGCGAAGCTCGACGAGACCGACGCGATGGGTGCGGGCGAGTACACCCTGGAGGTCGGGACCCCCGGTGCCGAGCGCGAGCTCACCGAACACCGTCACTACGTCCGCGCCACCGACCGGCTGGTGAAGTTCCAGCTGGCCGAGAGCGGTGAGCTGGTCGCCCGGATCCTCAAGGTGGACGACGACGGCATCGACGTGGAAGTGCCCGGCGTGAAGGGGCGCAAGCCCACCGCCAAGCGGCTCGCCTTCGCGGACGTCGTCAAGGCCCGCGTCCAGGTCGAGTTCAACCGCAAGAGCAAGAACGACGACATCGAAGACAACGTCGACATCGAAGACAACGAAGAGAACGCAGAGGAGGCGTAGCCGTGGACATCGACATGAGTGCCCTGCGGGGCTTGGTGCGGGAGAAGGAGATCTCCTTCGACCTGCTGGTCGAGGCGATCGAGTCGGCGCTCCTCATCGCCTACCACCGCACCGAGGGAAGCCGCCGCCACGCGCGCGTGAAGCTCGACCGGGAGACCGGTCATGTGACCGTGTGGGCGAAGGAGGACCCCGAGGACCTGGAGGAGGGGCAGGAGGCGCGCGAGTTCGACGACACCCCGTCCGACTTCGGGCGGATCGCCGCCACCACCGCCAAGCAGGTCATCCTGCAGCGCCTGCGGGACGCGCAGGACGACGCGACGCTCGGCGAGTACGCGGGCCGCGAGGGCGACATCGTCACCGGAGTCGTCCAGCAGGGCCGCGACCCGAAGAACGTGCTCGTCGACATCGGCAAGCTGGAGGCCATCCTGCCGGTGCAGGAGCAGGTCCCCGGCGAGACGTACCCGCACGGCATGCGCCTTCGGTCGTACGTCGTCCGGGTGGCGAAGGGTGTGCGCGGTCCGTCCGTGACGCTGTCCCGTACGCATCCCAATCTGGTGAAGAAGCTGTTCGCCATGGAGGTGCCGGAGATCGCCGACGGGTCGGTGGAGATCGCCGCCATCGCGCGCGAGGCCGGCCACCGTACGAAGATCGCCGTCCGCTCCACCCGCAGCGGCCTGAACGCCAAGGGTGCCTGCATCGGCCCCATGGGCGGCCGGGTGCGCGCGGTCATGGGCGAGCTGAGCGGCGAGAAGATCGACATCGTCGACTGGTCGGACGACCCGGCCGAGATGGTCGCCAACGCGCTCTCCCCGGCGCGGGTCTCCAAGGTCGAAGTGGTGGACCTCGCGGCCCGCTCCGCGCGCGTGACGGTGCCGGACTACCAGCTGTCCCTGGCGATCGGCAAGGAAGGGCAGAATGCCCGGCTCGCGGCCCGCCTCACGGGGTGGCGCATCGACATCCGTCCGGACACCGAACAGCCGTCCGACCAGGCAGGGGAATAGATCTCGGCCGCGAGTGGCTTAGATCACGACAACAACCGTTCGATTCTTCCCCCGAAGGGGTGAGGTCGGTGCGGGGAGGTAGACTTAGCAGTGTCTGGCCGGACGCGAGCCCGCGCATGCCCTGAACGCACCTGTGTGGGGTGCCGGGAGCGAGCGGCCAAGAAGGAACTGCTGCGGATCGTGGCGGTCGAGGGCGAATGCGCTCCCGATCATCGCGGTACGCTGCCCGGCCGGGGCGCGTATCTGCACCCCGCCCTGGTCTGTCTCGACCTGGCGGTCCGCCGCCGGGCGTTCCCACGGGCGCTGCGTGCCCAGGGAGCGCTCGACACAAAGGCGTTGCGCCTCTATGTCGAGCAGGCGACACAGTAAGAGCGAGTCGTACGGAACCTCCGTGCGGCCCGGTATTCCGCGAGTTGGAAGTAGGTCGAGATTGCGATGAGCACTCGATGAGCACGCGATGAGTACGCCCATGAAGTAGCGACGGTCCGGACGCACCCGGACCTAAAAGGAGCGAAGTGGCTAAGGTCCGGGTATACGAACTCGCCAAGGAGTTCGGGGTGGAGAGCAAGGTCGTCATGGCCAAGCTCCAAGAACTCGGTGAATTCGTCCGTTCGGCGTCCTCGACGATCGAGGCGCCCGTTGTACGCAAGCTGACAGACGCCCTCCAGCAGGGCAGCGGAGGCGGCAAGCCCGCCCCCGCACGCAAGGCTGCCCCGGCTCGTCCGGGTGCCCCCTCTCCGGCGCAGGGTGCCCGTCCGGGTCCTGCCGCCCCGCGTCCGCCGGCCCCGAAGCCGGCCGTCGCCGAGAGCGCCCCCGCGGCTCCCGCAGCCCCGGCCGCGCCCGCCGCACCGGCCTCCGCCGGTGGCTCCGGCCCCCGTCCGGGCCCGCGGCCCGCGCCGCGTCCGGCTCCGGCCTCGCCGGCGCCGACCACGCCCGAGTTCACCGCCCCCCCGGCGGCTCCCGCGGCTCCGGCCGCGCCTGCTGCTACGGGCGGTTCCAGTTCTGCCCCGCGTCCGGGCGCCCCGCGTCCGGCGAGCCAGGCTCCCCGTCCGGGCGGTGCCCGTCCGGCCGGTCCCGGCCAGGGTGGCCAGGGTCGTGGCGACCGTCCCGAGCGCAGTGACCGCGGCGACCGTCCCGGCGCTCCGCGTCCGGGTGGTCAGGGCGGCGCACGTCCCGGTGCTCGTCCGGCCGGTCCCCGTCCGGGCAACAACCCGTTCACCTCCGGTGGTTCCACCGGCATGGCGCGTCCCGGGGCTCCTCGTCCCGGTGCCCCGCGTCCCGGCGGTCAGGACCGTCCGGGCGGTGCTCCCGGTGGCGCTCCGCGTCCGCAGGGTGCCGGTCAGGGCGGTCCCCGTCCCCAGGGCGCTGCGGGCGGTGCCCGTCCGGGTGCTCCCGGCGGCGCGCGTCCGTCCCCGGGCGGCATGCCCCGCCCGCAGGGCGGCGCTCCGCGTCCCGGCGGCGGCCCCGGTGGCAACCGTCCGAACCCCGGCATGATGCCGCAGCGTCCCGCTGCCGGTAGCCCCCGTCCCGGTGGTGGCCCCGGTGGCCGCGGTCCCGGTGCCGGCGGCGGTCGTCCCGGTGGTCCGGGTGGCGGCGGCGGTCGTCCCGGTGGCGGCGGCGGCTTCGCCGGTCGTCCGGGTGGCGGCGGTGGCGGTTTCGCCGGTCGTCCCGCGGGTCCCGGTGGCGGTGGCGGCGGTTTCGCCGGCCGTCCGGGTGCTCCCGCCGGTGGCGGCGGTGGCCGTCCCGGCTTCGGTGGCCGTCCCGGTGGTCCGGGTGGCCGCGGTGGCACACAGGGCGCCTTCGGCCGTCCCGGTGGTCCCGCGCGTCGCGGTCGCAAGTCGAAGCGGCAGAGGCGCCAGGAGTACGAGGCCATGCAGGCCCCGTCGGTCGGCGGTGTGATGCTGCCTCGTGGCAACGGACAGTCCGTCCGTCTGTCGCGCGGTGCCTCGCTCACCGACTTCGCCGAGAAGATCAACGCCAACCCGGCGTCGCTCGTCGGCGTGATGATGAACCTCGGCGAGATGGTCACTGCCACGCAGTCCGTCTCCGACGAGACGCTGAAGCTCCTCGCGGACGAGATGAACTTCGTCCTCGAGATCGTCAGCCCCGAGGAGGAGGACCGCGAGCTGCTCGAGTCCTTCGACATCGAGTTCGGCGAGGACGAGGGTGGCGAGGAGTTCCTCGTCGCGCGTCCGCCGGTCGTGACCGTCATGGGTCACGTCGACCACGGTAAGACCCGACTGCTGGACACCATCCGCAAGACGAACGTCGTCGCGGGCGAGGCCGGCGGTATCACGCAGCACATCGGTGCGTACCAGGTCGCCACCGAGGTCAACGGCGAAGAGCGTCGCATCACCTTCATCGACACCCCGGGTCACGAGGCGTTCACCGCCATGCGTGCCCGCGGTGCCAAGTCGACCGACATCGCGATCCTCGTGGTGGCGGCCAACGACGGTGTGATGCCCCAGACGATCGAGGCGTTGAACCACGCCAAGGCGGCCGACGTGCCGATCGTGGTCGCGGTCAACAAGATCGACGTCGAAGGTGCCGACCCGACCAAGGTGCGCGGTCAGCTCACCGAGTTCGGTCTGGTGGCCGAGGAGTACGGCGGCGACACCATGTTCGTCGACATCTCCGCCAAGCAGGGCCTCAACATCGAGAGCCTGCTGGAGGCCGTGATCCTGACCGCGGACGCCTCGCTCGACCTGCGGGCCAACCCGGAGCAGGACGCGCAGGGCATCGCGATCGAGTCCCACCTGGACAAGGGCCGCGGCGCCGTCGCGACCGTCCTGGTCCAGCGAGGCACCCTGCGGGTCGGCGACACCATGGTGGTCGGCGACGCCTACGGCCGTGTCCGCGCGATGCTCGACGACAAGGGCGACAACGTGGAAGAGGCGGGTCCCTCGACCCCGGTCCTCGTCCTCGGTCTCACCAACGTCCCGGGCGCCGGCGACAACTTCCTCGTCGTCGACGAGGACCGCACGGCACGTCAGATCGCCGAGAAGCGCGCGGCGCGCGAGCGCAACGCCAACTTCGCCCGGCGCGGAGTCCGGTTCTCCCTGGAGAACCTGGACGAGGCCCTCAAGGCCGGTCTGGTGCAGGAACTCAACCTCATCATCAAGGGCGACGCGTCCGGTTCGGTGGAGGCTCTCGAGTCCTCGCTGCTCCAGCTCGACGTCGGCGACGAGGTCGACATCCGCGTCCTGCACCGCGGCGTGGGTGCGGTCACCGAGTCGGACATCGACCTGGCGACCGGCTCCGACGCGATCGTCATCGGCTTCAACGTCCGCGCTGCGGGCCGCGCGGCGCAGATGGCGGAGCGCGAGGGCGTCGACGTCCGGTACTACTCGGTGATCTACCAGGCCATCGAGGAGATCGAAGCAGCGCTCAAGGGCATGCTCAAGCCGGAGTACGAGGAGGTCGAGCTCGGCACGGCGGAGATCCGCGAGGTCTTCAAGTCGTCCAAGCTGGGCAACATCGCCGGTGTCCTGGTCCGCTCCGGAGAGGTCAAGCGCAACACCAAGGCGCGCCTCGTCCGCGACGGCAAGGTCATCGCCGAGAGCCTCACCATCTCCGGTCTGCGTCGCTTCAAGGACGACGTCACCGAGATCCGCGAAGGGTTCGAGGGCGGTATCAACCTCGGCAACTTCAACGACATCAAGGTCGACGACGTCATCGCGACGTACGAGATGCGCGAGAAGCCTCGCGGCTGATCGACACAGCACGCGATCGGGGCCGGTCGGCGGAGAGAATTTCCGTCGATCGGCCCCGGCCGTTGCGTGTACGGTTCCTGTATCGGCGTCCGAGCGCGGCGCCCGTACCCCGAACCGGCGGGACATCCGGACACACATGTATGTGGGGACTCTGTCCTTCGACCTGCTCCTCGGCGACGTCCACTCGCTGAAGGAGAAACGCTCTCTCGTCCGTCCGATCGTGGCCGAACTCCAGCGCAAGTACGCGGTGAGCGCGGCCGAGACGGGCAGCCAGGACCTCCACCGCAGGGCCGAGATCGGGCTCGCGGTGGTCTCCGGGGACACGGGCCACCTCACGGACGTACTGGACCGCTGCGAGCGACTCGTCGCCGCGCGGCCCGAGGTGGAACTGCTCTCCGTTCGACGCAGACTCCACAGCGACGAAGACTGAAGCCGGACGAGACCGAAGTCGGACGACGACTGAAGCAAGCAGCAAGACGTAGTTGCAGCACGACGTAGTTACTAAGGAGACGGACCAGTGGCCGACAACGCGCGTGCCAAGAGGCTGGCGGACCTCATCCGAGAGGTGGTGGCCCAGAAGCTGCAGCGCGGCATCAAGGACCCCCGGCTCGGCACCCACGTCACCATCACGGACACCCGCGTCACGGGCGACCTGCGGGAGGCGACCGTCTTCTACACGGTCTACGGCGACGACGAGACGCGGGCCGAAGCGGCGGCGGGCCTCGAGAGCGCCCGGGGCGTCCTGCGCTCCGCCGTGGGCGCGGCGGCCGGCGTGAAGTTCACCCCGACCCTCACCTTCGTCGCGGACGCCCTCCCGGACACCGCCAAGACCATCGAGGACCTCCTCGACAAGGCACGGCAGTCCGACGAGAAGGTCCGCGAGGTCTCGGCGGGCGCGGCCTACGCCGGTGACGCGGACCCGTACAAGAAGCCCGGCGAGGACGACGAGGACGACGCCTCCGAATGACCGAGAAAACCCCGACGCCCGACGGCCTTGTCATCGTGGACAAGCCGTCGGGCTTCACCTCGCACGACGTCGTCGCCAAGATGCGCGGCATCGCCCGCACCCGCCGCGTCGGGCACGCGGGCACCCTCGACCCCATGGCCACGGGCGTACTCGTCCTGGGAGTCGAGAAGGCGACAAAGCTCCTGGGGCACTTGGCCCTCACGGAGAAGGAGTACCTGGGCACGATCCGCCTGGGCCAGAGCACCCTGACCGACGACGCCGAGGGCGAGATCACGGGGTCGACAGACGCCTCGAAGGTCACCCGGGACGCCGTCGACGCCGGGATCGCCAAGCTCAGCGGGCAGATCATGCAGGTCCCGTCCAAGGTCAGCGCCATCAAGATCAACGGCGTGCGCTCCTACAAACGGGCCCGCGACGGCGAGGACTTCGAGATCCCCGCCCGCCCCGTCACCATCTCCTCCTTCGCGGTCTACGACGTCCGGGACGCCGTGGCCGAGGACGGCACCCCCGTCCTGGACCTGGTGGTCTCGGTGGTCTGCTCGTCCGGCACCTACATCCGGGCCCTGGCCCGCGACCTGGGCGAGGACCTCGGCGTGGGCGGCCACCTGACCGCACTGCGCCGCACCCGCGTCGGCCCGTACAAGCTGGACACGGCGAGGACCCTGGACCAGCTCCAGGAGGAGCTGACGGTGATGCCGATCGCCGAGGCGGCCGAGGCAGCGTTCCCGCGCTGGTCCGTGGACTCCCGTCGGGCGAAGCTGCTCCTCAACGGCGTCCGCCTGGACATCCCCGAGGAGTACGCGGGCGTCGGCGCGGTCGGCGTCTTCGACCCCGAGGGCCGCTTCCTGGCGCTCGTGGAGGAACAGAAGGGCAAGGCCAAGAGCCTCGCGGTCTTCGCCTGAGAAACGCTCCCGGGCGGGCCGGAGCCTCAACTCCCGCCCGTGGAGCGGCGGTCACGGGGTCTACGTTCCCGCCGCTCCACGGTCCCCCCTCGGTTCCCCCACCCCTAGGGTGTATCCAACCCTCCGCTTCTATTCACCCGTCCGGGCAGGCGCTCGGAGTGAACCGAGGGAGCGGAAGGGGGCGCGTTCACCACGCGATCTGTCCCGCTGATCACGCCACGCCTACCGTCGAACACAGGGCATGGGTACGGCGGGGAGGTTCGACCATGGCGGGACGTGGCCCGCGGACGGGCGGCGGCCGTCGGACGCGGGAAGACGCACGAGCAGAGCGATCGACGCGGGACGCCGTGCCGGGTGTTGCTGCCGCGCCGGGTGCCGCGCCCGCTGCCGGTGACGAGTCCTTGGTGCGCATCCGCGACCTCGCCGGGCGCCCGCGCGGCACCGGTTTCGTAGCCGACCACCACGGCACGGTGATCACCAGCCACGAGGCGGTCGACGGCCTGCCCCGCCTCGTCCTGCACGCCACCGGCGACCGCACCTGCCTGGTGACGGCCGACGCGGTGACCCCGCTGCCCGCCCTCGATCTGGCCCTCGTCCGCACCGAGGGCCTGGGCGTCGACCCGCTCCCCGTCACGATCCGGGAGCGTGTCGAGACCGGCACGTACGTCCGCGTCGCAGCGGACCGCTGGCGCGAGGCCCGCCTCCTGGGCGCGACCTCCGTGACCTACACGGCCACCGACCGCTTCCATCTCCTCGACGACGCCCTGGAGTTGGCGATCGGCACGGCGGGGCGGGACGCGCTGCGGCTGGGCGGGGGAGCGGCCGGCGGGCCGGTCCTCGACGCGGTGACCGGAGCGGTGATCGGTGTCCTGGGTACGGCGTTGCAGTCCGGGCAACGGGACACGGGGTTCGCGGTGCCGCTGCGCCAAGTGCCGGATGGGGAAAGGGGGTTGGGGGCTGTCCACGGGCCCCTGGTCGACCTCCTCGCACGGAACGCGGCGACCGTGCCCGCGTACGGCGCCGACCTCAACCTCGCGGGAGTCCTGGAACTGACGGCCACCTCGGTGGGCTCGGACGGGCCGCCGTGGGCACTCGCGGGGTTCGTCGGTCCCGGGCGGGACGGCGACGGCGCGTGTGTGGTGGAGCCGGTCGAACGACCTTCCCTGGTACGGGAGTTCACCGCCTTCACCGAGAGCCCGGCCGCCGTGCTCGGGCTCGTCGGGGCGCCGGGCAGCGGCCGTACGACAGAACTCGCGGCGCTCGCCGCGCGGCGCAACGGCGGTGCGGAACCGGCTCCCACGCTGTGGTTGCGCGGCGCCGATCTGCGGGACGGGGACGCGTCGGTGGCGGACGCGGCGCGCAGGACGGTGGAGCGGGCGGCCCGGATCGTCGCCGCGTCGGTCTCGCCGGCGGGGGACTCCGGCGACCTGGGTGATGTCTGCCCCGAGCGGCTGGCGCGGGTGGCCCGTGACGCCGGGCGGCCCTTGCTGTTGCTGCTCGACGGGCCTGAGGAGATGCCGCCTGTGCTGGCTCATCGGCTGGGGGAGTGGACCCGGGGGACGGGGGAGTGGTTGCGGGAGAGCGGGGCGCGGTTGGTGGTGGGGTGTCGGGCGGAGTACTGGGAAGGGGCGGGGTTTTCACGGGAGTTGCTGTACGGCGGGGTGCCCGGGCCTCATGGCGCAGGCCCGCGTCACTCAGCCCGTCCGGCGTTTGAGGACGAGGCCGTTCAGGCCGATGGGGGGTCTGGGGGCGGAGCCCCCGGGACGGTTCCGCCGGTGTGCGTGCACCTTGGGGACCTCGGCCCGCACGAAGCCCGCCGAGCCCGCGCAGCGTACGGCGTTCCGGAGGGCGTCCTCACCGGAACCGACGCCCGGCACCCCCTCGCCCTCCGGCTCCTCTCCGAGGTGCTCGCCGCGCTGCCCGCCGCCCCCGACACCCAGATCGACCGCGACGACGTGTTCGCCGCCTACCTCGACCTCATGTGCCTCCGGATCGCCGTCCGCCTCGCCGCGGAGAACGGCCTGCGCGGCACCGCCGTGAGGCGCCTCGCGGCGAAGGTGTCAGGGCAGGTGCACGAGGCGGCTCGGCGCAGTCTCGGGCCGGGGCAGGGGGAGTTGGACCGGGAGTCGTTCGAGGCGGTGTTCCCGTGGGGACCCGCACCGGCGCGGCTCGGCGGCGGTACGGGGTGGGCGTCCGCCGTCCTCACCGAGGGGCTGCTCGTGCCGGCCGGGACCGGATACCGGTTCGCCCACGAGGAGTTGGCCGACTGGATCCAGGGCACGCACCTCGACCTCGACGAGGCCCTGCGGGCGCTGGTCCACCGGTCCAGGAATCCACAGACTGGGCACCCCCTCCCCGTCCCGCACCACCGTATCGGCCCCGTCGTACAGGCCCTGCTGCTCCTCGCCCGACAACACGGCACCCGCCAACTGGCCGTACGGCTGGAGGAGTTGGCGGATGCCCTGGGCGCCGACCCGGACTCCTGGTGGGCCGCCCACCTGCTCGCCGAGGTGTTGCGGAGGGTGCCCGATGCCACGCCGTACGGCAACGCATTGCGGCTGCTGGCCGACCAGTTGGTGACACAGGGGCGGGAACAGGCCGCCGTACCGAAGGAGTTCGGGCCGGAGTTCTGGGCCGCGCTGCGCCTGCCCCATGCCGAGCGGTTCGAGTTGCTGCGGCGGCTCGTGCTCACCGACGGATCCCCGCAGGACAGCGCCCCGCCCCGATTCCTGGACTCCGCCGCCGAGTTGCTCGCCGCCGACCCCGCCGCCGTACAGCCGCTGCTGACCCGGTGGTTCGACGACGAGCGGCCGTTGCCCGCGACACCGGAGGCGACCGTGGCGACGGCCGCGCAGGTGTTGCTGCACACGCATCGGCGGCGGGGGCTGGACGATCTGACGGAGGTGCTCGTCGGGTGCGCGCACGGGCGGGCCGACGAACTCCTCGCCGTGCTCGCCGAGGAGGAGCCCTCGGCCGTGTGCCGGGCCGTGGACCGGTGGGCGCACGACGAGCGGCCGGCGCGCAGGGTGGCGGCGGTGGCGTACGGACTGCGGGCCGCGCCGCACGTACGGACCGAGGCGGACCGTGAACTCCTGCGCTACGCGGCCGAGTTCCTCCTGGCCCGCCCCGCAGACTCCACCCTGCACGGCGGCGCGCTCGCGCTCCTCGTCCGCGATCCGCACACCCGCACCCGCCATCTCCCGCAGGCGCTACGGCACTTCGCGTCCGGCGACCCCCAGTTCCCGCCGAGCGCGCTGGCCGCCGCGCTGACCACGCACCCCGAACCGGTCCTGGAGGCCTTCCGCGCCCGGCTGCACGGACCGCACGCCGGCGAGGCGGTCCGCACGCTCGCCGGCGTGGCGGCCCCGGCCCTCGCGCGCCGGGCCGCCGCGCTGGTGCGCGAGACCGCCGTACGGTGGCCGGAGACGGCCGCGTACCTCGGCGTCTACGTCGACCGGTGCCTCGACCACGGCCCCGAGGTCCGCGCGATCCTGTTCCCCCTGGTCACCGGCCTCCTGGACGGCGGCCCGGCATCGGTGCGGACCGCCCTCGCGCCCGTGCTCGCCGCCCCCGGCACCCCGGCATCCCGCCCCCTGCGCCGCGAACTCCTGGAGTTCCTGCTCGCGCACGAGCACGACCCCGCCGTACTGGACGCACTCCTGCACACGGCGGGGCGACGCGACGACGACGAGATCCGCGACCTCGTCCACCGCACCGGCCGGCTGCTCGTCCGTACCCCCGCGGGCGCGACCCGTTTCGACCGCGGGCTCGTCGACCTGGGCCGCCACGTGCCCGGCTTCGCCGCCCTGATGGCCCGCTGGCTGGCCGACACCCCGGAGGACTGGGCGGCGGTGGTCGGACCCAGCACGCGGCGCATGATCGAGAACCTGGCCGGGGTGGGGGTTCCCGCATAGCGGCCCCGGTACGTGCGCCCGGTCACAGCCTCCAGGCCGATGCGGGCCACAGGCCCCCGGCATGGCACCCTTAGACCTGCGTAAGAGGTCAATGACACAGGTCTACATACGGACACGGGTTCGATGAGGAGCGGTCACAGTGCAGCGCTGGCGTGGCTTGGAGGACATCCCTGAGGACTGGGGGCGCAGTGTCGTCACCATCGGTTCTTATGACGGGGTCCACCGCGGGCACCAGCTGATCATCCGGCATGCCGTGGAGCGCGCCCGTGAGCTGGGCGTTCCCTCTGTCGTCGTCACCTTCGACCCGCACCCCAGCGAGGTCGTGCGCCCCGGCAGCCACCCGCCGCTGCTCGCCCCGCACCACCGCCGAGCCGAACTGATGGCCGAGCTGGGGGTCGACGCGGCGCTGATCCTGCCGTTCACCAAAGAGTTCTCGAAACTGTCCCCGGCCGACTTCGTGGTCAAGGTCCTGGTGGACAAACTGCACGCGAAGGCGGTCGTCGAGGGCCCGAACTTCCGCTTCGGCCACAAGGCCGCGGGCAATGTGGCCTTCCTGATCGAGCAGGGCAAGACATACGACTTCGAGGTAGAGGTGGTGGATCTTTACGTGAGCGGTGCGGCGGGCGGCGGCGAGCCCTTCTCTTCCACACTGACCAGGCGCCTGGTCGCCGAGGGCGACGTCGAGGGTGCCCGCGAGATTCTCGGCCGCCCGCACCGGGTGGAGGGCGTCGTGGTGCGCGGCGCCCAGCGCGGCCGCGAAATGGGCTTCCCGACGGCCAACGTCGAGACCCTGCCCCACACGGCGATCCCGGCCGACGGCGTCTACGCCGGTTACCTCCATGTCGAGGGCGAGGCCATGCCGGCCGCGATCTCGGTCGGCACGAACCCGCAGTTCGACGGCACCGAGCGCACGGTGGAGGCGTACGCGATCGACCGCGTCGGCCTCGACCTGTACGGCCTGCATGTCGCCGTCGACTTCCTCGCGTTCGTGCGCGGCCAGGCGAAGTTCGACTCGCTGGAGGGCCTGCTGGAGCAGATCGCCCAGGACGTGAAGCGCTGCCGGGAACTGATCTCGGCGGACACGGGCGACGCCGGGTAGCTGTTCTGGTTCCTGTTGTCGTTCTACGACGGCGAAGGGCGGCCGGTGCTGGTGAGCACCGGCCGCCCTTCGCGTGCGTCTACTGCTGCGGGGGTGCCGACGGCGGGGGCGGGGGCGGAGCCTGGTCGCCGTCCGGCCGGCCGTAGCCCGGGTGCTGGGGGTACGGCGGGGCGGGCTGCTGTGCCGGGGGCTGACCCTGCTGGGGGTAGGGCTGCTGACCGTACAACTGCTGGCCGGGGTGCGGCGGTTGCGGCTGCGGTTGGTGCTGTTGCTGCTGCTGGGGGTAGGGACCGGGTTGCCCGGGAGCCTGCTGGCCCGGGTACTGCTGTTGGCCCGGATAACCCTGCTGCCCGGGCTGTCCCGGGTACCCCGGATATCCCTGCTGGCCCGGCATCGGCGGGGCCAGGACAGGGGGAGGGTTGCCGTCGCTCGTCCACAGGCCGTGCATCTGCTGGTGGCGGACGAAGTCCTCGGCGACCAGGGCCGCGAGGTTGAAGTACGACTCCCTGACCTTCGGCCGCATCATGTCGAGGTCGACCTCGGCGCCGGCGGCGAGATGCTCGTCGAACGGCACGACCACGACACCCCGGCAGCGCGTCTCGAAGTGGCTGACGATGTCCTCCACCTTGATCGTCTTGCCGGTCTCCCGGACACCGGAGATGACCGTGAGCGAGCGTGAGACCAGGTCGGCGTAGCCGTGCGCCGACAGCCAGTCCAGCGTCGTACTCGCGCTGCTCGCACCGTCCACGGACGGCGTCGAGATGATGATGAGCTGGTCGGCGAGGTCCAGCACACCGCGCATCGCGCTGTAGAGCAGACCGGTACCGGAGTCGGTGAGGATGATCGGGTACTGCTTGCCCAGGACGTCGAGCGCGCGCCGGTAGTCCTCGTCGTTGAAGGTGGTGGAGACGGCCGGGTCGACGTCGTTGGCGATGATCTCCAGGCCGGAGGCCGCCTGGGAGGTGAACCGGCGGATGTCCATGTACGAGTTGAGGTACGGGATCGCCTGGACCAGGTCGCGGATGGTCGCGCCGGTCTCACGGCGCACGCGGCGGCCGAGGGTGCCGGCGTCCGGGTTGGCGTCGATCGCGAGGATCTTGTCCTGGCGCTCGGTGGCGAGGGTGGAGCCCAGCGCGGTGGTGGTCGTGGTCTTGCCGACACCGCCCTTGAGGCTGATCACCGCGATCCGGTAGCACGACAGCACCGGCGTCCGGATCAGCTCCAACTTCCGCTGCCGCTCGGCCTCTTCCTTCTTGCCGCCGAGCTTGAACCGCGAGGGGGCGGCACCGGGCCGGCCGCTCTTCGCCTTCTGCTTCTTGTTGCTGAGCAGCCGGTCCGACGACAGCTCCACGGCCGCGGTGTAACCGAGCGGCGCGGCACCGGGGTTGGTCGGCTGCCGCTGGTCGTGCCGGATGGGCTGCGGCCAGGCGGCACCGGTGCGGGGGTCCACCGGGGGTTGGGCGGGGGGCTGGGACTGGGGGTGCGGATGCGGCTGGGGCGCGTGCGGGGGCTGCGGTCCCTCGGGCTGGGCCTGCTGCGCGGGGCCGGGGGGCGCAGGGGGGAAGCCGTAGCCGCTCTGGGGGGTGGGCGGGCCTTGCTGTGCCGGTCCCTGGGGGAAGCCGTAACTGCCTTGTTGGTCCGGTGCGTTGGGGGTGGGCGGGCCCTGCGGGGCGGGCGCCGGAGGGAAGCCGTAGCCGCTCTGCTGGTCCGGTGCGTGGGGAGCGGGCGGGCCCTGCGGGGCCGGTTCCTGGGGGAAGCCTTGGCTGCCTTGTTGGTCGGGTGCGTTGGGGGCGGGCGGGCCCTGTGGTGCCGGTGCCTGAGGGAAGCCGTAGCCGCCCTGTTGGTTCGGGGGTGCCGGGGTCGGCTGGGCCTGCTGCGCGGGCGGGAGCGGGAAGCCGTAGCCGCCGCCTTGCTGGTTCGGCGGGCTCGGCTGTGCCGGCGCAGGGGGGAAGCCGTAACTGCCCTGCTGGTCCGGTGCGTTGGGGGTGTTCGGGGCGGGCTGGGGCTGCTGGGCCGGTGCCTGTGGGGGCGGGAAGCCGTAGCCGCTCTGCTGGTTCGGTGCGGGGGCCGGGGGTGTGGGGGGCGGGAAGCCGTAACCGGTGGGGCCCGCCGTGGGCGCCGGGCCCTGCGGGGTCGGCGCCAGCGGTGCGTCCCAGGCCGCGGGTGCCGGCTGCGGTGGCTGCGGCTGGAACGGAGGCTGCTGCTGGGGCGGCGACGGCGGCTGGGCCGGGGCCGCGACCGGCTGCTGCGGTACGGGCGGCTGGGGCGTGGCGGGGTCCACCGACGGGGGCTGAGCCTGGGGGTGGGGCTGCGCGGGCCACTGGTCGGCCGGGGCCGGGGCGGCGGGCTGGTAGGAGGGCGGCAGCGGCGGGACGCCGCTCTGCGGGGCCGGCGGGGGAGCCCAGGCGGGCGGGGCCTCCTGTACGTCAGCCTGTACGTCCGCAGTGGCGCCCGTCGCCGGGTCGGCGGCCTGGGGGGAGTCGGCCTCGGGTGTGGCCGGTGTGGTGTCGACGCTGCTCGGCTCGTGCTCCGGGGCGTCGGCCATGTCACCGGCCGTGTCATCCGCCGGGGCGTCGGCCGGGTCTGCGGTGGGGTCCGTGTCGGGGGCCGCCGTAGAGGCGGGAGTGCTGTCGGTGCTCTCGCCGTCGGTGTCGTTCGCGGAGTTCGCGGATTCCGTGGAGTCCCCGGTGCCCGTGTCGGCGACTGCGCCGTCCTCGGCCTGAGTGCTCGCCTCGGCGGCGTCGGTGCTCTCGGTGCCACCGTTCTCCGGGACCTCGCCCTCGAACTCCGGCTTCCCGGAACCCGGTTCCGCGTCACCGGCGCCTTCGGCGGAACCCTCGGCCGGAGCCGGAGCCGGAGCCGGAGCCGGAGCCGGAGCCGCAGCCGGAGCCGGAGCCGCAGCCGGAGCCGCCGGGGTTTCCGCAGCGGTCTGCTCAGGGGCGGCCGGCGTCTCCGTACCCCGCTCCGTGATCTCCCGCTTCAGCGCGGCGGAAGAGATCCGCATCGTCGACCCGCTCACGAGGTCGCCGTTCTCAGGCTCCTCCTCGACGGGGGCCGCGGGCGGCGGAACCGCGGCCGCGGGTGCCCAGCCGGGCTGGAAGCCGGAGTGGTCCGGCGGTGCGGGCACCGGGAACGCGGGGCCGACCGGGGGCGCCGGAGGCGGGGGAGGCATCGCCGTGCCGCTCGCCGGGGTCGGCGGCGGTGAGGCCTGCGCGGACGCGCCCGTCGCGCCGCCGGACGAGTTCTGCGTGTACCAGGCCGGCGGCGCGTAGTCGATCGTGAACTCGCCCGTCATCTCGATGGCGGACTCGTCGTCGGGCTGGTCATCGCCGGGCGTGGCCCAGCCCCCGCGGATCCCGTCCCGATCGCTGCTCACAATTCCTCCTGGTGTGGTCGAGCACCCTCATGTCGTGCCGGGGCGACCGCTCGTGTCGTACGGGCCCGGTCCGCCGAAAGCGTCGGGAACGGTCGGTCGGCGGCCCGAATCGATCGGATCCGCCCGGCCCGTCCCCCGAAGCGCTTGTCGGCCCGGCCGCGGGCCCTGACGCGGCGCCCGGTCCCAGCCTAATCACCACAAGCAACCTCACGGCAGGCCCGTCCACCTCTCCGCGCCCGTCCAACGCGCCACACGGCGCCCGGAACCGGCACACATGCCCACCGACCCGTCGTGCAAAACGGGTGATAGCGATGCGCATCCTCTACGGGACAGGGGGCGAAAGGTGCTTAATCGTTCAATGTCGGTCAGTGGTCCGCGAGTTCAGTCCATCCGGCGTGGTGTACCCAACAATCCGATCTCGGCGTCCGTGGGCTGGGTCATCACATACTGCCGGTCGCGGTCGCCGCACCAGAGCGTGACGCCGTCCGGGAGCGTGGGCAGGGAGTCGACGTCGGCCCGGGGGAGCGCCATGGCGCGGCCCAGTTCCGCCGACTCGTCCGGCGAGATCCGCTGCACCCCGACGAGCCGGGCCTGCCGTATGAGCCGGGGCGCGACAGGACTGAGGTACGGCAGCAGGGTCAGCACCGACTGCCAGGGCCCGGACACGACCCGCCCGCGCGGCGGACGCATCCCGCAGTCCCGCACCACGAGCACGGGCGTGCCCGCCGAGGCGCCCTGCGGCTGGACGCGGCCCACGTCGTACACCGCCAGGCCGTTCTGCCCGCCGCCCATGGCGTGGACCATCTGCATCCAGGCCTGCGGGCGGCCGGTCTCCACGGCGACGCGCGCGCCGGTCGCCGCCGCTCTGAGGGCGATGACCTGGGCGGTCCACAGGCCGCCGATGAGGACGACGTCGTACGGAGTGGGCCGGTTGACGCCCAGCACCGCGGGCTGTCCCTCGGTGTCGACGCCGATCACGACGCCGTCGTCGCCGATGGGCAGCGCGAGCGCGTCGACCTGTTCGGGGGAGAGCACATGCCGTCCGTGCCGCGGGCCGATCAGGCCGAGGCCGCTGCGCAGCATCGCCGGCGCGGTCATCGGGCACCTCCGAGGGGCAGCGTGGCGAGCACACCCGGGAGCTGCTCGCGGTCGAGGCGGGCCAGGGCCAGGCCCGTGTGCCGTGCCGCGCCCTCCAACGCGTGCCGCGCCGCGACCAGTTCGTCGTCGCTGCGGCCCGTCACCCGAAGGTGCCCGCTCATCGACACCTCCTGGCGCTCGCCGCGCGCGAGCGTGAGGCTGAACGTCGTGGCGAGCGCCGGTGTGGCCGTGAGCAGGGCGATCAGCTGCGGCAACGACGGGCCGCGGCCGCCCAGTTGGGGCCAGCGGCGGATCCAGTAGGTCGTGTGTCTGCGGTTGTCGCAGCGCCAACTGCGGCTGGACTCCTCGGTCCGGCGCTCCCGCGTCTCGGTCCGTCCGGCCTCCGCCGTCACCAGGGGGTTCGCGCAGGCGGAGGTGGCGAGGGCCGCGGTCAGCTCCTCCTCGCTGAGGATCGTCGTGCGGAAACCGGCACCGGTGAGGCGGCTCGCGAGATGGTCGGCGACGCGCACGACGCACTTCTGCGTTCCGGTGAGCCCGCCGCCCCGGGCGGCCACGGCCTCCAGGCACTGCTCGGGGTCGAGCTTCAGCGCGATCCAGGTGATGCGCACCGCCGGGGCGCCGGTCTGCTCCTGCAGCGGTGCGTAGTTGGTGACGGCCACGGAGTGCTGGGGCAGGTGCAGCGCGGGCGCGGGCTGGGTGTGCAGCACGAGCTGCGCCGACTCCAGCCGGATGCCGTCCACTTCGAGCGCGTCCCGCACCAGTGAGAGCGGCAGCGGATGCCGGCCGCGGTCGGCCCGCAGCGCGGTGACATCGGCCTCGACCTGCACGACGGCGGTCACGAAGGTGCCGTCCCCGACCAGCCCGATGGGACGCCGGTCCCGGCCGCCGTACGAATACGTCCTCAGGGTGGGGTCGCACTCCAGGGCCGGTGCGAGACCGGGCTCGGTGCCCGGCGGTGTCTCCGCGGTGGCGGCGCTCTTCTGGCGTGCCTTCAACGCCCGCGCGGTGCCCAGCCATTCGGGCAGGGAGCGGCCGCGCCGACGGACGAAGGCGAGCAGCACGAGCGCCACGGCGACGATGCCCGCGGGCACCAGTGCCATGGGGTCGATCGCCCAGCCGACGAGGAGGACGGCCGCCGCGATCTCCAGCAGGACGAGCCGTTGCAACCGGAATGCCCCGCCCTGTCCGCGGCGCGTCCTGAGATGAAGTCCGCCTGAGCTCTGGGACGGTGTGCCCGCCGCTGACGGCGGCTGCGCGGACCCCGGCCCGGGCGTCCCGGAGCCTCTCGTCCGCGACCGGTCACGAGACCGTGTCCGTGTTCCGGAAGCCATCACTCCATCCCCCCGTATTACTCACAACTCACCGCTGTTCCAGCACCACATAGGGCCCTCGAAGGTCCAGGTACCCTACCCGCTCCCCACGTCACCGCGGATACCAGGCATAGTAGGTGCCCGGTCTGACATCGATGGGCGGGGGACGGCGGACCCCCGAGCGCTGCCCAGGCGGAACACGGGGAGAGACAGACACAGATGGCATCTCGGCGGGACCAGCTCAACGCCTACACCTTCGCGAAGCGGCGCATGCTGGCGTCCTTCGTGCAGTCGTCCCCGGACGGTTCGGAGGAGGGGGCGCCGCGGCCGCTGCGCGGAGTGGTGCCGGGCGTCATCGTGGGCGTGGTCGTCATGGCGGTCTTCGGCGCCTGGGGCATGTTCAAACCGACCGCGCCCGAGGGCTGGGACACCCCCAAGTCGAAGGTGATCATCGCCAGCAAGTCGACCACCCGCTACGTCGTCCTGACGACCGACGGCAAGACCCAGCTGCATCCCGTCCTCAACATGGCGTCCGCGAAGCTGCTGCTCAACGCCGGCCAGGGCGAGGTCGTCACCGTCGACGAGTCGGTCCTCGACGGCGGCAAGATCCCGCACGGCGTCACCGTCGGCATCCCGTACGCCCCCGACCGTCTTCCCTCGGCGAGCGAGGCGGGCGCCGAGAAGCGCTGGGCGGTGTGCGAGCGCCCGAGCGCGGGCGGCGGTTCCATCCAGAAGGCGGCGCTGGTCCTCGCCGAGCGCGACATGAAGAGGACCGAGGGCAAGCAGCGGCTGCGGGGCGGAGAGCTCCTCTACGTGGTGGACCCGGACAAGAACCGCTACGTGGTGGACGCGAGCGGCACGGCGTACCCCGTGGACAAGGGCGACGAGCTGCTGCTGCGCGCCGTCGTCGGCTCCGGCCGTGTGCCCGAGCGCGTCTCCCCGGAGTGGCTGGCCACCCTGCACCAGGGCGACCCGATCGACTTCCCGAGCATCGGCGCCACACCCGGTACGGCCGCCGGCGCCCCGGGTGAGCTGGACGCGTCGACCAACAAGGTGGGCATGGTGCTCACGGCGTCCGACGCCAGCGGTGAGCACTACTACGTAGTGCTTCCTGGCAAGGTCGCGCAGGTCTCCGCCTTCGTCGCCCAACTCCTGCTGTCCAGCAAGGACTTGGCCCCGCTCGGCCAGGCCGGTCACGCCACCGGGGTGAGCGCGGGCGAGATCACCCCGGAGGGGACCTTCGGCGCCGAGCACCGCTGGCCCACCAAGGAGCCCAAGGCCGTCAACGAGGCCTCGGACGCGTCCGGCAGCCGCAGCACGATCTGCAACGTCCTGCAGAAGGTCGGCGCCAAGGGCGCCACCACCCTGACGACCTGGGCGGGCACCGACTTCCCCGCCCCGCTCCCCACCGACTCCACCAGCGCCTACGTCACGCCCGGCTCAGGGCAGCTCTTCCGCCAGTTCCAGGGCGAGGAGACCAAGGCCGGCCCCGTCTTCCTGGTCACCGACACGGGCCTGCGGTACGTCCTGCAGTCCAACGCCGACAGCGCCACGAACGACTCGGGCATCGGTACGACGGCCAAGGAACGCCAGCAGGAGCAGCAGGAGGCCGAACAGGCCCAGATCCGGCTCGGCTACGCCGACGTCGACCCGGCGCCGATCCCCGCCTCCTGGTCCGAGTTCCTGCCCACGGGCCCCCGCCTGTCGACGGCGGCGGCACGTCAACCGCAGGGTTCGTAGGGGGAGTCGGGCATGCCGTACAAGACTTCCCCGCGCCCCCTGCGCGCGATCGCGGCCATGGCCTCCGCGGCCGCGACCCTGGCCGTGTCCACCGTCGTGCTCGCGCCCCCCGCGGCGGCGGACGACAGCTTCTCGGACCAGTGCACGTTCCCCAACAAGGAGTACCCGGGCCGCCCTTGGGCCCTGCAACGCGTCCTCCTGGACGAGCTGTGGAACCAGTCCAAGGGCAAGGGTGTCCGGGTGGCGGTGATCGACACCGGCGTGGACGTGAAGAACCCCCAGCTCACCCACGCGGTGGACGTGAAGAGCGGCCGTAACCTCCTGCCCAGGAACCTCAAGGACAGCAACGGCGACAAGATCGCGCGGGGCAGCGAGAACGGCACGACCGACACCGTGGGACACGGCACCAAGGTCGCCGGCATCATCGCCGCCCGTCCGATCAGCGGCACCGGTTTCGTGGGCCTGGCCCCCGAGGCGACCATCATCCCGATCCAGCAGAACGACGCGGACGGCCACGGCACGGCGAAGACGCTCACGGACGCGATCAACTACGCGATCCAGGCCAAGGCCGACGTCATCAACATCTCCCAGGACACGTCGAACGCGGTGAAGCCCGACCCCTCCCTGGAGTCGGCGATCGACGCGGCACTGTCGAGGAAGATCGTGGTGGTGGCGTCGGCGGGCAACGACGGCCAGGGCGGCAACGTCAAGAAGACGTACCCGGCGTCCTTCCCGGGCGTCCTCGCGGTCGCGGCCTCCGACCGCAACAACGAACGGGCGTCCTTCTCCCAGTCCGGCGACTTCGTCGGCGTCGCGGCACCCGGCGTCGACATGATCTCCACCGTCCCCAAGGGCGGTCACTGCTCCGACAACGGTACGAGTTTCTCGGCGCCGTACGTCGCCGGTGTCGCCGCGCTGATCAAGGCGAAGCACCCGGACTGGACCGCCCGCGAGGTCGTCGCCCAGATCGAGCAGACCGCCGAGCGCACCATCGCCGGCCACGACCGCCTCGTCGGCTGGGGCGTCGTCGACCCGGTCCGCGCCCTCACGGAGGACGACCACCCGATCGAGTCCCCCGACCCCCAGGACGGCCTCACCAAGGCCCAGGCCCCGTCCCCCGCGAAGCTCCAACTCGGCGAGACCGCCGACGAACACGACGCCCGCCTCGCGACCTACGTCGCCCTGGGCGCGGCCGTGCTGGTGGCGGGACTCGGCGGCACGGCGGTGGCGACACGGGACGCGCGCAAGCGGGCGCGGCGGGTGGCGGGGCTGGACTGACGTCCGGCGCGATCCTCGGGTGGCGCCGATACAGCCTCCGTCTGTCTGTCAAGAGGCCGCGACCTGCGAAGGAGCAATCCAGGGGCGGCAGTTGACGGAACCGGACGACACCATTCGCAATGGTCACGCAGCAACGACCACTCACACGTGTGCGGCTCCATCAATTGAGTAGCCGTACTCAGGCCGCCGACCTGCGGGTCACATAGCGTCAAGGGGCGGCAGCGGCCCAGGTGAACGCGAGGGCACGCCGTGAAGGAGCGGTGAAGCTTGGTCGAGTGGTAGCACAGCTGTCGCATAAGGCAGTTGGGGCTGTCACAGGAAGCGACTAGAGTGATTGCGTTGCGGAGAGGAACGCTCACGGGGTGCGGTCACTCGGGGGCGGGCGACGAAAACGGGGAGGGGAAGGCATCATGCCTCCTGTTGACGGTGGAGGGGGCTTCAGGGCAAGCCTGGAAGCGCTCGGAACGTTCAAGAAGCGTGTGGACGGGGTGCTTTCGACCTTCGAGAGCTCACCGGGCAGTGCGCACAAGGTCGGGGCGCACGAGCTCACCCAGGCTTCCTTCGGCGGTGGCAGCGGTTTCGGCGAGGCCAAGGGCCTGCACGCACAGTACGAGCGGGTCCACGAGCGCCTCACCGCGCTCTCCAAGAACCTGGGCCTCCAGATCGAGGCGCTCCAGATCGCCGTGAGCGCCGCGCACAACAACTTCCACAACGTCGACGAGGACCAGCGGCGCCGGTTCTGGGAGATCCAGACACAGCTCAGCCGTGAGCACGCCGAGGCGCTGCAGGAGCAGCAGGCCGCGGAGGCGGCGAAGGACGGCAAGCCCGAGCAGGGGCGTTCCGACGACAAGCAGTCCAAGGCCGGGTACTGATGGGTGACGAGCAGAAGCAGCCGGATCCGCACCAGGCGGAAATGACGCAGGCGACCGAGCAGGTCGGTGTCATCGATGCCGCCAACACCGTGTCGAAAATGATGGGCGGCGTCTTCGGCTTCGGCGGCAACGTCCGGTGCTTCGGCAAGACCGACTTCGAGAACCACCGCCTGAACGACATGATCGACATGGTCGAGACCGCGAGTCCGGAGCACCTGGAGAACGCGGGCAAGGCCCTGTGGGACGCCCGCGACGCCATCAACGACGCGGCCGAGGAACTCAGCGGCCACATCGACAACGTCGACTGGGAAGGCGACTCCGGTCAGGCCTTCCGCGACTGGGGCAGCGACCTCGTCACCTACGCCGTCAACCTCGCGTCCTTCGCGGAAGTCGCCGGCACCCAGATCGCGGCCGCGGCCACGGGCCTCGCCTCCGTCCGCATCGCCATGCCGCCCCGCGACACCCGCTTCAACACCAGCCAGACGCCCAGCGACATTCCGCTGCCTGCGCGCGTCTCGGCCAACGGGGAGTACACCGAGGCGGTCAAGGTCGAGAAGAACCGACAGGAGGCGATCAACCAGATGAATCGGTTGTCGTCCTTCTACTCGGTCTCGGAGGAGACGCTGGCGGCACAGGAGCCGCCTACGTTTTTGCAGGCTATGCCGGATGTGGGGGTGCCTAAGCCCGCTGTGCGGGAACACAATCCCGGCGATGGGGGCGGATCGCGGACCAGGAGCGGTCTCGGCATCTCGCGTGAGACGGCGGTGGTCACCCATGACACCTCGAGTGTCGTGGGTGGTCGCCCTCATACGGTAGACGTCGCGTCAGCGGTCAAGCATCCGGACGACCTGCCCGTCCACACGGACCACGATGTCGGCACGAAGATCGACGGAGTGGACACTCTGCCGTCCCAAACGGCCACGACACCGACCAGCCTGGCGCCATCGGTGACGGGTCCCGGCGGGGGCACCAACGGGATGATTCCGCCCGTTGCGACAGGAAGCGTCCCTCCTGTCTTCAGCGGACCTGTCGGTCGAACATCGGCATTCGGTGGAGTGTCTGGGAGCAAAGGCCCATTGTCGGCCGAGGGGCGCGTTGGCACTCCCAGCGGCACTGCCGCCGCGCGGGGTGCCACGGGCCCAGCGGGTCGCGCGGCTGCCACTGGGCAGCCAAGCGTCCGGGGCGGTGGGCCGGCGGCGGGTAGGTCACCCGTCGTGCGAGGTGTTACCGGTGGGACGCCGCGTCCTATTGGTGCTGCTGAGGGTCGCCCCGGTGGAGTGGGCTCCACCGGGGCGGCACGTGGGAATGGTGTTGTCGGCGGGAAACCCGCAGCGAGTGCTACCTCGGGATCGACCGGTGCCAGGGTGCCTCGCGGCACGGTCGTCGGCGCGGAAGGCAGCTCCAGAAGCCGTACGCCTACCGGCAAGATCGGGCAACGCGGGGTCATCGGAGCTCCGGGCTCAACATCCGCTGCCGGCCAGAAGCAGTCCGGACGTCCTGCCACGAGCAACCCTGACGGGGTCGTCGGTACGCCCAACAATCGGACCTCCGGAGGAAGAAATACCGGACTTACCGGAGGCAGTACTGGGACCGCGAATGGTCGAACGGGAAATCGGCGGCGCACGAGAAGCGAAGAGCGCGAGAGTGAACGCCAGGCCGAGACGCAGAGCCGCAACGCGCCACCAGCGACCGACTGAACGACGAGCGAGGACTCACAGAGGTATGACAGGGACCAGCCGACGGGGCAGATTGACTCCAGTTTCCGCAGGACGTGCCGGAAGAAGGGTGTCTGTCGTGTGCGCCGCACTCGGTGCCTTCGCCGTCATGTCTTCAGGGCTGGCTCCGAGCGCGGTTGCTGCCGACGTCCAGTCGAAGCAGTGGTACTTGGACGCGATGGACGCTACCGGGATGTGGAAGGTAAGCACTGGCAAGGGCGTGAAGGTGGCCGTCATCGACTCAGGGGTCAACCCTGAGACCCCTTCTCTGAGGGGCCAGGTGCTCGTCGACGAGGTACCGAAAGCCGTCGCTTACCACGCCACCAAAGATCTCATGGGGCACGGAACGAGCATGGCGGAACTTATCGCCGGAACTGGGGCTGGCGGCGGTCTGAAGGGCCTCGCTCCGGGCGCGAAGATTGTGCCGTACCGGGTCCAGGGCGACGAGTTGAAGGGCGAAGAGCTTACAAAGTCGCCGGCGGTAGCGGAAGCGGTGAGGGCCGCGGCTGACACGGACGCCAAAATCATCAACATGTCCGTCGGTAGCCCCTATATCTATCCCGACGAAGAGGCAGCAATGAAGTACGCCTACTCCAAGGGAAAGTTGTTGTTCGCTGCCGTCGGAAATGACGGGGACAAGAAGAACCCCATCAACTACCCGGCTGCCTACCCTTATGTGGTCGGAGTGTCTGCGGCAGACAAGAATGGCAAGGTCGGATCGTTCTCGACGTACGGCAATTATGTCGATATGGCCGCTCCCGGGCTCGACGTGCCGTACTGGTGTGACGCAACGTTCCGCTCGTACTGTCAAGAACAAGGAACGAGCATGGCCTCTGCCATCGCCTCTGCCTCCGCCGCCCTGATCTGGTCGGCCCACCCCAACTGGACGGCCAATCAGGTCCTCCGCACCCTCATCGACACCGCAGGCAGGGACTGGCCGAAAAGCAAGCCGAGTAACTACCTCGGCTACGGCCTGATCCGGCCCCGCAAGGTGCTGGAGAGCAACAGCATCAGTCCGGGCGCGGCCGACACAGACCCTCTCAGTGTCGAGAACGGAACCGGAGTCACCGGGGCCCCCTCTCCCTCCACCGCACCCTCGCCCAAAGCCCCCAACCCCACATCAGGCGGCCAGACTTCCGCCGCGGCATCGACCTCCGACTCGTCCGGCAACACCACCCTGTGGCTCGCTCTCGGCGCCGCAGCGGCCGTAGTCGTGCTCGGCGGTGGGGCCTTCGCGGTGGCCCGTTCGCGGCGAGGCGCATGAGAGCTCGTACACCGGGCTCACCCGACCAACCAGCGCTTCACCACTCGGTGTCGCGCCCCAGGAACACCAACCTCTCTCGCGAAAGGGAGTGCCGAGATGGCTGACGGCCGCAAGCTTGATGACGCACATGTACAAAAGCTCCAGACGAACGTCATCGACAGGTACGAGAACGTCAAGAAGCACCTGCAGAAGCTCCAGGGCTGCATCGACATGATCGAGGCGAACTGGACGGGGCACGGTGCCAACGCCTTCAAGACCAAGCAGCACGAGATCAACGACCACATGGTCGGCATCGGCCGCATGCTCGACGACTTCCTGAACGGAATTCACCTCACCAAGCAGGACAAGGACAAGTTGGAGGACGAACTCCACTCCACGATCTCCAGCATCGAAGTGGACGCCGGTGCGAAGACCTCGGCGCTCAACCTCTACTGACCGCCCCGAGCGTCGCACCCCGGACCGCGAGGTCCCTCTCACATCGTCAAGGAGATGAGGAAACATGACCGGCACGCCGCACATGCAGGATCTCGCCGTCAAGTACGGCACCCTGGACGCGCTCGCCACTGAACTCGGCAACCTGGCCAAGCAGTTGGAGAGCGACCTCACGGCGCTGAAGAAGGGCGTCCACGACGCGGCCGAGGGCTGGGCCGGTGACGCCTACGAATCCTTCAACCGGAAGTCGCGGGAGTGGGACGGCCACACCACCGCCATTCACCAGGCGCTGCTGTCCATCACACAGAAGGTGCACCAGGCCGGCGGCGACTACCGCGGCGGCGACAAGAAGGCGGCCAGCTTCTTCGAGTAGGACTGGTCAGCCGGAGACAACGGGGTGGGCATGCACGGGAGGTGCCCACCCCGTCCTCGTGTTCCGGGCCGCAGTGTGTTCGTCCGAGGCAGTGGCTCAACTCGCCTGCGTGCAGCCCTGCTTGGCCATGGCCTTCGGGAAGTACGACTTCAGGAACGAGCGCAGCGCATCCCGCCGCTGCGAGGTCTTCTCGGGGACCTTCTTCTGGAGCTGCACCAGCGTGACGAACTTGCGCTGTCGGCCTTCGTACGTGCACTCGGCCACCGCCAGCGCTCCGTTGTCCGCCACTCTGGCGCTGTCACCGACGTCGACGGAGGCGGGGTTGCCGAGGCGTACCAGGGCCCGGTCCTGGACCTTGATGGGATCGGTGTCCGCGGGGACGACGTCGCCCGTCAGATAGACGACCAGGTTGCCGTCCACCGACAGGCGGCAGCGCGGGCTCTCCTGCCCGGCGTCGTAGGCGCGCTGGGTGAGCTTCTTTCCGTCCGGCAGGAAGGGCGACAGCAGATCCGAGTCGACGGCCACTCCACAGACCTTGTCCGGCACGCTGTAGGCGCGTGAGCCCGAGTCCGTGCAGCCGGCCGTGGCCAGGAGAAGGATCGTCACCGCGGCGGCCGTGCGCCGCACCGAAGGTCCCGCCACACGTGTGATCACTGGTTGCCCGCCAGTCCCTGAGCCCGCGCGTTGCCGTCGAAGGCGGCACCGTTGATCTCGGACGTCAGTGTGTATCTGTTGCTGTCGCCGTGGTTCGGATTGGCGTCGATCCACAGGTCGCTGAGTTTCTGCAACTGGTTCTCCCGCGCGGTGAACACCTCGCCGTTCTGGCGTGCGTTGTCGTCGTTGATACGGGCCTGCTCGTCCAACTGCCATTGATACGTGAGGGCATCGACCCCGCGCTGTGCCGCGTCACCGACGACCGGAATGAAGTTCACGGCGCCGCCGAAGCCGTGGTAGAGCCATTTCGCGTTCCACGAAGGATCCTCCTTGTCGGTCGCCAGGGCCTGATAGCGGGCCTCTTCCAGGAAGCCCACCGTGTGCCCGGCTCGGAGCAGGGTCTCCTTGGGGTCGCTGGGGTGGTCCGTGTAGATGTCGCGGACCATCTCCTTGTTCAGACCGTCGTTGAGGATTCCGTACGCGTGCTGATCACGGGACACCTGTTTCGTCACTTCCAGCAACTGGTGCCGGTCGAGCTGGCGGGGGTCACCGGGATCGTCCGCGAGCGAACTCGCCGTGTTGTGCACCTCGTCGCCGTAGTTCACCAGCACCTTCGCCATGTCGTCCCGCATCTCGGGAGCGAAGTCGTCACCCGTGCCGGAGATGATTCTCAGCGACCGGTCGAGGACACTGCGGTTCTCGGCACTGTGGTCCACCGGAACGGCATGCGGATCATTGGGGTTGACACCGGTGGCCGCGGCTACGAGTGCGTTACCGGTGGCCTCGCGTGACTGGTTTCCGTCGTGGCTGTCCAGCGGTGTGTCGTCGAATACGGGACGGTCTTTGAGAACCCATTCCGCGTTGTCCTGAGGCTGGGTCTCGTTGAAGAACGCGGTCGCGGCGTCGGGACTGTTCGAGAGGGCTGTCATGAAACCGGTCATCGGGTCCCGGCCGAAGTCCTCGCCGATGAAGTTCATCTTGGGCATGGGCGGCCCGCCCATGCCGTTCCAGTAATGGTCGGGAACCTGCATCTTCTTCTCGGTCGAGACGAGCGCGTTCCCGTACCGGTCCAGAAACGTGTCGTCGTAGTCCCCGACGCGCATGAGGTTGCTCATGAGCTGGAAGCCGTAGACCTGCGTCCCGCGGGTCTGGATACGGTCGTCCGCGAGGTTGACCATGCCGTCCTCCCACTGCTGCATGGCCGGTGAGTCCGACCGCGTCGCGCCCGCGAGGGTGAGGCCGAGGTTCTTCTGGAGATCGCCGAGCTGGTCCAGGCGGGCCCGCTGGAGATCGCCTCCGTCGGAGGGGTCGGACAGATCCGCCCAGAAGTCGAGCACGCCTTTCGGGCCCAGCGTGGTGGCGAACTTCTCCTGGAACAGGGGGTCGTTCCTGTATCCCGCGAGCTGTCGGTTGAGATCGTCGAATTCCTCGGGGGACATGGAGTCCCCCTTGGTCTTGATGAGATTCGCGTATTTCTCGGCGTCCTTGAGCGCCTGCGCGGCGGAGTCCCGGTCCTCGTACGCCGCGCCGGAGAAGCCGTACTTGGCCTCGTCCGCTATTGCGCGCAGCGCGTCGGAGGCGGTGTCGTCGCTGTTGGTCGCCCTGGTGAGGAGGCGTTTGACGTCCTCGCACAGTTCGTCCACGTCCTGTTGACTGTGGTCGGGAACCGTGGTTCCCTTCGCGGCGCGGTCGGGGTGGATGTTCATGGTGACGGTGAAGGAGCCGTTGCCGGTGTCCATCACGGTGAGGTTCTTCTTGAGACCCCGTGAGATCGTCTCGACCAACTGGTCGTGATAGCCGACGAGTTCGTCGTGGGTGTCCTTGAGGATGTTGTAGATCGTCGTCGCCTGGGTGTGGGCGTCGGTGAACTCGCCGGCCGTCTTGGTGATGAACTCGCGGGAGACGGTCGCGTTGACGCCGGACCAACTGGCCTTGTCGGCGAGCCCCTTGAGGCCTTCACGCGCGTCCTTCTCCAGGGTTTCCAGGTGTTTCACCACCTGGGACCAGTCGTCGATGGCCGTGCCGAGCGAGGCGAAGTTCCCGAATCGGAGCGTGTCGAGGTCCATCAGTGACCCGTCCCTTCACTGAAACCCTTGTCCAGTGTCGAGATGCTGCTGATCTGCCCGGCTATGTAGAACTCGTCGCCCTGGTGCGCCTTTTTGGTGTAGTCCATGTGGTTGGAGATATGGGCGCACGCGTCGAGCAGACTGGTGAGCTGCTCTTCCCACCGCTGTTGTACGTGGTCCAGCGCCCCGCCGAGCTTGAACCCCTGGGTCGTGAGATCCGAGGCCGCGGTCTGGCTGCTCGACCACGCGTCACGGCCGTAGCGGCCCAGGTCCTGCCAGAGCGTGAACGCCCGGTCGCCGATCGCCGCCAGATCCTTGTGGTTGACGGTCAGATCACCTTGCGGCGTGCTGCCGCCGCCGTCCGCCGGAATCTGATTGAGCCGCATGTGCGTCGACTGCTTCTGCGCGGCCTGGCTCTTCAGCTGTTCCCACTCGTCCCATGCCACGTGTGGACCCCTTCCCCGTGTCCCCGTAAGACCCCGCCCTTCGGACGGGACCAGTCCGTCAACCTAGCAACAGCCCGGTCCGGAGCCTTGGTTCAAGGGACCGGACCGGCCTCGGCCTGCCGTCTTCACGTCCGTGGCGCCGACCGCTGTCACGCCCGCTGCGGTCGTACCGTCGGCCGTCAGTACACCGTCTCCGGCACCAACCCCGTCTGCACCAGTGGCTTCCCCCGCTTCCGTGACACGAACACCCCTCGCCCCGCAGGCATCGGCCGCGGCCGTACCCCGCCCAGCACGTCGCCCTCGCCGGGGTCGCCCGCCAGGACGACGCCCTGGGCGCCCAGTTCCTGCATGCGCTGCATGAACGGCTCGTACGCGGCGCGGCCGGCGCCCGCCGTGGAGCGGGCGATGATGAAGCGGACGCCGACGTCACGGGCGAACGGCAGCATCTCCGTGAGGTTGCCCAGCGGGTTGCCGCTGGACGTGGAGACGAGGTCGTAGTCGTCCACGACGACGTACACCGTCGGGCCCTGCCACCAGCTCCGCTCGCGGAGTTGACGGGCCGTCACGTCGGCCGTCGGGGTCCGGCGCTTCATCAGGTCCGCCAGGGCGACCATGTGGTGGTCCATGGCGTTCGACATGGGGATGTACTCGGCGAGGTGCGAGGACGGTGTCGCGTCCAGCAGGGAGCGCCGGTTGTCGATGACGAAGAGCTTCGCCTCGTCGCCGGTGTACCGCTCCGTCAGCTGCTTCACCAGCAGCCGCAGCAGGTTCGACTTGCCCGACTCGCTCTCGCCGAACACGAGGAAGAACGGGTCCTGCTCGAAGTCGACGAAGACCGGCTCCAGATTGTTCTCGTCGATGGCGAACGCGACCCCGCGCTGCGGGAAACGGTCGCCCGACGGCAGCTGCGCTGCGGCCAACTCGCGCGGCAGCAGCCGTACTTCGGGCGCGCCCGGCGCCTCCCAGTGCCGGGACACCTCGCTCGCCAGCGCCTGGGTCGCGTCGGCCAGGTCGGTGTCCGAGACCAGGCCGTCGATGCGCGGCACCGCCGCCATGAAGTGCAGCCGCTCCGGCGACACACCGCGTCCGGGGACGCCCGTCGGGACGTTCACCGCCACCTTGCGGTCGATCTCGGAGTCCATCGTGTCGCCGAGCCGCAGTTCGAGGCGGTTCATCAGGTGGTCCTTGAGGTTCGCGCGGACCTCCATCGACCGGGACGCGCTGAGCACCAGGTGGATGCCGAAGCCCAGGCCGCGCGCGGCGATGTCCAGCACCGCCGCCTCCAACCCCTCATAGTCCGCGCGGAAGTTGCCCCACCCGTCGATGACGAGGAAGACATCGCCCCAGGGCTGGTCGGTGACCGAGATCTGGCCGCGCGCCCGGCGGGAGCGGAACTCCGCGATCGAGGGGATGCCCGCCGAGCGGAAGTACTCCTCGCGGCGCGTCATCACGCCGTACACCTCGGAGACCGTGCGCCGGACCTTCTCGGGGTCGAGGCGGGAGCCGACACCGCCCACGTGCGGCAGGCCCGCCACCGAGGAGAGACCGCCGCCGCCGAAGTCGAGGCCGTAGAACTGGACTTCGTGCGGGGTGTGGGTCAGGGCGAAGGCGCAGATCAGGGAGCGCAGGAGGGTGGACTTGCCGGACTGCGGGCCGCCGACGATCTGCATATGGCCGGCCGCGCCCGAGAAGTCGACCCAGAGGTGGTCGCGGCGCTGCTCGTACGGCTTGTCGACCAGGCCGACCGGGACCACCAGCCGGCCCGCGCCCTCGTAGCCGGGCTGCGTGAGTCCGCGGCCCGGCACCGCGGTGAGGCCGGGCAGGAGGCCGTCGAGCGAGGGCGGGCTGTCCAGCGGCGGCAGCCACACCTGGTGGGCCGCCGGACCCTGTGCCTCAAGGCGGCGCACGATGACGTCGAGCACGGTGTCGGCGAGCGCGTCGTCGATGTCCGGGGACGCGGTGCGCTGCTGCGGAACCGCCGTGTACTGAACCGGTACTTCGGCCGCCGTGAACAGCACCGGCCGCCGGTCGACCGGGAGTTGACCGGCGCCGAGCGACGCCTGCGCGGAGCCCGAGCGGTAAGTCCCGGACACATAGGCGGCCTTGAACCGCACCATCTCGTCCGTGCCGTACTTCAGGAAGCCGGACCCGGGGACGTTCGGGAGTTCGTAGGCGTCCGGCACGCCCAGCGCGGCCCGCGACTCGGCCGCCGAGAAGGTGCGCAGACCGACGCGGTACGACAGATAGGTCTCCAGACCGCGCAGCCGGCCCTCCTCCAGGCGCTGCGAGGCCAGCAGCAGATGCACGCCGAGCGAGCGGCCGATGCGGCCGATCTGCACGAACATCTCGATGAAGTCCGGCTTGGCGGTGAGCAGTTCGCTGAACTCGTCGATCACCAGCACCAGGGAGGGGATCGGCTGCAGCGGGGCGCCCGCGGCGCGTGCCTTCTCGTAGTCGTGGATGTTGGCGTAGTTGCCCGCGTCGCGCAGGAGCTGCTGGCGGCGGTTGAGCTCGCCGCGGATGGAGTCGCCCATGCGGTCGACCAGCGTCAGGTCGTCCGCGAGGTTGGTGATCACGGCCGCCACGTGCGGCATCTGCGCCATGCCGGCGAAGGTGGCGCCGCCCTTGAAGTCCGCGAGGACGAAGTTCAGGGTCTCGGACGAGTGCGTCACCGCGAGGCCGAGGACCAGCGTGCGCAGCAGCTCGGACTTGCCGGAACCGGTCGCGCCCACGCACAGTCCGTGCGGGCCCATGCCCTCCTGCGCGGCCTCCTTGAGGTCGAGCATCACGGGCCGGCCGTCCTCCCCGAGCCCGATCGGCACCCGCAGCCGCTCGGCCAGCGAACGCGTCCGCCAGGTCCGCTTGGTGTCGACGGAGGCCGCGTCACCGAGGTTCAGCAGATCGGTGAACTCCAGGTTGGCGAGCAGCGGTTGGTCGTCGTCCCCGCCGGACGCCATCCGCAGCGGCGCCAACTGCCGCGCGAGCGCCTCGGCGGACTCGTACGAGAGCGCGTCGGGAGTCCCTTCGTAGACGTCCCCGTGATCGGACTCCAGATGCACGGACGTCGGCTGGACGACGACGGAGAGCTCGCCGCGGACCGCGGCCGGTTCACCCGGGACGACGTCGACGAGTGTCACGCCCTGCAGGCCCTCGGGGTTGGCGAGGACCGAGTCGGGGGGCAGGGAGACCCCGTCGAGGACGACGACGATGTGCGGCTCGTCCGGCAGCGGTGTCGCGTCGGGGTGGAAGCGCGGCCGGCCGGTCAGCCGGGCGGAGATCAGGTTCTCCAGCTCACGGACGTCGCTGTCGATCAGCCTGCGGGTGCCCGCGCCGTCCGTGACACCGGGCGCCTGCGCGTGCGGCAGCCACTTGGCCCACTCCCAGTGCGGCAGGGTCTCCCTGGCCGCCGCGACCACGATCATCAGGTCCTCGGGCGAGTGCAGCGCGGCCAGCGAACCGGCCAGGGCCCGGGCGGAGGACCGTACGCACTGCGCCTCGCCGCTGATGGTGAGGTAGGAGAAGGCGCGCAGGGAGACCGCCATCGGCAGGTCGTCGACGGTGCCGTGGACGGAGAGGAAGCGCTGCATCGCGCCCGCCGTCAGCGGCTCCAGCTGGTCCACCCCGCCGGTCTCGGGGGCGATGAGCGCGGTGGCGAGCGACTGTTGGCCGAGGCCGATGCGCACCTGGCCGAAGTCCTCGTCGCCCGGCCGCCGTTCCCACACCCGGCTGCCCTCGGCGACCAGCGCCCAGAGCTGCTCGGGGGAGGGGTGGAGGTAGTACTGCGCGTCACGCTGCGCCCGCGCGGTGTCCAGGGCGGTCCGCCGGGTCTGCGCCAGGTAGCGCAGATAGTCGGTGCGCAGATCCGCCAGCTGGCCCTGGTTGCCGCGGCGGAAGCGGACCACCATCGCGATGGACATGGCGACCGTCGAGACGATCATCACCATGCCCATGATCTTCATGAACGGCTGTCCGTTCGTGAAGAAGAACACCACCGAGCCACCCATGCCGAGCGTCGGCAGCAGCTGCATCAGGACACTCTCCTGATGCCCGCGCGGCAACTCCGGCGGAGGCTGCAGGACGATCTCGTCCGTGGGCACCTCGGACGGCAGCGCGCGCGGCGGGCGCTTGACGACGATGTGGCTCACTGCTCACCAATTCCCTTGCGCGGCCCCGGGACTACCGTCCGCCACCCCGTGTCAGGCGGACGCAGGCCGCCGCGCGATCCTACTGACTTCGCGTGGGACGGGTGAGCGGTAGGGTGCCGGAATGTTCGCGTGCGCACACGCGAACCAGGCTGGTAAAACAGGGCATTTCGCGTGATGTGAAGGTCTGCGGAACGCCCCGCGCGACACCTTCACGACGCAGACGCACCATCACCATTGAGGGGGAGCAACAGGTGAGCATCACGGCCTCCGCGGCGGGCGGGCCCGGTACCGGAGCCGCTGTCGGCACCGGCCCGGGGCTCGGTTTCTGCCGGGTCACGATCGTCGCGCCCGACAGCCGCATCGACGTGGCACTGCCCGACGACATTCCGGTCGCCGACATCTATCCGGAGATCCTCAGGCTCTCCCGGCAGAGCCCCGCCGAGGGCGCCCCGGTCGGCTATCACCTGGTGCGCCGGGACGGCACCGTCCTCGACAGCTCCCGCACGTTCGCCGGCCAGCGCATTCTCGACGGCGAACTCCTCACCCTGCGCCCCTTCTCCGAGTCGCTTCCGCCGGCCGTGTTCGACGACGTGTCCGAGGCGGTCTCGGCCGCGGTGACCCGCGAACACACGCTGTGGGGCGGCGAGTTGACCCGCGCCGCCGGCCTCGTCGGCGGCGGTGTCCTGCCCGCCCTGCTCGCCTTCGTCGCCTGGACCGCCGACCCGCGCCACGACATGAACAGCCTGCCCGGCATCCTCGCCGCGGTCGTCGGCGTCCTGCTGGTCGTCCTGGCCTGCGTCCGCGCCCGGGTCTACGACGACCGGTCCTCGGCCATCGCGCTGGGTCTCGGCGCCCTGCCCAACATCGGGGTGGCCGGCTCGGGCCTCCTGCCGCTCACCGACGGCCAGGGCATCGGCAAACTCCAGTTCCTCCTCGCGTGCGCGGCCGTACTGGTGGCCGCCGTCGTCCTCTCCCTGTGCTCACCCGGCGGGGACGCGCCGTTCGTCGCCCTCGTCTTCGCGTCCGCGGTCGGCCTGATCGTCGCGTTCATCGCGATCCGGGCCCACTGGACGCCGTCCGAGATCGCCGCGCTGTGCGCCCCGGTCGCGGTTGGCGCGCTGGCCTTCCTGCCGGGCCTCTCGATGCGCTTCGCCCGCCTGCCGATCGGCTTCGACCCGCCGGACACCGCCCCGCGCAGCGCGTACGGCGCGGAGCCCGCCGTCCAGGAAGCGGTCGACACCGAACGCGTCGCGGCTCAGGCGCGCCGCGGTCACGAACTCCTCGTCGGCCTCGTCGGCGGCTGCGCGGTCACCGCCGTCGGGGCCACGGCCGTCCTCGGTTTCTCCGCCGACGTCTGGGCCCAGCTGCTCGCCCTCGCGACCGGGGCGGCGCTGCTGATGCGCGCCCACCTCTTCCGCTACACCGCCCAGGTCGCCCCCGTCCTGGCCGCCGGACTCGGCTCCCTGGTGCTGCTCGGCCTGGGCCTCGCGCTCAACCCGCCGCACTCCCTGATCCGCGAGGCGCTCCACGGCGACCGCGGCGGCCTCGACCTCCGTACGGTCTGGCTCGTCGCGGCGATCGCGGCGGCCACCGCGCTCGTGACCTCGATCGGCCTGATCGTCCCGCGCAGCGGCCTCACCCCGTTCTGGGGACGCTTCCTGGAGATCGCCGAGGGCTTCGTCCTGCTGACGCTGGTGCCGCTGGCACTCGCCGTCTTCGACGTGTACGCGACGGTCCGCTCGCTGACGAGCAACTGACCCGGCGCCCATGGGCGCGGAAGACGACAGAGACCGCTGAACAGGCGACGAACGAACAGGCGACGAAAGGATTCGTCCGCGTGAGCTTCGGCCCACCTCCCACCTTCTACACCCAGCCCACCCTCGCCCAGGACGACCAGCGCAGGAAGCGCCGCCGGAACAGGTTGCTCGGACTGCTGGCGGTCGTTCTCGTCGCGGCCGTGGCCACCGCAGGCCTGCTCGCGGCAAGGGACGACGACAACACGAAGGCGGCGACTGACAACGCCCCCGCGGCGAGCCAGGGCCGCCTGGACGTCCGCGAGACCGTCGAGAAACAGCCCGCGAGCACCACCGGAAAGATGGCCCTCCGCTTCTCGGTGGACGACCTGAGCCCGGGCGAGGAGTACCAGATGCCCGGCATGTGGGCCACGGACAGGATCCTTGCCAAGGGCATCAACAAGACCGTCATCGGCCTGGGCATGGGCACCGACGCCGTCCCGGGCGACGAGAAGTGGAAGCTCCCCCTCGACGGCCCGATCTGCGGCTACACGCGCCATGTGAACGGCGAGAACCGCACGGCAGTCCTGTTCCGGGCCAACGACCGGGGCGGGGCCTACTGCAACCACGTGGCGTTCTTCGACCTCGACGACGGCAGCGAGGTCTGGGAGACCGACTTCCCCTATTCCAAGCTCGGGGACGACACGGGCCTCGCGACGGGCGGAGACGACGAGGACACTCCGAGCGTGACCCTGACCCACGGCACGGTCGTGGTGACCTGGGGAGGCGGCACCGACGCGTTCAGCATGAACACGGGGGAGCGGCTGTGGGAGACGACGTCGACCGGCTCCTGCCAGGACATGGGCGCCGCCGGCGGAGCCGGGCTGCTCGTACGCCAGGAGTGCTATCACGACGACGCCCCCCTCGGCTCGCTGGCCGCCACCACCTACAAGGCGCGCAAGGTGGACCCGGCGACGGGCAAGGTCCTGTGGACGTACTCCGCCGCGAAGGGGATCCGGGACCTCGACATCCCGTCCGCCGAGCCGCCCGTCCTGGCCGTCCAGGCCGGCGAGATCGGCATCTCCGAGATGCTCTCCCTCGACGCCAAGGGCAAGATCCGCGCCGTGGTCCGCCTCCAGAACGGCACCTACGTCGGCGAGTGCTCGTACGACGACTACCTCACCATCGACGACTGCCCGACCATCGCCGTCGGCGACGGCCAGGTCTTCCTGCGCAGCAAGGAGTCGGGTGAGCTGGTCAACTCCAACTGGCTCATCGGCTTCGACCTGGCGACAGGGAAGACCACCACGAAGTTCGACTCCGGCCCCGGCTCGCTCCTGTACCCGGTACGGATGAGCGGCGACAAGCTCCTCGCCGTGCGCGTCACGGACCAGCACATCATGCCCTCGGGGCTCGTCAGCCTGGATCCGAGGACGGGCAAGGAGACCCCGTACCTCTACTTCGACCTGCCGGAGGAGGCCGACCTGATGACGATGACCGACTACAACGACATCGTCGTCCAGGACGGGCGCATCTTCTTCGGCGTCAAGAAGGCCGAGGGCCCCGCCGCCGGTCAGCCCAAGTGGGTCTATCTCGTCCTGGGCATCGAGAGCATGGCGGTGAAATAGCCGCGGCCCCGCTCGCACGCGACGGGGGGTGGGGGCCGGACCGAACCTACGGCCGACCCCCACCCCCCGACGCGTGAAGGCGCTACGCGTCCGCGCCCGGTTCCCCGTCGTGCGGCGCCGGCTCCAGGTCGAACTCGCCGTCCCGGGCCCCCAGCACGAAGGCCGTCCACTCCGCCTCCGTGTACCGCAGCACGGTGTCCGGGTCGAGCGACGAGCGCATGGCCACCGCGCCGTCGGGCAGGTCGGCGATCTCGACGCGCTCCTCGTGCTCCTCCGTGCCCGGCGCGCTGCGCCACTCGACACCCGAGATGTCGAGGGCGTACAGCTCGTCCCGCTCCCGCTCCTTGCGTGCCTTGATCTCCTGCTCCGTCTCCGCCATGGCGAAGCGACCCCTTCCGGACGAACCGACGTGATCTACGATCTACAGATAGTGCGCGTAGATGCAGATCACCCTAGTGGCCGTATCCGCCCCGGTCAGGGCCCTTCACCGAGCTGGACCGAGGCGTCCCCCCAGGCTGGTACGCTGTGTAGCGGCCGTTTGTGTACGCACCCCTGGAGCTCACCGCTCCGGAGGCAGCGCCCTACGGATCCCGCCTCCCGAGTCATGGAAGCTCCCCTGAGAAGTGGACCAGGGGCACTCGGTGGCACATCTCAGACTACGAGGAGTACGCGTGTCGCTCGACGCCGCTACGAAGAAGCAGCTCATCAGTGAGTTCGGTCAGAAGGAGGGCGACACCGGCTCCCCCGAGGTCCAGGTCGCCATGCTGTCACGCCGTATCTCGGACCTGACCGAGCACCTCAAGACCCACAAGCACGACCACCACTCCCGTCGTGGTCTGCTGATCCTGGTCGGCCAGCGCCGCCGGCTGCTCCAGTACCTGGCCAAGAAGGACATCCAGCGCTTCCGTGCCCTGGTTGACCGGCTGGGCATCCGCCGCGGTGCGGCGGGCGCCAAGTAAGACGCCGTGAGGGGAGCGGGTCCCGAAACGATCGGGAGCCGCTCCCTTTGCCGTATGTGCGGATTGCCCGTACGTGCGGAAACGTGCGGAGTGTCACTCACGCTTTGTAGTGTGGTAGCACAACGCACGACGTAGGACGCACGACCCAGCACGACCACGAAGAGGAGAAGCGCGCCTCGCAGCCGCCGGTCCTCGGTAGTGGCCCCCGGACACTGACGCCCCGGGTGCTTCGATCGAAGACCGGCCCGCACCAGACAGCGCTTCTCCGCCACCGTCCCCCCGCCACACGGGCGGGGAGGGACGAAAGACGACAAGTAACGGAGAAAACGCTAGTGGAGAACGAGACCCACTACGCCGAGGCCGTCATTGACAACGGCACTTTCGGCACCCGCACCATCCGCTTCGAGACGGGCCGCCTGGCCAAGCAGGCCGCCGGCTCCGCCGTCGCGTACCTGGACGACGACACCATGGTGCTGTCGGCCACCACCGCCTCCAAGAACCCCAAGGACCAGCTCGACTTCTTCCCCCTCACGGTGGACGTCGAGGAGCGGATGTACGCGGCCGGCAAGATCCCCGGCAGCTTCTTCCGCCGTGAGGGCCGCCCCTCCGAGGACGCGATCCTCACCTGCCGGCTGATCGACCGCCCGCTGCGCCCGTCCTTCAAGAAGGGCCTGCGCAACGAGATCCAGGTCGTCGCCACGATCATGGCCCTCAACCCCGACCACCTGTACGACGTCGTGGCGATCAACGCCGCCTCCGCGTCCACGCAGCTGGCCGGTCTGCCCTTCTCCGGCCCGGTCGGCGGCGTCCGCGTCGCGCTGATCAACGGCCAGTGGGTCGCGTTCCCGACGCACACCGAGCTCGAGGACGCCGTCTTCGACATGGTCGTCGCCGGTCGCGTCCTGGAGGACGGCGACGTCGCGATCATGATGGTCGAGGCCGAGGCCACCGAGAAGACCATCCAGCTGGTCGCGGGCGGCGCCGAGGCGCCCACCGAGGAGGTCGTCGCCTCCGGTCTGGACGCCGCGAAGCCCTTCATCAAGGTGCTCTGCAAGGCCCAGTCCGACCTCGCCGCGAAGGCCGCCAAGCCGACCGGCGAGTTCCCGATCTTCCTCGACTACCAGGACGACGTCCTGGAGGCCCTCACCGCCGCCGTCCGCCCGGAGCTCGCCTCCGCGCTGACCATCGCCGGCAAGCAGGACCGCGAGGCCGAGATCGACCGCGTCAAGGGTCTCGCCGCCGAGAAGCTCCTCCCGGAGTTCGAGGGCCGCGAGAAGGAGATCTCCGCCGCGTACCGCTCGCTGACCAAGTCCCTGGTCCGTGAGCGCGTCATCAAGGAGAAGAAGCGCATCGACGGCCGCGGTGTCACCGACATCCGCACCCTGGCCGCCGAGGTCGAGGCCATCCCGCGCGTGCACGGCTCGGCGCTGTTCGAGCGTGGCGAGACCCAGATCCTGGGCGTCACCACCCTCAACATGCTCCGCATGGAGCAGCAGCTGGACACCCTCTCCCCGGTGACCCGCAAGCGCTACATGCACAACTACAACTTCCCGCCGTACTCGGTCGGCGAGACCGGCCGCGTCGGCTCCCCGAAGCGCCGCGAGATCGGCCACGGAGCGCTCGCCGAGCGCGCCCTGGTCCCGGTCCTGCCGACGCGCGAGGAGTTCCCCTACGCGATCCGCCAGGTCTCCGAGGCCCTCGGGTCGAACGGCTCGACGTCCATGGGCTCGGTCTGCGCCTCCACCATGTCGCTGCTGAACGCCGGTGTGCCGCTGAAGGCCCCCGTCGCCGGTATCGCCATGGGCCTGATCTCCCAGGAGATCAACGGCGAGACGCACTACGTCGCCCTCACCGACATCCTCGGTGCGGAGGACGCCTTCGGCGACATGGACTTCAAGGTCGCCGGCACCAAGGAGTTCGTCACCGCCCTCCAGCTCGACACCAAGCTGGACGGCATCCCCGCCTCCGTCCTGGCCGCCGCCCTCAAGCAGGCCCGTGACGCCCGCCTCCACATCCTCGACGTGATGATGGAAGCGATCGACACGCCGGACGAGATGTCCCCGAACGCCCCGCGGATCATCACCGTCAAGATCCCCGTGGACAAGATCGGCGAGGTCATCGGCCCGAAGGGCAAGATGATCAACCAGATCCAGGAGGACACCGGCGCCGAGATCACGATCGAGGACGACGGCACCATCTACATCGGTGCCCAGGTCGGCTCGCAGGCCGAGGCCGCCCGCGCCACGATCAACGGCATCGCCAACCCGACCATGCCGGAGGTCGGCGAGCGCTACCTGGGTACGGTCGTCAAGACCACCACCTTCGGCGCGTTCGTGTCGCTGCTCCCGGGCAAGGACGGTCTGCTGCACATCTCGCAGATCCGCAAGCTCGCCGGCGGCAAGCGCGTGGAGAACGTCGAGGACGTCGTCGGCGTGGGCCAGAAGGTCCAGGTCGAGATCGCCGAGATCGACTCCCGCGGCAAGCTCTCCCTCATCCCCGTCATCGAGGGTGAAGAGAGCGGCGACGACAAGAAGGACGACGACGACAAGTGACGTCGACCAGCACCACGACGACGGCCCGCACCTCCTCGGAGGCGCGGGCCGTCGCCCGTACCCAAACCCTCATCCAGGGCACGAACGGCATCGGCACGGTCCGCAAGACCACCCTCCCGGGCGGCCTGCGCATCGTCACCGAGACGCTGCCCTCGGTCCGCTCCGCGACCTTCGGCATCTGGGCACACGTGGGCTCCCGCGACGAGACCCCGTCCCTGAACGGCGCCACGCACTACCTGGAGCACCTCCTCTTCAAGGGCACGCACAAGCGCAGCGCCCTGGACATCTCCTCGGCGATCGACGCGGTCGGCGGCGAGATGAACGCGTTCACGGCGAAGGAGTACACGTGCTACTACGCGCGCGTGCTCGACACCGACCTGCCGCTCGCCATCGACGTCGTCTGCGACATGCTGACCGGCTCCCTCATCCGTGAGGACGACGTCAACGTCGAGCGCGGCGCCATCCTCGAAGAGATCGCCATGACGGAGGACGACCCGGGCGACTGCGTGCACGACCTGTTCGCGCGCACGATGTTCGGCGACAACCCCCTCGGCCGTCCCGTCCTCGGCACGGTCGACACCGTCAACGCCCTCACCGCGGACCGCATCCGCCGCTTCTACAAGAAGCACTACGACCCGACCCACCTCGTGGTCGCGGCCGCGGGCAACATCGACCACGACAAGGTCGTACGACAGGTCCGCGCGGCCTTCGACAAGGCGGGCGCCTTCCGCACCCCCGAGGCGGCCCCCATCGCCCCGCGCGACGGCCGCCGCGTGCTGCGCTCCACCGGCAAGGTCGAGCTGATCGGCCGCAAGACCGAGCAGGCGCACGTCGTCCTCGGCATGCCGGGCCTGGCCCGCACCGACGAGCGCCGCTGGGCGCTGGGAGTCCTGAACACGGCCCTCGGCGGCGGCATGTCGTCCCGCCTCTTCCAGGAGGTCCGGGAGAAGCGCGGCCTGGCCTACAGCGTGTACTCGTACACGTCCGGCTTCGCCGACTGCGGCCTCTTCGGCGTCTACGCCGGCTGCCGGCCCTCGCAGGTCCACGACGTGCTGAAGATCTGCCGCGACGAACTCGACCAGGTCGCCGCGAACGGCCTGTCCGACGACGAGATCGGCCGCGCCGTCGGCCAGCTCCAGGGCTCCACCGTCCTCGGCCTCGAGGACACCGGCGCGCTGATGAACCGTATCGGCAAGAGCGAGCTGTGCTGGGGCGTGCAGATGTCCGTCGACGACATGCTGGCCCGGATCGCGTCGGTCACCCCGGACGAGGTCCGCGAGGTCGCCCGCGAGATCCTGGGACAGCGGCCCTCGCTGTCGGTCATCGGCCCGCTCAAGGACAAACAGGCGGCCCGACTGCACGACGTCGTCGCCTGACACCCGCCTTCGGAACCCGTATCCGGTTTCGGAATCCGTATCCGGTAAGGAAGCAAGAACGATGAGCAAGCTGCGCGTGGCGGTCCTCGGTGCCAAGGGCCGGATCGGTGCCGAGGCGGTACGAGCCGTCGAAGCCGCCGAGGACATGGAACTGGTGGCCGCCCTGGGCCGGGGTGACACCCTGGAGGCGCTCACGGCCTCGGGCGCCCAGGTGGCGGTCGAACTGACCACCCCCGCCTCGGTGATGGACAACCTCGACTTCTGCGTACGGCACGGCATCCACGCGGTCGTCGGCACGACGGGCTGGACCGACGAACGCCTCGCGCAGCTGACCGGCTGGCTGGACGCCTCCCCGGAGACGGGCGTCCTCATCGCGCCCAACTTCTCCATCGGCGCCGTACTCACCATGAAGTTCGCGCAGATCGCCGCGCCCTACTTCGAGTCGGTCGAGGTCATCGAGCTGCACCACCCGAAGAAGGTGGACGCCCCGAGCGGCACGGCCACACGCACGGCTCAGCTCATCGCGGAGGCGCGCGCGAAGGCGGGCACGGCCGCGGCGCCGGACGCGACGGAGACAGCCCTGGACGGCGCGCGGGGTGCGGACGTCGACGGGATCCCCGTCCACTCCGTCCGGTTGCGCGGTCTGCTGGCCCACCAGGAGGTCCTGCTCGGCGGCGAGGGCGAGACATTGACCGTCCGCCACGACTCCCTCCACCACAGCAGCTTCATGCCGGGCATCCTGCTCGGCGCCCGCCGCGTGGTGACGACCCCGGGCCTCACCTTCGGCCTGGAACACTTCCTGGACCTGGGCTGAGGCTCACGACATGCGCGCCAAACTCACCTACGCCGTCACGGCCGCCGTCCTGGTCTTCTACTTCGTCCTGGTCGGCAGCCGCGGCGTCATGCTCATACAGTCGGGCACGGTCATCACGGTCACCTTCGGGATCGCGGTCCTGATCCTGCCGGTGATCGGCATCTGGTTCCTCTGGAAGAACACCCAGTTCGTCCGGAACGCCAACAAGCTCGCCGCCGAACTCGACGCCGAAGGCGGCCTGCCCGTCGACGAGTTGAGGCGCACCGCGGGCGGCCGCATCGACCGCGACTCCGCCGACGAGGTCTTCGCCAAGCGCAAGGCCGAGACCGAGGACGCCCCCGACGACTGGCGCAGCTGGTTCCGCCTCGCCGTCGCCTACCACGACGCCCGCGACACCCCGCGCGCCCGCAAGGCGATGCAGCGCGCGATCGCCCTGCACGACGGCAGACCCGTCCAGGCCTGAAACGGCTTCTGCACGCCGCTTCCGTACGCCGAAGGGGCCGCCCCGCACTCACTGCGGACCGGCCCCTTCACGTCTGCTTCTGGTCGGTCAGCTCCGCCGGTACTCGTCGGACCACACCTCGACCGAGTCCGCGGCCCGGTCGAAGGAGGAGGCACGCGCCACGAAGTCGAGCTCGTGCGTGGTCAGCAGCGCGGTCACGTCCTCTGGAGCACGGTCCTTGCGTACGAGGACCAGCGCCTGCCCCTGCACCGTGCGCGGCAGTCCGAGCCAGCGCACCGGCTGCTGCACCGTGCGCACGGCGACGACCCGGTCCCACCGCACCGTCAGGGTGAAGAGGAACCGCACCCGGCGCAGCCCGCGCGCGCTCACCCACACGCCCATGCGCAGCAGCCGCAGGGCACAGAGGATGACGGCCACCGCGATGCCGAGGATCACCGCGGCCTCGGACCGCGATCCGGTCAACGCGATGATGACCGCGGCGAACAGCACGTACGACGCGAGCAGCAGGACGAGCGCCGCCAACGCCACCCGCCACGGTCCGGGCCGGTAGGGGCGCCGCCAGCGGTCGCGGTCGTCGAACGGCAGCGCGAGCTCGTCCGCGGCCTCGAATGCGCGGTCGGCCGTAAGGAAGGGCAGGGGCACGGCTGGTGTCCTCACTGAATCCATGCGTGGGCTGTGCCCGGTGAGGCTATCCGGCCGTGTTCCCGCTCACCACCGCTGGGGGTCCGGATGAGTCATGGTCAGCTGTACGGCTGCGCGCCAGGTCAGCGATTGTCGGCGGCCTGGGACTGCTGGTGCTGTGTCGAGAGGTTGTTCTGGGACAGCGCCGGCATCCCGAGCACCAGGGAGCCCACGATTCCGGCGATGATGGTGAGGCCCAGGAGCCAACGCCCGGCTATCTGACCGGCGGACGCACGCTCACGCGGGGGCGGGGTGACATTGCTGCGGAAGCGGTCGGTCTCGGCGATGAAGGCGAACGGAACAGGTTCGCGCCGACGGAACATCGGTGGTGCGTCTCCCTTCGGGGATCGAACGGATGGTTCTTACCGGTACAGACGAGCGAACGCGGCGAAAGGTGCCCCGTTTCTCCGATTTCACTCAGCCAAGACAGTGAAAGTCCGGTTTGGCGGGCCGTAGAGTGGCGCTCGCCAGGAGCTCAGATGGGAAGGACCTTCCGAACCGTGACCCCCACATCCGACGACGATTTCAAGATCGACCTCCGCAGTGAAGTCAGCGTTGAGCTGGTCAAACACAGCGCGGGGGACTCCGACGTGCTGTTCGCAGCCCGTGTGTCGACCGTCGGCGAGCAGTCCCTGGACGAGATGGGCAAGGACCCTGAGCGTTCCAAAGGGCTGATCAATTACCTGATGAGGGATCGGCACGGCAGCCCGTTCGAGCACAACTCGATGACCTTCTTCATCAGCGCTCCGATCTTCGTCTTCCGCGAGTTCATGCGGCACCGAGTGGGCTGGTCCTACAACGAAGAGTCGGGACGCTATAGGGAGCTGCAGCCCGTGTTCTACGTGCCGGACACGTCGCGCAAGCTGGTCCAACAGGGGCGGCCCGGCAAATACGTGTTCGTCGAGGGCACCCCGGAGCAACACGACTTCGTGGAGCAAGCCATGGAGGAGTCGTACCGCCAGGCGTACGGGACGTACCAGGAGATGCTCGCCGCCGGCGTCGCCCGCGAGGTCGCCCGCGCGGTGCTCCCCGTAGGCCTGTTCTCGTCGATGTACGCCACGTGCAACGCCCGCTCGCTGATGCACTTCCTCGGCCTGCGCACGCAGCACGAGCTGGCGAAGGTCCCGTCCTTCCCGCAGCGGGAGATCGAGATGGTCGGCGAGAAGATGGAGGAGCAGTGGGCCAAGCTCATGCCGCTCACCTACGCCGCCTTCAACGCCAACGGCCGTGTCGCCCCGTAGCGCACCTCTGTTTGCCGGTCGGGCACACATGTACGGATGGGCCGCGCGAAGTGTCCGTATTGCGGCATTTGGAGAAGTTCATCTAGCCTGATCAAACGGACCCGGCACTGCTTGAACCCCCGAGCAGGCAGTGCCGGGCTCCATATTTGTCACGACTTGTCGCCTGCCCCTAAGGCAGACCCCGCATTGAGCAGCGAGTAGCGTGTTACCCATGGCTCCGACCTCCACTCCGCAGACCCCCTTCGGGCGGGTCCTCACCGCCATGGTCACGCCCTTCACGGCGGACGGCGCACTCGACCTCGACGGCGCTCAGCGGCTCGCGACCCACCTGGTGGACGCAGGCAACGACGGCCTGATCATCAACGGCACCACCGGTGAGTCCCCGACCACCAGCGACGCGGAGAAAGCGGATCTCGTACGAGCCGTACTGGAAGCGGTCGGAGACCGCGCCCACGTCATCGCTGGCGTCGGCACGAACGACACCCACCACAGCGTCGAACTCGCCCGCACGGCCGAACACACCGGCGCACACGGCCTGCTCGTCGTCACGCCGTACTACAACAAGCCCCCGCAGGAGGGCCTCTACCGGCACTTCACGACCGTCGCCGACGCCGCCGAACTGCCGGTCATGCTCTACGACATCCCCGGCCGCAGCGGCGTCCCGATCGGCACCGAGACCCTGGTCCGACTCGCCGAGCACCCCAGGATCGTCGCCAACAAGGACGCCAAGGGCGACCTCGGCCGCGCCAGCTGGGCCATCGCCCGGACCGGCCTGGCCTGGTACTCAGGCGACGACATGCTGAACCTGCCGCTGCTCTCCGTGGGCGCGGTCGGCTTCGTCTCGGTCGTCGGCCATGTGGTCACACCTGAACTGCGCACCCTGGTGGAGGCGTATGTCTCCGGTGACGTCCAGAAGGCCACCGAGATCCACCAGAAGCTGCTCCCCGTCTACACCGGCATGTTCCGCACCCAGGGCGTCATGACCACCAAGGCCGCGCTCACCCTGCAGGGACTGCCCGCCGGACCGCTGCGCTCACCGATGGTCGAGTGCTCGCCCGAGGAGATCGCCCAGCTCAAGATCGATCTTGCCGCCGGCGGGGTACAGCTCTGACAACGGACTTCACAACTGAATACGCGGGGCTTCGGCGCCCGCACCACACATCCGACAACTGCATTTGCACGAACGTCATGCGCGCCACGTGCCCACAGGTACGTGGCGCGCATGGGTAGGAGAGTCTTTTGAGTCATCCGCATCCTGAACTCGCCCCGCCGCCCAAGCTCCCCGAAGGCGGCCTGAGGGTCACCCCACTCGGCGGCCTCGGGGAAATCGGCCGGAACATGACGGTCTTCGAATACGGCGGCCGTCTGCTCATCGTCGACTGCGGTGTGCTCTTCCCCGAGGAGGAGCAGCCCGGAATCGACCTGATCCTGCCGGACTTCACGTCCATCAGGGACCGCCTCGACGACATCGACGGCATCGTCCTCACGCACGGCCACGAGGACCACATCGGCGGTGTCCCGTATCTCCTTCGCGAGAAGGCGGACATCCCCCTGATCGGCTCCAAGCTGACCCTCGCCCTCATCGAGGCGAAGCTCCAGGAGCACCGCATCCGGCCGTACACGCTCGAGGTCGCCGAGGGGCACCGCGAGCGCATCGGCCCCTTCGACTGCGAGTTCGTCGCGGTCAACCACTCGATCCCGGACGCGCTCGCGGTCGCCATCCGCACCCCCGCGGGCATGGTCGTCCACACCGGCGACTTCAAGATGGACCAGCTCCCGCTGGACGGCCGTCTCACGGATCTACACGCGTTCGCCCGGCTCAGCGAGGAGGGCATCGACCTGCTCCTCGCCGACTCGACGAACGCCGAGGTCCCGGGATTCGTCCCGCCCGAGCGCGACATCTCGAACGTCCTGCGCCAGGTCTTCGGCAACGCCCGCAAGCGGATCATCGTCGCGAGCTTCGCCAGCCACGTCCACCGCATCCAGCAGATCCTGGACACGGCCCACGAGTACGGCCGCAGGGTCGCCTTCGTCGGCCGCTCGATGGTCCGCAACATGGGCATCGCCCGTGACCTCGGCTATCTCAAGGTCCCGCCGGGCCTGGTGGTGGACGTCAAGACACTCGACGACCTCCCGGACAGCCAGGTCGTCCTGGTCTGCACGGGCTCGCAGGGCGAACCGATGGCCGCCCTGTCCCGCATGGCCAACCGCGACCACCAGATCCGCATCGTCGCGGGCGACACGGTGATCCTGGCCTCGTCGCTCATCCCGGGCAACGAGAACGCGGTCTACCGGGTCATCAACGGCCTCACCCGCTGGGGCGCCAACGTCGTCCACAAGGGCAACGCCAAGGTCCACGTCTCCGGACACGCCTCGGCCGGCGAACTGCTGTACTTCTACAACATCTGCCGCCCGAAGAACCTGATGCCGGTCCACGGCGAATGGCGCCACCTACGGGCCAACGCCGAGCTGGGCGCCATGACCGGTGTCCCGCACGACCGCATCGTCATCGCCGAGGACGGCGTGGTCGTCGACCTCATCGAGGGCAAGGCCAAGATCTCGGGCAAGGTCCAGGCGGGCTATGTCTACGTCGACGGCCTCTCGGTCGGCGATGTCGGTGAGCCCGCGCTGAAGGACCGCAGGATCCTGGGGGACGAGGGCATCATCTCGGTCTTCGTCGTCGTGGACTCGTCCACCGGCAAGATCACGGGTGGCCCGCACATCCAGGCCCGCGGCTCCGGCATCGAGGACTCCGCCTTCGTGGACGTGGTCCCGAGGATCACGGAGGTCCTGGAACGCTCGGCCCAGGACGGCGTCGTGGAGCCCCACCAGCTGCAGCAACTGATCCGCCGCACCCTGGGCAAGTGGGTCTCCGACAACTATCGGCGCAGGCCGATGATCCTCCCGGTCGTCGTGGAGGTCTGATCGTCGTACGACCTCTCGTACGCGTGAACCTGGAGCGGGCCGTCTCGATTTGCATCGAGGCGGCCCGCTCCAGTACGTTTACGGCTCCGCCTGAGGGGGAACCCGGACACTTCGCGTGTACGGGAGCCACTCCCGGAGGGCCGGAAAATCCGACTCAGAACTTCTGATAAAGTCGGAGCCGCCGGAAAGGGAAACGCGGAAGCGGAAACCTGGAAAGCACCGAGGAAATCGGAGCCGGAAACGGTCTGATAGAGTCGGAAACGTAAGACCGAAGGGAAAAGCCCGGAGGAAAGCCCGAGAGGGTGAGTACAAAGGAAGCGTCCGTTCCTTGAGAACTCAACAGCGTGCCAAAAATCAACGCCAGATATGTTGATACCCCGTCCATCGGATTCTTCCGGTGGCAGGGTTCCTTTGAAGAAAACATACAGCGAGGACGCTGTGAACGACCATCCTATTCCGGTGGTCGTTCCGCTCTCGTGTATGTGCACCGGATTACCGGTAAACATTCACGGAGAGTTTGATCCTGGCTCAGGACGAACGCTGGCGGCGTGCTTAACACATGCAAGTCGAACGATGAACCACTTCGGTGGGGATTAGTGGCGAACGGGTGAGTAACACGTGGGCAATCTGCCCTGCACTCTGGGACAAGCCCTGGAAACGGGGTCTAATACCGGATAACACTCCCGCACTCATGTGTGGGGGTTAAAAGCTCCGGCGGTGCAGGATGAGCCCGCGGCCTATCAGCTTGTTGGTGAGGTAATGGCTCACCAAGGCGACGACGGGTAGCCGGCCTGAGAGGGCGACCGGCCACACTGGGACTGAGACACGGCCCAGACTCCTACGGGAGGCAGCAGTGGGGAATATTGCACAATGGGCGAAAGCCTGATGCAGCGACGCCGCGTGAGGGATGACGGCCTTCGGGTTGTAAACCTCTTTCAGCAGGGAAGAAGCGAAAGTGACGGTACCTGCAGAAGAAGCGCCGGCTAACTACGTGCCAGCAGCCGCGGTAATACGTAGGGCGCAAGCGTTGTCCGGAATTATTGGGCGTAAAGAGCTCGTAGGCGGCTTGTCACGTCGGGTGTGAAAGCCCGGGGCTTAACCCCGGGTCTGCATTCGATACGGGCTAGCTAGAGTGTGGTAGGGGAGATCGGAATTCCTGGTGTAGCGGTGAAATGCGCAGATATCAGGAGGAACACCGGTGGCGAAGGCGGATCTCTGGGCCATTACTGACGCTGAGGAGCGAAAGCGTGGGGAGCGAACAGGATTAGATACCCTGGTAGTCCACGCCGTAAACGGTGGGAACTAGGTGTTGGCGACATTCCACGTCGTCGGTGCCGCAGCTAACGCATTAAGTTCCCCGCCTGGGGAGTACGGCCGCAAGGCTAAAACTCAAAGGAATTGACGGGGGCCCGCACAAGCAGCGGAGCATGTGGCTTAATTCGACGCAACGCGAAGAACCTTACCAAGGCTTGACATACACCGGAAAGCATTAGAGATAGTGCCCCCTTGTGGTCGGTGTACAGGTGGTGCATGGCTGTCGTCAGCTCGTGTCGTGAGATGTTGGGTTAAGTCCCGCAACGAGCGCAACCCTTGTCCTGTGTTGCCAGCGTGCCCTTCGGGGTGACGGGGACTCACAGGAGACCGCCGGGGTCAACTCGGAGGAAGGTGGGGACGACGTCAAGTCATCATGCCCCTTATGTCTTGGGCTGCACACGTGCTACAATGGCCGGTACAATGAGCTGCGATACCGTGAGGTGGAGCGAATCTCAAAAAGCCGGTCTCAGTTCGGATTGGGGTCTGCAACTCGACCCCATGAAGTCGGAGTTGCTAGTAATCGCAGATCAGCATTGCTGCGGTGAATACGTTCCCGGGCCTTGTACACACCGCCCGTCACGTCACGAAAGTCGGTAACACCCGAAGCCGGTGGCCCAACCCCCTTGTGGGGAGGGAGCTGTCGAAGGTGGGACTGGCGATTGGGACGAAGTCGTAACAAGGTAGCCGTACCGGAAGGTGCGGCTGGATCACCTCCTTTCTAAGGAGCACTTCTTACCAAGAACCTTCGGGAACTTGGTCAGAGGCCAGTACATCGGCGAATGTCCGGTGCTGGTTGCTCAAGGGTGGAACGTTGATTATTCGGTGTCGCTGCTCATCTCGGGCTGCAAGTACTGCTCTTCGGAGCGTGGAAAGCTGATCACGAGTGACGGGGATGCCGGGCACGCTGTTGGGTGTCTGAAGGTACGGCCGAGAGGCTGCCTTCAGTGCCGACCCCGGTAAAACATCGCGTGAGTGGTGTGTGACGGGTGGTTGGTCGTTGTTTGAGAACTGCACAGTGGACGCGAGCATCTGTGGCCAAGTTTTTAAGGGCGCACGGTGGATGCCTTGGCACCAGGAACCGATGAAGGACGTGGGAGGCCACGATAGTCCCCGGGGAGTCGTCAACCAGGCTTTGATCCGGGGGTTTCCGAATGGGGAAACCCGGCAGTCGTCATGGGCTGTCACCCTTGCCTGAACACATAGGGCAAGTGGAGGGAACGCGGGGAAGTGAAACATCTCAGTACCCGCAGGAAGAGAAAACAACCGTGATTCCGGGAGTAGTGGCGAGCGAAACCGGATGAGGCCAAACCGTATGCGTGTGAGACCCGGCAGGGGTTGCGTATACGGGGTTGTGGGATCTCTCTTTCACAGTCTGCCGGCTGTGAGGCGAGTCAGAAACCGTTGATGTAGGCGAAGGACATGCGAAAGGTCCGGCGTAGAGGGTAAGACCCCCGTAGTCGAAACGTCAACGGCTCGTTTGAGAGACACCCAAGTAGCACGGGGCCCGAGAAATCCCGTGTGAATCTGGCGGGACCACCCGCTAAGCCTAAATATTCCCTGGTGACCGATAGCGGATAGTACCGTGAGGGAATGGTGAAAAGTACCGCGGGAGCGGAGTGAAATAGTACCTGAAACCGTGTGCCTACAAGCCGTGGGAGCGTCGCTGTATGTGCTTGCACATACAGTCGTGACTGCGTGCCTTTTGAAGAATGAGCCTGCGAGTTTGCGGTGTGTTGCGAGGTTAACCCGTGTGGGGAAGCCGTAGCGAAAGCGAGTCCGAACAGGGCGATATAGTAGCGCGCTCAAGACCCGAAGCGGAGTGATCTAGCCATGGGCAGGTTGAAGCGGAGGTAAGACTTCGTGGAGGACCGAACCCACCAGGGTTGAAAACCTGGGGGATGACCTGTGGTTAGGGGTGAAAGGCCAATCAAACTCCGTGATAGCTGGTTCTCCCCGAAATGCATTTAGGTGCAGCGTCGTGTGTTTCTTGCCGGAGGTAGAGCACTGGATAGGCGATGGGCCCTACCGGGTTACTGACCTTAGCCAAACTCCGAATGCCGGTAAGTGAGAGCACGGCAGTGAGACTGTGGGGGATAAGCTCCATGGTCGAGAGGGAAACAGCCCAGAGCATCGACTAAGGCCCCTAAGCGTACGCTAAGTGGGAAAGGATGTGGAGTCGCAGAGACAACCAGGAGGTTGGCTTAGAAGCAGCCACCCTTGAAAGAGTGCGTAATAGCTCACTGGTCTAGTGATTCCGCGCCGACAATGTAGCGGGGCTCAAGCGTACCGCCGAAGTCGTGTCATTCCAGCAATTAAGCCCCAACGGGTGCTGGGATGGGTAGGGGAGCGTCGTGTGCCGGGTGAAGCCGCAGCGGAAGCTAGTGGTGGACGGTTCACGAGTGAGAATGCAGGCATGAGTAGCGATACACACGTGAGAAACGTGTGCGCCGATTGACTAAGGGTTCCTGGGTCAAGCTGATCTGCCCAGGGTAAGTCGGGACCTAAGGCGAGGCCGACAGGCGTAGTCGATGGATAACCGGTTGATATTCCGGTACCCGCTGTGAAGCGTCAAACATCGAGCATCGTGATGCTAAGGCCGTGAAGCCGTTCCGGACCCTTCGGGGAATGGAAAGTGGTGGAGCCGCCGGCCCAAGCGGTTAGTAGGTGAGTGATGGGGTGACGCAGGAAGGTAGTCCATCCCGGGCGGTGGTTGTCCCGGGGTAAGGGTGTAGGACGTGGTCCAGGTAAATCCGGATCACACATAGTCTGAGACCTGATGCCGAGCCGATTGTGGTGAAGTGGATGATCCTATGCTGTCGAGAAAAGCCTCTAGCGAGTTTCATGGCGGCCCGTACCCTAAACCGACTCAGGTGGTCAGGTAGAGAATACCGAGGCGTTCGGGTGAACTATGGTTAAGGAACTCGGCAAAATGCCCCCGTAACTTCGGGAGAAGGGGGGCCATCACCGGTGAGAGGATTTACTCCTTGAGCTGGGGGTGGCCGCAGAGACCAGCGAGAAGCGACTGTTTACTAAAAACACAGGTCCGTGCGAAGCCGTAAGGCGATGTATACGGACTGACGCCTGCCCGGTGCTGGAACGTTAAGGGGACCGGTTAGTCACTCTTCGGGGTGGCGAAGCTGAGAACTTAAGCGCCAGTAAACGGCGGTGGTAACTATAACCATCCTAAGGTAGCGAAATTCCTTGTCGGGTAAGTTCCGACCTGCACGAATGGCGTAACGACTTCTCGACTGTCTCAACCATAGGCCCGGTGAAATTGCACTACGAGTAAAGATGCTCGTTTCGCGCAGCAGGACGGAAAGACCCCGGGACCTTTACTACAGTTTGATATTGGTGTTCGGTTCGGCTTGTGTAGGATAGCTGGGAGACTGTGAACTCTGGACGCCAGTTCAGGGGGAGTCGTCGTTGAAATACCAGTCTGGTCGTGCTGGATGTCTAACCTGGGTCCGTGATCCGGATCAGGGACAGTGTCTGATGGGTAGTTTAACTGGGGCGGTTGCCTCCTAAAGAGTAACGGAGGCGCCCAAAGGTTCCCTCAGCCTGGTTGGCAATCAGGTGTTGAGTGTAAGTGCACAAGGGAGCTTGACTGTGAGACCGACGGGTCGAGCAGGGACGAAAGTCGGGACTAGTGATCCGGCGGTGGCTTGTGGAAGCGCCGTCGCTCAACGGATAAAAGGTACCCCGGGGATAACAGGCTGATCTTCCCCAAGAGTCCATATCGACGGGATGGTTTGGCACCTCGATGTCGGCTCGTCGCATCCTGGGGCTGGAGTCGGTCCCAAGGGTTGGGCTGTTCGCCCATTAAAGCGGTACGCGAGCTGGGTTTAGAACGTCGTGAGACAGTTCGGTCCCTATCCGCTGCGCGCGCAGGAACATTGAGAAGGGCTGTCCCTAGTACGAGAGGACCGGGACGGACGAACCTCTGGTGTGCCAGTTGTTCTGCCAAGGGCATGGCTGGTTGGCTACGTTCGGGAGGGATAACCGCTGAAAGCATCTAAGCGGGAAGCCTGCTTCGAGATGAGTGTTCCCACCCCCTTTGAGGGGTTAAGGCTCCCAGTAGACGACTGGGTTGATAGGCCGGATCTGGAAGCCCAGTAATGGGTGGAGGTGACCGGTACTAATAGGCCGAGGGCTTGTCCTCAGTTGCTCGCGTCCACTGTGTTGGTTCTGAAACCACGAACAACCCCATTGCCATGGTCACGGTGATGGTGCGGTTGTCTGTTTCATAGTGTTTCGGTGGTCATAGCGTGAGGGAAACGCCCGGTTACATTCCGAACCCGGAAGCTAAGCCTTACAGCGCCGATGGTACTGCAGGGGGGACCCTGTGGGAGAGTAGGACGCCGCCGAACAAATATTGAAAGGGTTGGATCCTGAACTTCGGTTCGGGGTCCAACCCTTTTTTGTTGTGCGTCACTTGAAGTTCACGTTGCGCAATCACCATCCGAGCATGGGTACTGCTGCAATGCTCAGGGCCGCAGGCGTCGGACTCGGTGACGAGGTCGTCGTGCCGGCGTTCGGGAACGTGGAAGTCGCCGAGGCCGTCACCCTGGCGGGTGGCCTGCCGGTGTTCGCCGACATAGATCCGGTGACCTACTGCCTGGACGTGTCCGCTGTCGAAGCGGCCGTAACTCCGCGTACCGCGGCGATAGTTGTCGTACATCGATTCGGTCGGTCCGCTGATGTCGGGCGGTTGCTCGGGGTTGGGCAGCGGCATGGGCTGCTGGTGTTGCAGCAGGGGGAGTCCGAGGCGCCGTACGACGAAGTCGCTCAGCGGCGGGAGCGGGCTGCCTATCTTGATGCGAAGTTGCGTGGGGTGCGGACGCCCGATGGCGGGGACGGGCACACCTACCAGCAGTATGTCGTGCGGGTGCCGGGGAACGGGCGGCCGGATCGTGACGCCTTCGCTCGGGCCGTGCGCGGTAGGGGAGTTGATTGCCGGGTGCCGGTGAAGACTCCTGTGCATCGGCTGCCGGAGTTCCGGCGGTGTGTGGCTCTGCCGGAGACCGAGCGGGCCGCGGACGAGACACTCGCGTTGCCCGTGGACGCCTCGTTGACTAAGCGGGAGATGCAGAGGATCGTTTCTGCATGCAACGCGCTCGGGGGACTGTTGCAGCCCGCTTTCTGATCGAGTCAGGGTCGGGAGGCGGTGGTTGGGCGCACGGGCCTGTTCGGGGTATGATTCTTTTCGTTGCCGCGAGGGAAACCTCGGGAAAGCGACAGGCCCTCTTAGCTCAGTCGGTAGAGCGTCTCCATGGTAAGGAGAAGGTCAACGGTTCGATTCCGTTAGAGGGCTCCAGATGCCAGAAGGCCCCGCCCAATTGGGCGGGGCCTTCTGCGTGTTCGGGGTCGCGCAGGTCAGTCCTTCTGGAGACCCGGGACGCGCATCGCGAGGATGGCCATGTCGTCGGAGGGGGCGTCCGAGGCGAAGCGTTCGACCGCGCGCATCACGCGGGCCGCTACGGCTCCCGCTGTGAGGCCCGTACAGGTCGTGAGGACGTCGGTGAGGCCGTCGTCGCCCAGCATGCGGGTGCCCTCGCGGCGCTCGGTGACGCCGTCCGTGACGCACAGGAGGACGTCTCCGGGGTCGAGGGTGACCGTCTGCTCGTAGAGCTCCAGGTCGTCCATGACGCCGAGGAGGGGCTGGGGTTCGGCGGCCGGTTCGACGGTGCCGTCCTGGCGGAGGCGGAGCGGGAGGGGGTGGCCGGCGCAGACCACCTTCAGTTCGGCGCTGCCGTCCTCCTGGGGCCACAACTCGCCGTAGAGGAGCGTCAGGAAGCGGCTGCGGGCTCCCTCGTCGAGGATCGCGGAGTTGAGGCGCTCCAGGACGGCGGGGCCGCCGAAGCCCTCCCTGGCGAGCAGGCGGAGGGCGTGGCGGGCCAGGCCGGTGACGGCGGCCGCCTCGGGTCCTGTGCCGCAGACGTCGCCGATGGCGAAGCCGTAGACGCCGTCTCGGATGGGGAACAAGTCGTAGAAGTCGCCGCCTACTTCGTTGCCCTCGCCGGCCGCGCGGTAGATGACCTCTACCTCGACGCCCTCGATGTGCGGGAGGTCGGGGGCAGGAGGCTGCGCTGGAGGGACTGGCTGATGGCCGTGCGCTCCGAGTACAGGCGGGCGTTGTCGAGGGCGAGGGCGGCTCGGCGGCTCAAGTCCTCGGCCAGTTCCAGGATTTCCTGGCGGAAGTGTTCGTCGGTTGGCTTGCCGAGGGTCAGCATGCCGATGACGCGGTTGCGGGCGACCAGGGGGAGGACGACTGTCTCGCCGCCAACTGCGGAGGCCGTGGCGAGAGTTGGGCCGATGCCCGAGCTGACGCGGCGGGTCGGTTCGCCGAGACCGAGGCTGCGCATGGAGGTGCGCAGGGCGGCCTGGTGGGCGGCCTCGGCGGGGGCGGCCCAGACGCGGGCGCCGGGGGTGGGGACCGGGTCCGGAGGGGCGATCTTCGAGAGCAACGACTTGATGCCGTCGATGAGTTCCTCGTCCTCGTGCAGGACGTAACTGAGGTACGGGTCCGAGGACTGGTCGGCGATCGTGTAGACCGCGCACCAGGTGGCGAGGGTCGGGACCGTCATCTGGGCCATCAGGGCCAGGGTTTGGTCGCGGTCCAGGGTGCCGGCGAGGAGGTCGGAGGCCTCGACCAGGAAGCTGAGGGAGCCGCGGCGCAGGCGTTCCAGTTCGCCCAGGCGGGCGGATTCCACTGCCAACGCGATGCGGTCGGCGGCGAATTGGAGGCGGAGCGCTTCTTCGTTCGAGTACTTGTTGGGGCCTTCGGCGGCGACTCCGAGGGAGCCGGTGAGGCGGCCCTCCACCTTCAGGGGGACTGTGACGACCGAGCGCATTCCGGTGCCGCTGAGGAGCGGTACGGCGCCGGGGACCGCCTGGAGGTCCTCGTGGACGGCCGGCATGCGGGCGGAGCCGTAGCGGCCGGGGCCCGCCTCGACGGGCACGCGCGCGAAGCGCTGGCGGGCGGAGGGCAGGCCGGTGGAGGCGCGGACCTCCAACTCCGTTTCGTCGTCGGTCGCGAGGAGGAGGAAGGCGGAGTCTCCGTCGAGCATGTCGCGGGCGCGCTCGACCGTGCGCTGGAGGAGGCCGTCGAGGTCGTCCGGCGCCGGGGAGCCGATGAACACCTCGAAGGGGTCGGTGTTCTGGCCGTCCGGGGTGGACGCGGCGTCGGGGGCGGGGCCGCGCAACGGGGTCTGCAGAACCGCGCGTTCGTGGTCCCTCACCAGGAGGCACACGGTTGACGGCTCGCCGTCCGTGTCGCGGACGCGGAGGTGGGAGGCGTAGACCGGGGTCACGCGGCCGTCGGCGCCGCGGATGCCGTAGGTGCCCTCCCAGCGGGAGAGGCGGAGGGCCTCGGCGATGCCCGTGCTGGTGCCCGGGGTGTGCGGCCAGGCGGCGAGGTCGGTGAGGGGCTTGCCGGTGACCTGCTCGGCGGCGTAGCCGAAGAGTTCCTCGGCGTCCTCGTTCCAGGACGCGATGGAGCCCGTACGGTCGATCTGGACGACCGCGACGCGGACTCTGCCGTCGGCGAGGGGGAGCAGGGCGGCCGGGAGGGACGGGCCGGCCGCGCGGGTGCCCACCGGGCGTGCGGGGAGGTCGAGTTGGAACCAGACCAGCTTCTTCGTGGGCGTGTAGTCGACGCCCCAGCGGCTGGCCAGGGCCGCGCACAGCTGGAGGCCGCGGCCGCCCTCGCGGTCGGGGCTGCTCATGCTGATCGCTGCCCCCTGGAGGGGGATCTCGCGCTCCGGGTAGTGGTCGGCGACCTCGATCCTCGCGCCGTCGTCACTCCGTAGGCACAGAACGTCCGCGGCCGTGCCCGCGTGGACGACGGCGTTGGTCACCAGCTCGCTGGTGAGGACCACGGCGTCGTCGATGATGTCGGCGAAGCCCCAGCCCTGAAGGGTGTCGCGGACGAAGGACCGCGCGGTGGCGACCGATCGTCCGACGGGCTCGAAGCTGGCGGCCGCGCGCGCGGTGATCACAGAACTCCTCGGCCTGTTGTCGGCGGGCAGGTCACCATGGCCGATCGGCGCCTGCCGGGGCACCGGCTGGTTTCCGGTCGGCGGGGGATCCTGGGGCGTTCCCCCAGGATGCAGTCCGGTGGTCATGGTGCGGTGCCCCTCCGATGCCTGCCCGCTCGTGCTCGTGCCACCGCCCAGGCCGGACGGAACCGGCGCGGCTGGACAGCCGCATGCAAGGTTACTTACCTTCACCGTCCATGCGGATGCCGGTCCGCAGTGTTTCCGTCCCCAGGGTGTGCGGACCGTGTGCGAAGCTGCCGAACTGTTATGGCCTGGTTCAGGCAGGGTGAAACACTGGGCAGGATTCTGGTGAAGGTCCGGGCAGGCCGGGTGTCTTCTGTGGACGGAGGACACCACACCTTGTTGAAGCCCGGTAAACCGGGCAGAGATACGCGGCGGAACCTGATACGCCGAGCAGTTGCACACCGGCACAGCGGTAACGGTCGACCCCTGCGGGAGGGACACAGTGGAGTCTGGCGCAGCGACGCGGGGCACTAAGACGCGCGCGAAAGGCGGACAGTCCCTGAAGAACCAGCGCAAACCACGCAATGGGACCACGGAGGTGGACGCGGCCTCCTTGGACCGGCTGCTGACGGCTCTGGTCTCCATGCGGGACGGGAACTTCCGCAAGCGGCTCACGGTGTCGGGCGACGGCGTGATGTCGGAGATCGCCGCCGTGTTCAACGAGGTGGCCGACCGCAATCTGCATCTCACGGGTGAGCTGTCCCGGGTGCGGCGCATGGTGGGCCGTGAGGGAAAGCTCACGGAACGGCTGGAGACGGGCGCCTGCGAGGGTTCCTGGGCCTCGGCCATCGATGCCTCCAACGCGCTCGTGGACGACCTCGTACGGCCCGTCTCCGAGGTCGGACGGGTGCTCTCCGCGGTGGCCGAGGGTGATCTGTCGCCGCGCATGGAGCTGCGGACGCAGGCGCCGGACGGGACCGGGCATCCGTTGCGCGGGGAGTTCCTGAAGGTCGGGCGGACCGTCAACAACCTGGTCGACCAGCTGTCGACGTTCACCGACGAGGTCACGCGTGTGGCCAGCGAGGTGGGCACCGAGGGCAAGCTGGGCGGGCAGGCACGCGTGCGTGGCATGTCCGGCTCGTGGAAGGACCTCACGGAGTCGGTCAACACGATGGCGTACCGGCTGACGGCCCAGGTGCGGGACATCGCGCTGGTGACCACGGCGGTCGCCAAGGGCGACCTGTCGCGGAAGGTCACCGTCCATGTCGCCGGCGAGATGCTGGAGCTCAAGAACACCGTCAACACGATGGTGGACCAGCTGTCGTCGTTCTCCTCCGAGGTGACGCGAGTCGCCCGCGAGGTGGGCACCGAGGGCGAGCTGGGCGGCCAGGCGCAGGTGCCGGGTGTGGCCGGGGTGTGGAAGGACCTCACCGACTCGGTGAACATCATGGCCGGCAACCTGACGGCCCAGGTGCGCGGGATCGCGCAGGTGACGACGGCGGTCGCCAACGGTGACCTGTCGCAGAAGGTGACCGTCTCCGCGCGGGGCGAGGTCGCCCAGCTCGCCGAGACGATCAACCAGATGACCGAGACGCTGCGGACGTTCGCGGACGAGGTCACGCGCGTGGCCAACGAGGTCGGTGCCGAGGGGCAGCTCGGCGGGCAGGCGAACGTGCCGGGTGCGGCGGGAACGTGGAAGGACCTCACCGATTCGGTGAACACGGTCTTCCGGAACCTGACCATCCAGGTGCGGGACATCGCCGCCGTGACGACGGCCGTGGCGAGCGGTGACCTGTCCCAGAAGGTCACGGTGAACGTGGCCGGCGAGATGCTGGAACTGAAGAACACCGTCAACGGGATGGTCGACCAGCTGTCCTCGTTCGGTGCCGAGGTCACGCGCGTGGCGCGCGAGATCGGTGTCGAGGGTGAACTGGGCGGCCAGGCACAGGTGCCGGGCGCGGCCGGGACGTGGAAGGACCTGACGGACTCCGTCAACACGGCGTTCCGCAACCTCACCGGACAGGTGAGGAACATCGCGCAGGTGACGACGGCCGTGGCCAACGGCGACCTGTCGCAGAAGGTCACCGTCGACGTGTCCGGCGAGATGCTTCAGTTGAAGAACACCGTGAACACGATGGTGGACCAGCTGTCGTCGTTCGCCGACCAGGTGACCCGCATGGCCCGTGACGTGGGCACCGAGGGCCGACTGGGCGGCCAGGCGCGTGTGGACGGCGTCTCGGGCACCTGGAAGGAGCTCACCGACTCCGTCAACTCGATGGCCGGGAACCTGACTTCCCAGGTGCGCAACATCGCCCAGGTGACGACGGCGGTGGCCCAGGGCGACCTGTCCCAGAAGATCGACGTGGACGCGCGCGGCGAGATCCTGGAGCTGAAGAACACCATCAACACGATGGTTGACCAGCTCTCCGCCTTCGCCGACCAGGTGACCCGGGTGGCCCGCGAGGTGGGCACGGAGGGCCGCCTGGGCGGGCAGGCGCAGGTGCCGGGCGTCGCCGGTGTGTGGCGGGACCTCACCGACTCGGTGAACGGCATGGCCGGCAACCTCACCGCCCAGGTCCGCAACATCGCCCAAGTGGCCACCGCGGTGGCCCGGGGTGACCTGTCCCAGAAGATCACCGTGGACGCGCGCGGGGAGATCCTGGAACTGAAGAACACCCTGAACACGATGGTCGACCAGCTGTCCTCGTTCGCCGAGGAGGTCACGCGTGTGGCCCGCGAGGTGGGCACCGAGGGGCAGTTGGGCGGTCAGGCCGAGGTGCAGGGTGTCTCCGGCACCTGGAAGGACCTCACCCAGTCGGTGAACTTCATGGCGAACAACCTGACCATCCAGGTGCGCCAGATCGCCGAGGTCACGACCGCGGTCGCCAAGGGCGACCTCTCCAAGAAGATCACCGTCGACGCCAAGGGCGAGATCCTCGAACTCGTCACGACCGTCAACACGATGGTCGACCAGCTCTCGTCCTTCGCCGAGCAGGTGACCCGGGTGGCCCGCGAGGTGGGCACCGAGGGCATCCTGGGCGGCCAGGCCCACGTGCCGGGTGTCACGGGCATCTGGAAGGACCTCAGCGGCAACGTCAACCTGATGGCCAACAACCTGACCATGCAGGTGCGGAACATCTCCCAGGTCGCGGCGGCCGTCGCCAACGGCGACCTGACGCGGACGGTGACGATCGAGGCGCGCGGCGAGGTCGCGCAGCTCGCCGACACCTTCAACACCATGGTGAAGACGCTGAGTTCGTTCGCCGACCAGGTCACCAAGGTGGCCCGTGAGGTGGGCACGGACGGCATCCTCGGCGGTCAGGCGCGCGTGCCCGGTGTGGCCGGCACGTGGAAGGACCTCACCGAGTCCGTGAACGGGATGGCGTCCAACCTGACCGGTCAGGTGCGCAACATCGCGATGGTCACCACGGCCATCGCCAAGGGCGACCTGACCAAGAAGATCGACATCGATGCCCGCGGCGAGATCCTCGAACTGAAGACGACGATCAACACGATGGTCGACCAGCTGTCCTCGTTCGCCGAGGAGGTCACGCGTGTGGCCCGCGAGGTGGGCACCGAAGGCCAGTTGGGCGGTCAGGCACGCGTGCGTGACGTCGACGGCACCTGGCGCGACCTCACCGAGTCGGTGAACGAGATGGCCGGGAACCTGACCCGGCAGGTGCGTGCCATCGCGCGCGTGGCGACCGCGGTGACCCGCGGCGACCTGAACCTGAAGATCGACGTCGACGCGGCCGGCGAGATCCAGGAACTGCAGGACTACATCAACAAGATGATCGCCAACCTGCGCGACACCACGATCGCCAACAAGGAGCAGGACTGGCTCAAGGGCAACCTCGCCCGCATCTCCGCGCTGATGCAGGGCCGCCGTGACCTGGACGACGTCGCCTCGCTGATCATGAGCGAGCTGACGCCGGTGGTCTCCGCGCAGCACGGCGCGTTCTTCCTCGCGCTGCCCCTGGCGGACGCGGAGGGCGAGGAGGCGTACGAACTGCGCATGCTGGGGTCGTACGGCTACTCCATGGGGTCCATGCCGACCTCGTTCAGGCCCGGTGAGGCGCTGATCGGGACGGCCGCCCAGGAGCGGCGCACGATCCTCGTGGAGAACGCGCCCAGCGGCTATCTGAAGATCTCCTCGGGGCTCGGTGAGGCGCCGCCCGCGCAGGTGATCGTCCTTCCGGTGCTGTTCGAGGGGAAGGTGCTCGGGATCATCGAGCTGGCCTCTTTCACGCCCTTCACGCACATCCAGAAGGACTTCCTCAACCAGATCGCCGAGATGATCGCGACCAGCGTCAACACCATCTCCGTCAACACCAAGACGGAAGTGCTGCTGAAGCAGTCGCAGGAGCTGACCGAGCAACTCCGGGAGCGGTCGGCCGAGTTGGAGAACCGGCAGAAGGCGCTCCAGTCGTCCAACGCCGAACTGGAGGAGAAAGCCGAGCTGTTGGCCCAGCAGAACCGCGACATCGAGGTGAAGAACACCGAGATCGAGGAGGCGCGGCAGGTCCTGGAGGAGCGTGCCGAGCAGCTCGCGGTGTCGATGCGCTACAAGAGCGAGTTCCTCGCCAACATGTCGCATGAGCTTCGCACACCGCTCAACTCGCTGCTGATCCTGGCCAAGCTGCTCGCCGACAACGCGGAGGGGAACCTCTCCCCGAAGCAGGTCGAGTTCGCCGAGACGATCCACGGCGCCGGGTCCGACCTGCTCCAGCTGATCAACGACATCCTGGACCTGTCGAAGGTCGAGGCGGGCAAGATGGACGTGTCCCCGACGCGTATCGCGCTCGTCCAACTCGTCGACTACGTAGAGGCCACTTTCCGCCCGCTGACCGCGGAGAAGGGCCTCGACCTGTCCGTACGGGTGTCGCCGGAACTGCCCGCCACGCTGCACACCGACGAGCAGCGCCTCCTCCAGGTGCTGCGCAACCTGCTGTCCAACGCGGTGAAGTTCACCGACTCCGGGGCGGTCGAGCTGGTCATCCGGCCGGCCGGCGCGGATGTGCCGGTGGCGATCCGGGAGCAGCTCCTGGAGGCCGGTTCCCTGCGGGACGCGGACGCGGGCCTGATCGCGTTCTCGGTGACCGACACCGGGATCGGGATCGCCGGCAGCAAGATGCGGGTCATCTTCGAGGCGTTCAAGCAGGCGGACGGTACGACCAGTCGCAAGTACGGCGGTACGGGCCTCGGGCTGTCGATCTCCCGGGAGATCGCGCAGTTGCTCGGCGGTGAGATCCACGCGCAGAGCGAACCGGGACGCGGCTCGACGTTCACGCTGTATTTGCCGCTGCACCCCAGCGAACTGCCCCCGCAGGGCTACCAGCAGCTGCCCGCGCTGGAGGCGGGCGACCTGGTGGCGTCGGCGGCGGAACTCGCCGAGCTGTCGGAGCGGAGCGAGGTGGACTTCGAGACGCCGGCCGAGGTGAAGTCGTACCACGAGACGCAGAACGGTGCCGCCGCGCTCTTCAGGCGCCGCCGCAGGGCCGTCGAGCAGTCCACCCAGCTGGGGCAGACCGTACGGGACCAGTGGGCGGCTCCGGAGTCGCCGCCGTCGCGTAGGGGCATCCGGTTCGGCGGGGAGAAGGTGCTGATCGTCGACGACGACATCCGCAACGTCTTCGCGCTGACGAGTGTCCTGGAGCAGCACGGCCTGTCCGTGCTGTACGCGGAGAACGGCCGTGAGGGTATCGAAGTCCTGGAGCAGCACGACGATGTGACGGTCGTTCTGATGGACATCATGATGCCCGAGATGGACGGATACGCGACGACGACGGCGATCCGCAGGATGCCCCAGTTCGCCGGGCTGCCGATCATCGCGCTGACCGCGAAGGCGATGAAGGGCGACCGGGAGAAGGCGATCGAGTCCGGTGCCTCGGACTACGTCACCAAGCCGGTCGATCCCGATCACCTGCTGGCGGTGATGGAGCAGTGGATGCGTACGGAGTGAAGGAAACGACCGGACTTGGCGGGAAAGCGGCGGGAACGGTGCGGGGAACGTCCGGTGGCCACGTGGAGTTGCTGACTCAGTGTGGCCGGAGCCGTGTAGAAGTACGGGATTCGGGGAACCTTCTGGTCTCCCGCCGCGTTTCTGCTACGTGCACAGTGACATCACGGTGACAGGGTGTGGCGACAGGCGGGGTGCGGCTACCATGACCGGCACAAGGACGGACGGCGCAAGAGAGTCGTCCCCTGGGGCGGCGCCCGGTGCACATCCGGGGCGAGGAGGGCGGGCCATGGTGCAGAAGGCCAAGATCCTCCTGGTCGATGACCGGCCGGAGAATCTGCTGGCGCTGGAGGCCATCCTCTCTGCGCTCGATCAGACACTGGTTCGGGCATCGTCCGGGGAGGAAGCGCTCAAGGCACTGCTGACGGACGACTTCGCGGTCATTCTGCTGGACGTCCAGATGCCGGGCATGGACGGTTTCGAGACCGCCGCGCACATCAAGCGGCGGGAGCGGACCCGGGACATCCCGATCATCTTCCTCACCGCGATCAACCACGGCCCGCACCACACCTTCCGGGGCTACGCGGCGGGCGCGGTCGACTACATCTCCAAGCCGTTCGACCCATGGGTGCTGCGCGCGAAGGTCTCGGTCTTCGTCGAGCTCTACATGAAGAACTGCCAGTTGCGGGAGCAGGCGGCGCTGCTGCGGCTCCAGTTGGAGGGCGGCGGCAAGCCCGCGGCCGGTGCGGCGAAGGAACCGGCCGGACTGCTCGCCGAGTTGTCGGCGCGGCTCGCGGCCGTGGAGGAACAGGCGGAGGCGCTGTCGAAGCAGCTCGACGACGAGTCGGCGGACGCGGCGGCAGTGGCGACGGCGGCTCATCTCGAACGCAAACTCACCGGACTGCGCAGGGCACTCGACGCCCTGGAGCCGGGCACGGGGAGTGGAGCACCTTCGGTCCCGTCGCAGAACTGACGTCCGCCGCAGGCGCAGTTGTGCGTGAGCGGCCGTCAGTTCCCGGTCCCGTACGGGCGACACGAACGGGTGAAGCAGTGGACGCACGTGTCCCCTGCCGTCTCCACAGGTAACCTCACACCTATGGCCTCACGTCCCTCCGCAGCCAAGAAGCAGCCCGCCAAGAGGGCTGCTCCGGCGAAGGCTCCGGCGAAGAAGGCCGCTGCGAAAAGGGCCCCCGCGAAGAAGGCGGCCGTCAAGAAGACCGCCCGCCCGGCGCCCAGGCCGGCTCCCAGCCCCACCGGGGGCATCGTCAAGCTCGTGCGCGCCGTCTGGCTCGGCACCGCGCACGCCGTCGGCGCGGTGTTCCGCGGAATAGGGCAGGGCGCGAAGAACTTGGACCCGGCCCACCGCAAGGACGGCGTCGCGCTGCTGCTGTTCGGCCTCGCGCTGATCGTCGCCGCCGGCACCTGGGCCGATCTGCGCGGCCCGGTCGGCGACCTCGTCGAGATCCTGGTGACCGGCGCGTTCGGCCGGCTCGACCTGCTCGTGCCGATACTGCTCGCGGTGATCGCCGTGCGCTTCATCCGCCACCCCGAGAAGCCCGAGGCCAACGGCCGCATCGTGATCGGCCTGTCCGCGCTCGTCATCGGCGTACTCGGCCAGGTCCACATCGCCTGCGGCGCGCCCGCCCGCAGCGACGGCATGCAGGCCATAAGGAACGCCGGCGGCCTCATCGGCTGGGGCGTGGCGACCCCGCTGACGTACACGATGGGCGAGGTCCTCGCCGTACCCCTGCTCGTGCTGCTCACGGTCTTCGGGCTGCTGGTCGTCACGGCCACGCCCGTCAACGCGATCCCGCAGCGCCTGCGGCTGCTCGGCGTGAAGCTGGGCATCGTCCACGACTTCGACGACGAGGACGAGTTCGTCGGCGAGGACGACGAGCGCTACGACGAGCAGTGGCGCGAGGCGCTGCCCGCGCGGCCCCGCAAGCGCGGGGGCGCCCCCGAGGCCTACGACCCCGAGAGCGCCGAGCAGGACGCCCTCTCCAAGCGCCGGAGCCGCCCCCGGCGCTCCGCGGTGCCCCAGCCCGACATGAACCGCCCCATGGACGCCGTGGACGTCGCGGCGGCCGCCGCAGCGGCGCTCGACGGGGCCGTCCTGCACGGCATGCCGCCCTCGCCGATCGTCGCCGACCTCACCCAGGGCGTACGGGTCGGGGGAGACCGCGAGGACACCACCCCGACGCCCGTCCCGGCCCCCGCCGCGCGCCCCAAGCAGGAGAAGCTCAGGGCCGAGCCGGCCGAGCGCATAGTGGCGGACCTGACCAAGGCGCCCCCGGAGGAGATGCGCGACCTGCCGCCGCGGGCCGAGCAGCTCCAGCTCGCCGGCGACATCACGTACGCGCTGCCCTCGCTCGACCTCCTCACGCGCGGGGGCCCCGGCAAGGCACGCAGCGCCGCGAACGACGCCGTGGTCGCCTCCCTGACGAACGTCTTCTCCGAGTTCAAGGTCGACGCCGCCGTCACCGGCTTCACGCGCGGGCCCACGGTCACGCGCTACGAGGTGGAGCTCGGCCCCGCCGTCAAGGTCGAGCGGATCACCGCGCTCACCAAGAACATCGCCTACGCCGTCGCCAGCCCCGACGTACGGATCATCAGCCCGATCCCCGGCAAGTCCGCGGTCGGCATCGAGATCCCGAACACGGACCGCGAGATGGTCAACGTCGGTGACGTCCTGCGCCTCGCGGACGCGGCCGAGGACGACCACCCGATGCTCGTGGCGCTCGGCAAGGACGTCGAGGGCGGCTACGTCATGGCCAACATGGCGAAGATGCCGCACATCCTGGTGGCCGGTGCCACCGGCTCGGGCAAGTCGTCCTGCATCAACTGCCTGATCACGTCGATCATGTGCCGCGCGACCCCCGAGGACGTCCGCATGGTCCTCGTAGACCCCAAGCGCGTCGAACTGACCGCCTACGAAGGCATCCCGCACCTGATCACACCCATCATCACCAACCCGAAGAGGGCCGCCGAGGCGCTCCAGTGGGTCGTACGGGAGATGGACCTCAGGTATGACGACCTCGCGGCCTTCGGGTACCGGCACATCGACGACTTCAACCAGGCCATCCGCGACGGCAAGCTGAAGACTCCGGAGGGCAGCGAGCGGGAGCTCAAGACCTATCCGTACCTCCTGGTGATCGTCGACGAGCTGGCCGACCTGATGATGGTCGCGCCCCGGGACGTTGAGGACTCGATCGTGCGCATCACACAGCTCGCGCGCGCGGCCGGCATCCACCTGGTGCTCGCGACGCAGCGGCCGTCCGTCGATGTCGTCACCGGTCTGATCAAGGCGAACGTGCCCTCCAGGCTCGCGTTCGCCACCTCGTCCCTGGCCGACTCGCGGGTCATCCTCGACCAGCCCGGCGCCGAGAAGCTCATCGGCAAGGGTGACGGGCTGTATCTGCCGATGGGTCAGAACAAGCCCACCCGTATGCAGGGCGCCTTCGTCACCGAGGACGAGATCCACGCCGTCGTGCAGCACTGCAAGGACCAGATGACCCCGGTCTTCCGGGAGGACGTCACCGTAGGTACCAAGCAGAAGAAGGAGGTCGACGAGGAGATCGGTGACGACCTCGACCTGCTGTGCCAGGCGGTCGAGCTGGTCGTGTCCACGCAGTTCGGGTCGACCTCGATGCTCCAGCGCAAACTGCGCGTCGGCTTCGCCAAGGCCGGGCGGCTCATGGACCTCATGGAGTCCCGGGGCATCGTCGGACCCAGCGAGGGCTCCAAGGCGCGTGACGTTCTTGTGAAGGCCGACGAGGTGGATGGCGTGCTCGCGGTGATCCGCGGGGAGTCTGAAGGGTAGGCGTCCGCCGAAAGGTCCGCCGAAAGGATGCGACCGTGATCCACCCGTTAGAGATCCTCGGGCAACCGTTTCCCTTTGCCGTACGTCAAGTTGAGCGAGAAGACAGATCGGGCTCCCACCATGGGGTCCGTGTCTGGCTCGCCGTCGGGCGTTCCGGCCATACCGATGGCGTACAAAGTCCCACCGCCCGGTTGCCCCACCCTTCGGTACCCCCCCTAGACTGAATTTCCAGCACAGGCGGCTACACGCTCGAAAGGCGCCCCCGTGTCCATCGGCAACTCCCCTGAAGACGAGCGTCCGTTCGAAGACGGTCGTTCCTCAGACGGTCATGAGGAAGAAGCCCGCCCTTCCGTCGGCCGAACCCTGCAGCAGGCACGTATCGCCGCCGGGCTGACCGTCGACGACGTCAGCAGTGCCACCCGGGTCCGCATCGCCATCGTGCACGCCATCGAGGCCGACGACTTCACGCCCTGCGGCGGTGACGTCTATGCCCGCGGGCACATCAGGACCCTCGCCAGGGCCGTCCACATCGATCCCGCCCCCCTCCTCGCGCGCTACGACGACGACCACGGCGGACGCCCGGCCCCGACGCCGGCCGCGCCCCTCTTCGAGGCGGAACGTATCCGTCCCGAGCGGCGGGGCCCGAACTGGACCGCAGCCATGGTCGCCGCGATCGTCGCGGTGGTCGGCTTCGTCGGGTTCACGGCGTTCAAGGGCGGCGACAGCGACAGTGACGCCGCGTCACAGGTCACCCAGGGGGCCACGCCCAGCGCCAGCAAGCCCGCCGCGCCCAAGCCCTCGAACACCACCGCCACGCCCAAGTCCGACCCCTCCGACAGTGCCATCGCCGCCGCGCCGCAGGACAAGGTGACGGTCCAGGTGAGCGCGGTCGACGGCCGCAGCTGGATCTCCGCCAAGGACCACAACGGCCGGATGCTTTTCGATGGACTTCTCAAGAAGGGCGAGTCGAAGACCTTCCAGGACAGCTCGAAGGTCAACCTGATCCTCGGTGACGCCGGTGTGATCCAGCTCTACGTCAACGGCAAGAAGATCGAGGACGACTTCCAGCCCGGAGCGGTGGAGCGCCTCACGTACACCAAGGGCGACCCCGAGGTCGGCTGAGATCTCCAGGTCGGTCCCATCGGTCCGACGGGGTGCTTGTTCAAGGGGTTGGCCAAGATCGGCCAACCCCTTCGACGTGGGGTGTCAGTGGGACGAAGTAGTCTTGAGCCCATGCCTGAACGCCGTACCGTCGCACTCGTCACTCTTGGCTGCGCCCGTAACGAGGTGGACTCGGAGGAGCTCGCAGGCCGCTTGGAGGCGGACGGCTGGCAACTCGTGGAGGACGCCGAGGACGCGGACGTCGCCGTCGTCAACACCTGTGGCTTCGTCGAGGCCGCCAAGAAGGACTCCGTCGACGCCCTCCTCGAAGCCAATGACCTGAAGGGCCACGGCAGAACGCAGGCCGTCGTCGCGGTGGGCTGCATGGCCGAGCGGTACGGCAAGGAGCTCGCCGAGGCGCTGCCCGAGGCCGACGGGGTGCTCGGCTTCGACGACTACTCCGACATCTCCGACCGCCTGCAGACCATCCTGAACGGCGGCATCCACGCCTCGCACACCCCGCGCGACCGCCGCAAGCTGCTGCCGATCAGCCCCGCCGAGCGGCAGGAGTCCGCCGCCGACGTCGCGCTGCCCGGCCACGGCCCGGTCGACCTCCCGGACGGCCTCGCGCCCGCCTCGGGTCCTCGCGCGCCCCTGCGCCGCCGCCTGGACGGCTCCCCGGTCGCCTCGGTGAAGCTCGCCTCCGGCTGCGACCGCCGCTGCACGTTCTGCGCCATCCCGTCCTTCCGCGGCTCGTTCATCTCCCGCCGCCCGAGCGACGTCCTGAACGAGACGCGCTGGCTGGCCGAGCAGGGCGTCAAGGAGATCATGCTGGTCTCCGAGAACAACACGTCCTACGGCAAGGACCTGGGCGACATCCGCCTCCTGGAGACGCTGCTTCCCGAGCTGGCGGAGATCGACGGCCTCGAGCGGGTGCGGGTCAGCTACCTCCAGCCCGCCGAGATGCGCCCCGGGCTCATCGACGTGCTCACGTCGACCCCGAAGGTCGCGCCCTACTTCGACCTGTCCTTCCAGCACTCCGCGCCCGACGTGCTGCGCTCCATGCGCCGTTTCGGCGACACGGACCGCTTCCTCGAACTGCTCGACACCATCCGCTCCAAGGCCCCGCAGGCCGGCGTCCGCTCGAACTTCATCGTCGGTTTCCCCGGCGAGACCGAGTCCGACCTGGCCGAGCTGGAGCGCTTCCTGAACGGCGCGCGCCTGGACGCCATCGGCGTCTTCGGCTACTCCGACGAGGAGGGCACGGAGGCGGCGACGTACGACAAGAAGCTCGACCAGGACGTCGTGGACGCGCGGCTCGCGCACATCTCCCGGCTCGCCGAGGAACTCGTCTCGCAGCGCGCCGAGGAGCGTGTCGGCGAGACCGTGCAGGTGCTGGTCGAGTCGGTGGACTCCGAGGACGGCGCCTACGGCCGCGGTGAGCACCAGGCGCCGGAGACGGACGGCCAGGTGCTCCTCACGAGCGGCGAGGGCCTGAGCGTCGGCCGTATGGTCGAGGCGAAGGTGGTCGGTACGGAAGGTGTCGACCTGGTGGCCGAGCCGCTCCTGGGCTCGCTCGCGTGTAGTGAGGAGGCGGGCAGATGACCGGAGTCCCGGCATCGGCGGCGGGCGACACCTCCAGCGCGAACGGCGCGCCCGCGAGCGCGGGTTCCGGTGCGGCCTCCGGTGGCGCCTCTTCCGGCGCGATGTCGGGCAACGTCTCCGGTGGTGCCCCCTCCGGTGGTGCCTCGCCCGGTGTCGTGGAGACCGGCGTGCCCGGCGGTCCGAGGCCGGCGCGTGGTGCGAAGGTCGTCGCAGCGGCCGTCAACCAGGCGAGCGTCTGGAACATCGCCAACTTCCTGACCATGCTCCGGCTGCTGCTCGTCCCCGGCTTCGTCGCCCTGATGCTGGCCGACGGGGGGTACGACCCGGCGATGCGCTCGTTCGCCTGGGCGGCGTTCGCCATCGCCATGATCACCGACCTGTTCGACGGCCATCTGGCGCGGACGTACGACCTCGTCACCGACTTCGGGAAGATCGCCGACCCCATCGCCGACAAGGCGATCATGGGCGCGGCGCTGATCTGTCTGTCCTCGCTCGGCGATCTGCCGTGGTGGGTGACCGTCGTCATCCTCGGCCGGGAACTCGGGATCACGCTGCTGCGTTTTCTCGTCATCCGGTACGGCGTCATTCCCGCGTCGCGCGGCGGCAAGCTGAAGACCCTCATCCAGGGCGTGGCCGTAGGAATGTATGTGCTGGCGCTGACGGGCTGGCTCGCCACTCTGCGGTTCTGGGTGATGGCGGCGGCGGTCGTTCTGACCGTGCTGACCGGGCTCGACTATGTGAGACAGGCCATTGTGCTGCGCAGGCAGGGAATCGCCGAGCGGATGGCGGCGTCGGAGGAGACGGAAGCGTGAGTTCCACGGCCACTGAAGTGGTGCGACTACTGACGGTGAGCGATGCGACGCTCGCTGTCGCCGAGTCGCTCACCGGTGGCCTGGTTGCGGCGGAGATCACATCGGTGCCCGGAGCCTCCAAGGCCTTCCGTGGTTCGGTCACCGCCTACGCCACCGAGCTGAAGCACCAGCTGCTCGGTGTGGACGCCGGTCTGCTGGCCGCGCGCGGAGCCGTAGACGCGCAGGTCGCGGCCCAGATGGCGGCCGGAGTGCGGAAGGCTCTGGGCGCCGACTGGGGCATCGCGACCACCGGCGTGGCGGGCCCGGAGCCGCAGGACGGACAGCCCGTGGGCACCGTCTTCGTGGCCGTGGACGGCCCCTTTGGACCCGATTCGGATGCCGCCGGTGGCGGGAAAGTGGCCGCGCTGCGGTTGAACGGCGGCCGGGCGGAAATTCGTATGGAGAGTGTACGGAGCGTACTCGCGCTGCTTCTGGAGCGGCTCGTGAGCGAACAGACCGGGAATGAGCGGACACAGGATACGGAACAGAACGGGGGGTTTTGATGTTTGCAGCCCTGAGTGAACACGACATCGCTCCCCGCACGGCCGCGGCGCAAGGCGGTACGGTGGGGCGAGAAGGATGCGGCTACGCGGTCCGAGGAGGGAGCCACCGATGATTCTGCTCCGTCGCCTGTTGGGCGATGTGCTGCGTCGGCAGCGCCAGCGCCAGGGCCGTACTCTGCGCGAAGTCTCCTCGTCCGCCCGAGTCTCACTCGGCTATCTCTCCGAGGTGGAGCGGGGGCAGAAAGAGGCTTCCTCTGAACTGCTGTCCGCCATCTGCGACGCGTTGGACGTACGGATGTCCGAACTCATGCGGGAAGTGAGCGACGAGCTCGCTCTCGCCGAGCTGGCCCAGTCTGCAGCGGCCACCGGTTCTGTGCCCACGTCGGTACGTCCGATGCTGGGTTCCGTGTCGGTGACCGGTGTGCCACCGGAACGGGTGACCATCAAGGCGCCCGCCGAGGCGGTGGACGTGGTCGCCGCGTGACGCTCACGCTGGTGTAGACCGATGAGGCACTGACCAGCCTCAGTTTGAAGTGTGCGGGCCCCGGCCGGGGTTCCTCCAGGGAGATCTGGAGGGGTGCGGTCGGGGTTTTTCGCGTTTGCGGGTTCTCGGGGGAGGGGCTTGCAGGTGGCTCGTACGGCCGACGCGGTCCGTTTGCCGGTGTTGCCCCGTGCGGTCATGGTTGAGGCGAGTGGTGCGTCCGTGTGCCGGTGACGCGCCCTTCTCGCGGGTGACCGTGACGTTCTAGCGTCGCGCTGGAGGTGGGGCCATGGCGGGGCGAATAGCACGCTGGGGGCTCGCGCTCGGGCTCTGCGCCGTGTGGTGGTGGGCCGTGCTGCGGCTCGCTCTGACGCCGCACGCGGGGGCGCTGGAAGGGGCCGTGGCGGCCGGGGGGTGGGGGTTGAGCCTGCTTCCGGTGCACTGCATGCCGAAGGCGCGGGCGGCGGGGGCTGTGGCTGCCGGGCGGTGGCGGGCTGCTTGGCGGGGGTCTGTCGTGCCGGTTGCCGGGGTGTCGCCGAACCTCGGTGTGACGGTGGCTGGGGTGCCGACCGACCTCGGGGTGACGGACGCCTGGGCGCCGGCTGACCCCGGTGGCACGGACACCGAGGTGTGGTCACCGGACGGACCGCTGCCGGGCGCCTGGCCGTCCTCGGTCGGCGAACCGTCGTCGGGCGCCGAGTCGGTGCCGGTCACCAAGGCATCGCCACGCCGCCGTTCGGGCGGAGGATCTGGCCCGTCGTGAACGATGACGCGTCCGACGCCAGGTGCAGCACGGCGTGGGCGATGTCCTCCGGCTCACCTACCCGGCCCAGCGGGGACAGCCGGGTCATCATCGCTTCGGTACGGGCCTGTGCCTCGGCCTCGTGGTGGTCGGTCATGGGCGTGCGCACCCAGCCCGGCGCGACCGCGTTGACGCGGATGCCGTGCCGGCCCAGTTCCGTCGCCAGTGTCTTCGTCAGCTGGACGACGGCCGCCTTGGTCACGCTGTAGCAGAGGAGTCCGGCTCCTCCGGTGTCGATCGCGCCCGACGCCATGGTGACGATGCTGCCCCTGGTGCCGCGGTCGAGCATCAGCCGGGCCGCCTCCTGGCAGGCGTACAGGACGCCCTTGAAGTTGACGTTCAGCACGCGGTCGAGATCCTCGTCCCGGGTCTCCAGCACGGTGCTGCTGTGCATGATCCCGGCGACCGCCGCCATCACGTGCAGGTCCTCGCAGGAGTCCACGGCCTGCTTCAGCTGGGCGCGGTCGGTGACGTCGAGGTGGTGGGTGCGGGCGGTGCCCCCCTTGTCCTTGATCAGGGTCGCCGTCTCGTGCAGGCCCTGCGCGTCGCGATCGGCGCAGTGCACGGTGGCGCCCGCCTCGGCGAGCAGCACGGCACAGGCGCGGCCGATACCGCTGGCGGCGCCGGTGACGAAAGCAGTGCGTCCGGTGAGGTCGTACGCCTTGACGGGCATGAACCGACCGTACGAGTGTTTCTGACGGGTCGTCAATTAGTCGTACGGTGCTGAGTTCTGGGGGGAGCGGTGGTGCCCGGCGCGGGGCCCACCTGGCAGGTGGGGCACCAGTAGGTGGGGCGGTCGCGGGAGCCGTCGCCCTGGTTGGCCGTGCGGATGGGGGTGTTGCAGCGGAGGCAGGGGCGGGGGGATCGGCCGTAGACGAAGAGGTCTGGGGTGTGGGGGCCGGTGGGGCGGAGGGGCGTGGTGCGGGTGCCTGGGGTGGGGTGGGCTGGGGTGCTGGGTGCTGAGGTACGGGCGTCTGGAGTGCCCGGGGCCGAGGTGCGGGCGTTTGGAGTGCGGTGGTCTGGGGTGCCGGGGGTTGGGGTGCGGTTTGGGTTTGCGGTGCTGTTCGTGAGGGTGCTTGTGGTGTTGCGGACGGGGCGGTCGCGGTTGGCTTCCAGGAGGCGCTTGGCGATGGCGGGCAGCTTCGCGGCGCGGTCGGCGGGGAGTGCGCCGATGGGGAGCCAGGGGGTGGCGCCGAGGATGAAACAGAGTTCGCTTTTGTAGATGTTGCCGATGCCGGCCAGGTTGCGCTGGTCGAGGAGGGCCTCGCCGAGGGGGCGGGCGGGGTCCGCGAGGAGGTTGGCGAGGGCCAGTTCGGGGTTCCAGTCGGGGCCCAGGAGGTCGGGGCCGAGGTGGCCCACGGCACGGTGTTCTTCGGTCGTGCGGATGAGTTCCAGGACGGGGAGGCGGTAGCCGACGGCCGTGCGGTCTGCCGTGCCGAGGATCACGCGGATCTGGTGGGCCGGGCCGCCGCCGCTCCAGCGCTGGCCGTTGGCGTACACCCTCCAGGTGCCGTCCATCCGCAGGTGCGAGTGGAGGGTGAGGCCGCCCTCGATACGGGTCAGCAGGTGTTTGCCCCGGGGGGTGACGTCCAGGACGGTGCGGCCGGTGAGGTCTGCCGTGGCGTATTTGGGCACGCGGAGGTCGCTGCGGGTCAGCACCTTGCCCGCGAGGGCGGTGTGGAGGCGCTTCGCGGTCTGCCAGACGGTGTCGCCTTCAGGCATGGGTCAAGGGTGGCATGGGGTGGGGCGGGGGTGGGTTGGGGCGAGGGGCTGAGTGGGGTGAGTGGAGTGGGAAGGGGCTTGGGGTGTGGGGCGGCGCGGGGTGAGTGGAGCCCGGCCCGGCGGGTGAGGCGGGCCGGGGGAAGAAGGCGCGGGGTGTGGGCAGGCTCGGGAGAGTGACCTGGGGCGAGGGGTGGTGCGGGCTGAGAGCCCTGGGTATGGGGCGGCGCCGGGCGAGAGGGGGCGCTGGGTGTGGGGGCCTGGGGTGAGGGGCTGTGTGAAGTGAGAGGCGGGGTGAGGGCTGGCTTGGGGTGGGAGTGACCTGGGTTGAGGCTGCGCGAAGCGAGAGGCGCTGGGCAGGTCGGTGCGAGGTGAGGGCCAGTCTGGGGTGAGCGGAGATGCTGAGGCGGGGGTGGTTCGGGGTGAGGGGCGTCTCGGGTGAGGTGTGGTTCGGGTTAAGGGGTGCTTCGGGTGAGGGGCGGTTCGGGTTGACAGGCGGTTCGGGTGAGGGGCGGCTTGGGTGGTGGCCGGACCTCGGAACCGCGTTGATCCGGTTCATGCGCGCAGGCGCAGGCCGCGTGGTGTCGCGATGAAGCCTGCTCCTTCCAGGAGGGTGCCGAGGGGGGAGGTCAGGGCCGAGGTGCCGTTGACGCGCTCCACCGTGACCGTGCCGAGGGAACCGGCTCGGGCCGCTGCCGCGAGGGCCTCGGCCGCCGCCTGGAGGCGTGGGTCTTCGGTGGCCGTGGTGTCCGGTGCGGAGGGCCAGGCGAGCAGGGTCTTGCCGCCGCGCTCCATGTAGAGCGTCAGCTCACCCTCGACCAGCACTACGAGAGAGCCCGCCTTGCGCCCCGGCTTGTGCCCGGCACCGGTCGGCGGCTCGGGCCAGGGGAGGGCGGCGCCGTACGCGTTCGCCGGGTCGGCGGCGGCCAGGACCACGGCTCGGGTGGCGAGGGAAGGGCGGCGGGTGTGGTGGTTGGCGTAGGGGGAACTGGCGTGGCCCTGGGGTGGCGGAGCGGGGAAGTCGCGGGGGGAGATGTAGTCGCCCGGGGCCGGGGGGTGGGAGGCGGGGGTGCGGTGGTGCCGGGAGGTGGGGGCGCCCGGGTTCGTGGGGCGGTCGTCCGGTGAGCCCAGGCTCTCGAGGTCGTCGAAGTCGGTGAACGGGCCGAAGGCGTCGGCGAAGTCGTGGACTCCGGAGGCGGCGTCGGATGAGTCCGGGGCGCCGGATGTTCCGGGGGAGTGGGAGGCGTCGTAGCGGCCGTGGTCGGCGGGGGAGGCGTACGGGGCTTGCCGGTTGTGGGTGTCCGGCGAGGCGTACGGATCCTGGCGGCCGCGGTTGTCAGGTGAGTCGTAGGTGGCGCTCGGGGGTCCGAACGGGGCGGCGGCCTTGCCTGCGTCGGCGGTCGGTGAGCCGGAGCCGGTGAGGGCGCCGAAGCCGTAGGGGTCGTTGTCCGTGGGGTCCGGAGTGGGCAGGTCGTCGCCCCGGTCGCGGGCGTTGGCGACCGCGCGGAGGCGGTCCACCGCGCCGTCCATCGCGAACTGGGCGGCGCCGAGCCCTTCCACGACATAGCCGCGCCGTGCCTGACCGCTGTCCTCGAAGGCGGACAGGACGCGGTACGTCGCCGAGAATCCGCCTTCGACGCCCTCCGCGGCGACCGCTCCCCGGGTCACCACGCCGTGCCGGTCGAGCAGCGTGCGGGCCAGGGCGTGGGCGCGCACGGTGGGGTCGGATTCGTGGGCGGGGAGCAGGGACCAGCGGCCCGCGACGGTCGGCGGCCCGGTGCGGGAGGCGGGGCGTGCGGCGGCGGTGAGCGAGCCGTAGCGCCCGCGCGGGACCGTGCGCTTGGCGCGGTGGGCCGTGGAACCCGCCGTACGGCCGGAGCCCAGTAGGGAGCGCATGGGGGCGAGGGTGTCGTTCGTGAGCCGTCCGGACCAGGCCAGGTCCCATACGGCGTCGGCCAGTTGAGGGTCCGTGACGTCGGGGTGGGTGGTCGCGCGGATCTGGTCGGTGATCTGGCGGAAGAAGAGGCCGTAGCCGCCGGAGAGGGTGTCCAGGACCGACTGGTGCAGTGCCGTGAGCTCCAGGGGGTGCGGGGGCGGGAGGAGCAGGGGGGCCGCGTCCGCCAGGTACAGGGAGACCCAGCCGTCCTTGCCGGGGAGGGAGCCCGCGCCGGCCCACACCAGCTCGCCGGCGGAGGTGAGTTCGTCGAGCATGGCGGGTGCGTAGTTCGCCACACGGGACGGCAGGACGAGCTTCTCCAGGGCGGAGGCGGGCACGGAGGCGCCCTGCAACTGCTCGACTGTGCGCACCAGTCCGTCGATGCCGCGCAGGCCGTGGCCCTTGCCGATGTGCTGCCACTGGGGGAGGAACTGCGCGAGCGCGGCCGGTGGCACCGGCTCCAACTCGTGCCGCAGCGCCGCCAGGGAGCGGCGGCGCAGGCGGCGCAGCACCGTCGCGTCGCACCACTCCTGGCCGATGCCGGCCGGGTGGAACTCCCCTTGTACGACACGGCCGTTGGCCGCGAGCCGCTGCAATGCGCCGTCGGTGACCGCCACGCCGAGGCCGAAGCGGGCGGCCGCCGTGGCCGACGTGAACGGGCCATGGGTGCGGGCGTGCCGTGCCAGAAGGTCGCCCAGCGGGTCCTTGACCGGTTCGGTGAACGCCTCCGGGACGCCGACCGGCAGCGCGGTGCCGAGTGCGTCGCGCAGGCGGCCCGCGTCCTCGATCGCCGCCCAGTGGTCGGCACCGGCGATGCGGACCCGGATCGCGCGGCGGGCCGAGGCCAGCTCCTGGGCCCACTGCGGTGCGGCGCCCCGCTCGGTCAACTCGGCGTCGGTGAGCGGGCCGAGCATGCGCAGCAGGTCGGCGACGCCCTCGACGTCCTTGATGCGGCGGTCCTCGGTGAGCCACTGGAGTTCGCGCTCCAGCTCGGTCAGCACCTCGGCGTCGAGGAGTTCGCGAAGCTCCGCCTGGCCGAGCAGCTCGGCCAGCAGGTGGGAGTCCAGGGACAGGGCGGCGGCGCGGCGCTCGGCGAGCGGTGAGTCTCCCTCGTAGAGGAACTGGGCGACGTACCCGAAGAGGAGGGAGCGGGCGAAGGGGGACGGCTCGGGGGTGGTGACCTCGACGAGGCGCACCTTGCGGGACTCCAGGTCGCCCATCAGCTCGGTGAGGCCCGGGACGTCGAAGACGTCCTGGAGGCATTCGCGGACCGCCTCCAGGACGATCGGGAACGAGCCGAACTCGCTTGCCACCTGGAGCAGTTGGGCGGCCCGCTGGCGCTGCTGCCACAGCGGGGTGCGCTTGCCGGGGTTGCGGCGCGGCAGCAGCAGCGCGCGGGCGGCGCACTCGCGGAAGCGGGCCGCGAACAGGGCCGAGCCGCCGACCTGGTCGGTGACGATCTGATTGACCTCGCCCTTGTCGAAGGCGACGTCCGCCGCGCCCACTGGGGCCTGGTCGGCGTCGTACTCCGTGCCGGCCTTCATGGGTTCCTGGTCGAGCAGGTCCAGGCCCATCAGGTCGGCGTCGGGCAGCCTCAGGACGATGCCGTCGTCGGCGTGCATCACCTGGGCGTCCATGCCGTAGCGCTCGGAGAGGCGGGCGCCGAGGGCGAGGGCCCAGGGGGCGTGGACCTGGGCGCCGAAGGGGGAGTGGATGACCACGCGCCAGTCGCCGAGTTCGTCGCGGAAGCGCTCCACGACGATCGTGCGGTCGTCCGGGATGTGGCCGCAGGCCTCGCGCTGTTCGGCCAGGTACGACAGCACGTTCTCCGCGGCCCAGGCGTCGAGGCCTGCGGCGAGGAGGCGCAGGCGGGCGTCCTCCTTGGGCTGAGAGCCGACCTCGCGCAGGAACGCGCCCACCGCGCGGCCCAGTTCGAGCGGGCGGCCCAACTGGTCGCCCTTCCAGAAGGGGAGCCGGCCCGGGACGCCCGGTGCGGGGGAGACCAGGACGCGGTCGCGGGTGATGTCCTCGATCCGCCAGGAGCTGGTGCCGAGCGTGAAGACATCGCCCACCCGGGACTCGTAGACCATCTCCTCGTCCAGCTCGCCGACCCGGCCGCCGCCCTTCTTGGGGTCGGCGCCGGCCAGGAAGACCCCGAAGAGTCCGCGGTCGGGGATCGTGCCCCCGGAGGTGACGGCGAGGCGCTGCGCGCCGGGACGGCCGGTGATCGTGCCGGCGATGCGGTCCCACACCACGCGCGGGCGCAACTCGGCGAACGCGTCGGACGGATAGCGGCCCGCGAGCATGTCCAGCACGGCGGTGAACGCCGACTCCGGGAGCGAGGCGAAGGGCGCGGCGCGGCGGACCGTGGCGAGCAGGTCGTCGACCTGCCAGGTGTCCAGCGCCGTCATGGCGACGAGCTGCTGGGCGAGGACGTCCAGGGGGTTGGCGGGCACCCTCAGGGACTCGATGGAGCCGGTGCGCATCCGCTCGGTGACCACGGCGGCCTGGACGAGGTCGCCCCGGTACTTCGGGAAGACCACGCCTGTGGAGACCGCGCCGACCTGGTGTCCCGCGCGGCCCACCCGCTGGAGGCCGGAGGCCACCGAGGGCGGGGACTCCACCTGGATGACGAGGTCGACGGCGCCCATGTCGATGCCCAGTTCCAGACTGGACGTGGCCACCACGGCGGGGAGCCGGCCCGCCTTGAGATCCTCCTCGACCTGGGCGCGCTGCTCCTTGGAGACCGAGCCGTGGTGGGCGCGGGCGATGACCGGGGGCGCGCCCTGGGCGGCACCGGAACCGCCCATCAGCTCGGCCGGTGCGTGGTGTTCGTCCAGAGGCTCGCCGGTCGCGCGCTCGTAGGCGATCTCGTTGAGCCGGTTGCACAGACGCTCCGCCAGGCGGCGGGAGTTGGCGAACACGATTGTTGAACGATGTGCCTGGACGAGGTCGGTGATGCGCTCCTCGACGAGCGGCCAGATCGAGGGCTTCTCCGCGCCCTCCTTGCCGTCGGCCACGGGGGAGCCGCCCAACTCGCCCAGGTCCTCGACCGGGACGACCACGGAGAGGTCGAACTCCTTGCCGGACTTCGGCTGGACGATCTCCACCTTGCCGCGCGGGGCGAGATAGCGGGCGACCTCGTCGACCGGACGCACGGTCGCCGAGAGGCCGATACGGCGGGCCGGCTTCGGCAGCAGCTCGTCCAGCCGCTCCAGGGACAGTGCGAGATGCGCGCCCCGCTTGGTGCCCGCGACCGCGTGCACCTCGTCCAGGATCACCGTCTCGATGCCCGTCAGCGCGTCGCGCGTGGCCGACGTGAGCATCAGGAACAGGGACTCCGGGGTGGTGATCAGGATGTCCGGCGGGCGGGTGGACAGGGCGCGGCGCTCGGCGGGCGGGGTGTCGCCGGAGCGGATGCCGACCTTGACCTCGGGCTCGGGCAGGCCCAGGCGGACGGACTCCTGGCGGATGCCGGTGAGCGGGGAGCGGAGGTTGCGCTCCACGTCGACCGCGAGGGCCTTGAGCGGGGACACGTACAGGACGCGGCAGCGCTTCTTCGGGTCGGCGGGCGGGGGCGTCGCGGCGAGCTGGTCCAGGGCGGCGAGGAAGGCGGCCAGGGTCTTCCCGGAGCCGGTCGGGGCGACCACCAGCACGTCCGAGCCCTCGCCGATGGCCTTCCACGCGCCCGCCTGGGCCGCGGTGGGCGCGGAGAAGGCCCCCGTGAACCAGCCGCGGGTCGCGGGGGAGAAGCCGTCGAGGGCTCGATGTGCGGAGCTGACCATGCGTCCATCCTGCACCCGCCCACTGACAATGCGTCTGACCTGCGGGGATTCCGTGGCGGCTGCTCGCGGAACCGTTTCTGTCGCCTGCCGGCCGTCGTGGGCAGGACCGTTTCAGCGCCTGTCGGCCGTGTCGCGCAGGACCGTTTCGGCGGCTTCCGGCCGCCGTGGGCAGGACGGCTTCTTCCCGTCACCCGTGGCGGAGAATGGCCGTATGGCAGGTTCGGGCGAGCTGGCGAGGCATTGGCAGTACACGGAGCTGCCCGGCGTCGATCTGCTGCGGGCCCGGTACATCCGCAAGACGTTCGTACGGCACACGCACGAGAACTTCGTCATCGCGGCCATCGCGGACGGCGTCGAGGTGTTCCACCACGGTGGGGGTGACGTGTACGCCGGGGCGGGAGCGCTCGCGCTGGTCAATCCGGACACCCCGCACACCGGCCGGGCGGGCGTGCCCGAGGGCTGGCGGTACGGGGCGGTCTACCCGTCGCCCGAAGTGGTGGCCGCGATAGCCGCCGAGACCACCTCGATCCGCGGCACTCCCGGTTTCATCAGGCCCGTGCTCGACGACCCCTACGCCGTAGGGCTCGTCCATCAGATCCTGCGCGCGGCCGACGAGGGCAACGCGCTGGCCGCCGACACCCTGCTGCGGGTCGCCGTCACCAGGCTGCTCCGGCTGAACGGCGGACCGCTGCCGCAGCGCGCCGTCCCCACGGCCGGCAGCCGGGTCGCCGCACGCGCGCGTGCCGTGCTGGAGGAGCGGATGGCGGAACCGCCCACCCTGGAGCGGCTCGCCGGAGATCTGGGGACCAGTCCCTTCGCGCTGCTGCGCGCGTTCCGGGGTGCCTACGGGATGCCGCCCCACGCCTGGCTGACCGACGCCCGGGTGCGGGAGGCACGCCGTCTCCTGGACGTGGGCACGGCGCCCGCGGAGGCCGCCGTCGCCGTCGGGTTCACGGACCAGTCGCACCTCAACCGGCACTTCGCCCGGATCGTGGGCGTGCCCCGGGCGCGTACCAGCGGGAGCGCAAGAACGTACAAGACGGGGGCACCGGCTCCTCGTACCGTCCGACACGTGGCAGAACAGATCGCTTCACAAGACATACGCGCCGGAGCGGGAGGAGAACCGGACTCCGACGCAGGGGAGAAGCCGGACTCCGCCGTCGTACGGGACGCCCTAGGAGTCGGGGTCGCCGTAGGGCTGTCCGGATTCGCCTTCGGGGTGACCTCGGCCGGTGGCGGGCTCACCCTGCTGCAGACCTGCGCCCTCAGCCTCCTGGTGTTCACCGGTGCCTCCCAGTTCGCGCTCGTGGGAGCGCTCGCGGCCGGCGGCAATCCGCTCACCGCGGCGGCGGGAGCCTTCTTCCTGGGGGTGCGCAACACCTTCTACGGGCTGCGCCTCTCGCAGTTGCTGGCCCTCCCGCGCGCGGTGCGCCCGTTCGCCGCCCAGTGGGTCATCGACGAGACGACGGCCGTCACTCTCGCGCAGCCCACACGGCGTGCCGCGCGGATCGGGTTCACCGTCACCGGGCTCACCCTGTACACGCTGTGGAACCTCACCACGCTGCTCGGCGCGCTGGGCGCCAAGGCCATCGGGGACACGGACGCCTGGGGTCTCGACGCGGCCGGGCCCGCCGTCTTCCTGGCGCTGCTCGCGCCCATGCTCACGACCACCACCGAGCGTGCAGTCGCCGCACTCGCGGTCCTGCTGGGACTGGGCCTGCTGCCCGTGCTGCCGGCCGGTGTGCCGGTCCTGGCCGCGGCTCTCGCGGCGCCGATCGCCCTCTACGTGGAAGGTCGTCGGCAGGGCGGGGCGCGTAACGGCGCACCAGAAGAAGGCAGTTGCGACGCACAGGAGGAAGACCGTTGACCGTCTGGATCGCGATCGTGGCGACCGCCCTCGGCTGCTACGTCGTCAAGCTCGCCGGACTGCTGGTGCCTGCGGGCGCCCTTGAACGGCCGCTGGTGCGGCGGCTCGCCGCGCTGCTGCCGGTCGCCCTGCTCGCCGCGCTCACGGCCCAGCAGACCTTCGCCGACGGGCACGCGCTCGTGCTCGACGCCCGGGCCGCGGGGCTCGCGGCGGCCGCCGTGGCGCTGGTGCTGCGGGCACCGTTCCTGCTCGTCGTCGCGGCGGCCGTGCTGGTGACGGCGGGCGTGCGGGCCATCGGCGGCTGAGGCGGCAGGGGTCAGCCCACGGGACGGCCGTACGCCTTCAGGGTGCGCAGTGCCTGGATCGTCACCATGGGGCGTGCCTCCAGGGCGATCCCCGGTGCCCACTGGCGCCAGCGGATCGGCCAGCCGCCGTCCTCCCGCTGGCCGCCCGCGAGGTGGTCCAGGGAGCGGGCCATCTCGTCGTCCGTGAACCACGCGCGCGCGAGGGAACTCGGCGTCTTCGCGTAGTCGTACGGGAAGTGGTGCTCGCCCGGCGCGTACCCGGGGGCGACCGGGTACTCCTCCAGACGCTCCGGGTCCAGGGCGGCGAGGCGGTCTTCGCGCACCAGGCGGCCGAGGCGGTCGGCGGCCGCCTCCGCGCGCGGGCGGTCGGGTGCCGAGTCCAGGAAGGCCACGGCGGCCTCGATCTCGTAGGGGTGCGACTTCTCCAGGGAGTCGACGGTCTGCCAGCAGAAGTCGGTGGCCCGGAACAGCCAGGCGTGCCACACCTCGTTGCGGTGCAGCAGGCCCACCACCGGCCCGGTGGCGAGGAGTTCGCTGGGCGGGTCGTCCACGATCGGCACGAAGGGGGCCGTCGGATAGCCGCGCTGGCCGGGAAGGATCGCGGGCAGTGCGCCGTCGGCCGTGGAGACCGAGGTCAGATAGCGGCACACGCGTTCCACCCGCTGCCCGCCGCAGCGCCCGACGGCGTCCAGGACACGCAGCGCGTGACCGGTGTGCAGCGGCTGGCTCACCGGGCCGCGCAGATCGGGTTCCAGCGCGTGCCCGTACCCGCCGTCCTCGTTGCGGTAGGCGTCCAGCGCGGTCTCCACCGGATCGGGTTCGCCGTTGAGGAAGTGGTACGCGAAGAGGCGCTGTTCCAGCACGCGCGCGGTGAGCCAGACGAAGTGCTCGGCGCGGAAGAGCGGGGAGTGCGCCGGGGGCGTCGGGGGGAGTGGGGAAGCTCCTGTTTCGGCCATGCGTCAGACCGTAGGACGGAAAGCGGTCTCCACAAGGGGTCCCGACCTGGTCCCACTCTCAGGGGCGGGATACTGGTGTCATGCGGTTGACGGTCTTCTGGGAGCGGATGACGGAGCACTTCGGCGCGGGATACGCCGAGAGCTTCGCGCGCGATCACGTGATGACGGAACTCGGCGGGCGGACGGTGCACGAGGCGCTGGACGCGGGCTGGGAGGCCAAGGACGTATGGCGCGTGGTCTGCGACGTCATGAACGTTCCGCGGCAGAGCCGCTGATCCTCCGCCGGAAAGTCGCTGATCGGTCACGAAGATCGACGGTGGTGACCGGTTGTCAGTGGCGTAGGCGAGACTTGCACCGTGGCAGTCACTGACGAGACCGGGCACGACGCCCCGCAGGCATCCCCGACCGGTGCGACGCCGCCGGCCCGGCCCCCGGCCGACGGCGTCGCACCGGGCCCGGGCATGCCGCGCTGGCTGCCCCGCGCCATGGTGCTGGCGCTCGCCCTCGTCGCCGTGTTCCAGCTGGGCAGTTGGGCCTTCCACCAGCTCATCGGGCTGCTGATCAACATCCTCATCGCGTTCTTCCTGGCCCTCGCCATCGAGCCCGCGGTGAGCCGCATGGCCGCCTTCGGGATGCGCCGTGGACTGGCCACCTTCCTGGTCTTCCTCGGTCTGCTGATCGTGTGCGCAGGCTTCATCACGCTCCTCGGTTCGATGCTCGCCGGCCAGATCATCAAGATGATCGAGGACTTCCCGGACTACCTCGACTCCGTCATCAACTGGGTCAACGGGCACTTCCACACCGACCTCAGACGGGTCGACATCCAGGAGGGGCTGCTCCACTCCGACTGGCTGCGCAAGTACGTCCAGAACAGCGCGACCGGCGTGCTGGACGTGTCCACCCAGGTGCTCGGGGGCCTCTTCCAGCTGCTGACGATCGGTCTGTTCTCGTTCTACTTCGCCGCCGACGGGCCGCGGCTGCGCCGCGCGCTGTGCTCCGTACTGCCGCCCGCCCGGCAGGCCGAGGTGCTGCGCGCGTGGGAGATCGCCGTCGACAAGACGGGCGGCTACATATACTCCCGCGGTCTGATGGCGCTGGTCTCCGGAGTGGCGCACTACATCCTGCTGCAGGCGCTGGGCATTCCGTACGCGCCCGTGCTCGCCGTCTGGGTGGGCCTGGTCTCCCAGTTCATCCCGACCATCGGCACGTATCTCGCGGGCGCCCTGCCCATGCTGATCGCCTTCACCGTGAACCCCTGGTACGCGCTGTGGGTGCTGATCTTCGTCGTGGTCTACCAGCAGTTCGAGAACTACATGCTGCAGCCCAAGCTGACCGCGAAGACCGTCGACATCCACCCCGCGGTCGCCTTCGGCTCGGTCATCGCGGGCACCGCGCTCCTCGGTGCCGTCGGCGCGCTGATCTCCATCCCGGCGGTCGCCACGCTCCAGGCGTTCCTCGGGGCGTATGTGAAGAGGTACGCCGTCACGGACGACCCACGGGTCCATGGACACCGGACCACCCGAGGCTCCGGCGGGCCCGGCCCGCTGGCCCGCGCGCGACAGCTGTGGGACCGGCGGCAGGGGACGGAGGAGCCGACAGCGGCCGACTCCGCCGGTACCCGCGATTCCGCTGAGACCGACTCCGCCTCTGCGAACAACTCTGTCGGCACGACCGACTCCGGGACGGCCGGCTCCCGGCCGACCGATCCGGAGCCGACCGACTCCGCACCGAAGGACTCTGAACCGAAGGACCCAGGAGAGGGCTCCTCCGGCTCCTCCTGAGGGATGATCCGGCGAGAACACCGGGGCGTCGCGGTCAGTACGTGAGCACCGCCCACAGCCCGGCCCCGGCCACGGCAACGACGTAGCAGCCGACCGCGACGGTCACGGTCCGCCGCCGTACCGCCTCGCTGCAGGACGTGCGGGACAGCAGCCAGGCGAGGGCCGGCAACACCAGGACGGCGTGCAGGCTCACCCCGTGCAGCGGCTTGAGCGGGGCCGTCGAGTGGTACGCCGCCTCCTGGTGGCCGGTCCGGGCGAGGACGACCCCGCGTGCGATCATCGCGGCGCCCGAGGCCAGCGCCACCAGCAGGATCGCGAACCCGGAACGCACCGCGAGCGCCATCCCCGCAGGCCCCGTCGGCCGGTGCCGGAAGGACGCCACCGCGAACACGGTGAGCAGCACCACGAGGACACCGCCGCCCACCGCGAGCGTCATGGACACCGCGGTGTCGAAGGGCGTCTCCATGTCGAGGTGCGACGGCACCCGGCGCCACGCCTGGAGGGTGATTCCGCCGACCTCCACGACACAGTCGGCGGCGAACACGACGAGCAGCACGGTGCGCAGCCGGGCCCCGACGCGCAGATACGACGTGACCCAGGTGACCGCGATCAGCGTCGCCCCGAAGGAGAGCCCGAACGTGACGGGCTTGCGCCAGGAGACGGGCCCGTACCAGGGGCCGCCGTCGACCGCGAACACCACCAGATGCACCAACCCGGAGAGGATCAACAGGGCACCGACCACATGGCAGAGACGCTCGGCGGGACGTACTTGGCTCGTCATGGCCCGAGCCTCGCGGGAACCCGCCGCGCAGTCGTCGTACGGCCGAAGACACCCGCCGTACGACGGCGGAAGTAGTGCTCCTAGGGGCATCGCGATGAGTTTCGGGGGCGCGCCGGGTCCATGGAGGTGACAGCCGCCCGGAATCCGCGGAACGGCAACCCCAGAAGCGAGGATCGATCATGCCCACCGCAAAAGCCCCGCAGAGCGTCGGAACCACGCCCGCCCCGCAGTTGGCGGACACCGGACCGCAGACCGCCGAGGGCAAGGTGCTGTGGCACTTCACGATGTCGCTGGACGGGTTCGTGGCGGGGCCGGACCACGCGATGGACTGGATGACGGGGTTCTCGTTCCGGGCCGGCCTCGTCGAGGAGTACGCCGCCACGACCGGGGCCGTACTGGGCGGCCGGGACGGCTTCGACGCCTTCCCGGATGCCGGCAGCGTCTACGGGGGCGCTTGGCAGGGGCCGGTGTTCGTCCTCACGCACCACCCCGACGACGCGCCGCCCGCCCCCGGGGTGACCTTCCTGGACTGCGATGTGGCCGAGGCCGTACGCATCGGGCTGGCGGCCGCCGGCGGCAGGAACCTCGAAGTGCTCTCGCCCACGATCGGCCGACAGCTCCTGGAGCGCGAACTGATCGACGAGATCGACCTGCACATCGTGCCGGTGCTGCTCGGCGACGGCATCCGGCTCTTCGACAACCCCGGCGGCACCCCGGTCCGGCTCAGGTTGCTGAACGGCGAGGACCACACGGCCGCGGTGAACGTGCGCTGTCGGCCGACCGGGACGTGATCGTCCTGTGGCATTGGGGTTCGAGGGCGTGCCGGGAGGTCCGAGGAGGTTCCTACTGGTAGCAGCCGCCGCTGCACAGGATGGTGACGGTCCCGGTCTCGTCGGCCGGGGTGATGGCCGTGCTCTGTGTCGGCGCGGGCTGGTGCACGAGGCTGGTCTCCCAGGGCATGGGCGCGGCCGACGCCACCGGACTCATGATGCCGACGGTCGCCGTGACCAGCGCGGCCGCGATCCCCGCACGCTTCCACATCTTCATCATCTTCATCGAGTTCTCCCGTCCTCGGTTGCCGTCGGCTGCCGCCAGTCAACGGGCACAACCTCAGGCATGGGAAGGATTTCCATGCCATCCGAAGCGTTGTCACGGCGTGAGGCGCCACAAGACATCGACTGTCTCGTGCCACTGGATCCTGACCGTTTGCCGGGCGGACTTTGACGGACGCGAGTTTGTGTCATCACCGCAGGTCAGCGACTCAGCGCACTGAAGGTACGCTGAGTCGCTGACCTGCACTCATGTGCAGTTCCTCATAAACGTGCAGGTCAGAGCCTTGCGATCGTCATGCAGGCTGCTCGTTCTGCGGGGACGGGGTCAGGAAGGCTTGACCGCCGACACCGGGGTGACGGTCACCTTGTTGTCACACTCGGCCCACCACCCGTCGTTCAGGGCGACCTGGTGCTTCCCGGAGTGCGGCAGCTCGATGACCATCGTCGGATACGCCGCCGGGGTCTTGCCCGACACGCAGTAGCCGTCGCCCTCCCCCTGGACCTGGACGAAGGTCAGCTTCACCCACGCCTTGCCGTGCGGCCGGACCGTCACGGTGGCCGCCCTGCCGGTGGGGGTGACCTTGAGCGGGGTGTTGTGGGAGGGGGAGCCGTTGCCTGCGCCGGCGACCGTCGTCGGATGGCCCTTCAGGACGCACGTCTTCCGGGAGACGTTGGTGAACTGCACGACCGCCGCCCCGGTCCCGGTCCCGACGGGCGGGTGGGCGGCCTGCCAGGCGCTGACCTGGAGGGCGGAGGCCGGGCAGGCGGGCGGCGGGGTGGAGGTGGTGGTGCTCGCCGCCATGGCGGTGCCGGGCAGGATGCCGGTCACTGCCGCCGCGACGGCCGTGACCGCCGTCGTCGCCAGAGCCGCCCTGCGAATGCCGTTGCTGTGCCGCATGCTGTCGTCCCCCTGAGTCGTGTCGTCCGCGGGTTCGGTCGTCGGTTGTTGCCCCGCGGTACGCGTGGTCGTTGGTACGTGAGTGCAGAGAGGGCGGGACAGCGGCAGGGTTCCGTGCGGCGACTGCTTGTGACGGAACGGTGACGACAGGCTGCACCCTGTGCGGATTGCCGTCAGGGCAGACAGGAGCGCCTCCAGCGCGCCACGGGTTTACCGCGCCCCCTGGCGCGCACCGAAGGTGTGCTGCGTCGTTGACCTGTGGTGATCAAAATCCGATGACACAAACTCGCGTCCGTCGAAGTCCGAGGGCAATCGGTCAAGATCCAGTGGCACGGGTCATCGACGACGCGAGTGCCGCGTGGTGCGCTTGACACGAAAATCGAACATCCATTCTTATGGAAGCTCCGGCGAGGCCATGACGGGCGTTTCGGCAGGCTTTTGATGGTGAAGTGTCCGAGTTATCCACAGGCTGGGCGGGCGTCGGGGCGCATTGTCAGTGGCAGGCGTTAGCGTCTTTGACGTGAAGCGATCGACACAAGCAAATCGGGTGGAACCCATGGCAGGAACCGACCGCGAGAAGGCGCTGGACGCCGCGCTCGCACAGATTGAACGGCAATTCGGCAAGGGCGCCGTGATGCGCCTCGGCGAGCGGCCGAACGAGCCCATCGAGGTCATCCCCACCGGCTCGACCGCGCTCGACGTCGCCCTCGGTGTCGGCGGCCTGCCGCGCGGCCGAGTGGTGGAGGTCTACGGCCCGGAGTCCTCCGGCAAGACGACCCTGACCCTGCACGCGGTGGCGAACGCCCAGCGGGCCGGCGGCCAGGTCGCGTTCGTGGACGCGGAGCACGCCCTCGACCCCGAGTACGCGAAGAAGCTCGGCGTCGACATCGACAACCTGATCCTGTCCCAGCCGGACAACGGCGAGCAGGCCCTGGAGATCGTGGACATGCTGGTCCGCTCCGGCGCCCTCGACCTCATCGTCATCGACTCCGTCGCGGCACTCGTCCCGCGCGCGGAGATCGAGGGCGAGATGGGAGACAGCCACGTCGGTCTCCAGGCCCGCCTGATGAGCCAGGCGCTCCGCAAGATCACAGGCGCGCTCCACCAGTCCGGGACCACCGCGATCTTCATCAATCAGCTCCGCGAGAAGATCGGCGTGATGTTCGGCTCCCCGGAGACCACGACCGGTGGCCGTGCCCTGAAGTTCTACGCCTCGGTGCGACTCGACATCCGCCGTATCGAGACCCTCAAGGACGGCACCGACGCGGTCGGCAACCGCACCCGCGTCAAGGTCGTCAAGAACAAGGTCGCGCCGCCCTTCAAGCAGGCCGAGTTCGACATCCTCTACGGCCACGGCATCAGCCGCGAGGGCGGCCTGATCGACATGGGCGTGGAGAACGGCTTCGTCCGCAAGGCCGGCGCCTGGTACACGTACGAGGGCGACCAACTCGGCCAGGGCAAGGAGAACGCGCGCAACTTCCTCAAGGACAACCCCGACCTGGCCAACGAGATCGAGAAGAAGATCCTGGAGAAGCTGGGCGTGGGCGTCCGTCCGGAGAAGGACAAGCCCGCTGCCGAGGCGGTCGCGGACGGGGTGGTCCCCACCGCCACGGACGACGCCGCGAAGGCGGTGCCCGCTCCGGCCGCGGCCAAGACCACCAAGGCCAAGGCCACGGCAGCCAAGAGCTGACCCGTGACACGACGAACGGACTGGGCCGAGTACGCGTATCCCGACGCCCCGCAGGGGCGCGGGAGAGGCGGCGAGGGCCTGGCCTACGGTGCGGACGGCCCGCCCGAGGAGCCGTACGGCATGGCCGGACCGTACGGCGACGAGTCGGGCGGCGGTTTCGCGGGGGAGACCGGTCCGCCTTTCGGTGGCCCGGAGCCCGGCGATGGTTCGGCGGGCACCGGCCGGCTCTTCAGGAGCTCGGCGCCAGGCGGCAGTTCACCCGGCGACGGGTCTGCCGATGACGACGCACCCGGCCGCGGCGCGCGCCGCGGTCGTGGAGCGCGTGGCGAAGGCGGCTCACGAGGGTCTACGGCGCGCGGTGACGGCGCGCGCGGTAGACGTGGGCGCCGTGGCCGCGGCTTCGGGGAGTCTTCCGAAGCGGACGGGCCCGACTTCTCCTCGGCGAGGGCCGAGAAGAAGGAGGAACCTCCGGCGGACCCGGCTGAGCGGGCGCGGGGCATCTGCCTGCGCCTGCTCACCGGGAACCCGCGCACCCGCAAGCAACTCGCGGACGCCCTGCGCAAGCGGGAGATCCCGGACGAGGTGGCGGACGAGGTGCTGTCGCGGTTCGAGGAGGTCGGACTGATCAACGACGGCGCGTTCGCGGACGCCTGGGTGGAGTCCCGGCACCACGGTCGGGGCCTGGCCCGGCGGGCGCTCGCCCAAGAGCTGCGCACCAAGGGAGTCGACCCGACGCTGATCGACGAGGCCGTCTCCCAGCTCGACTCCGAGCAGGAGGAGACGACGGCCCGCGAACTGGTCGACCGCAAACTGCGGTCCACCCGGGGCCTCGATCGCGACAAGAGGCTGCGCCGCCTCGCGGGCATGCTGGCCCGCAAGGGCTACTCCCAGGGCATGGCCCTCAGCGTGGTCCGGCAGGCGTTGGAGGAAGAGGGCGAGGACACGGAGTTCCTCGGGGACGAGGGCGACGGGTACTGATCCGGAATCGATCCGGTTCCGCATCGATCCGGTTCTGACCCCTCGGTGGTGCGAACGTCCTGAACACGGTGGACGCGCGGGGGCGCCGACCGCGTTCAGGCAAGCGCCATGCTGATGCCCGAGGTAGGGCCAACCCCCGGTTGAAGACGCCGGATTGCCCCAGTGCACAGGCGCCTGTGCACAAACGACTGTGTACTCATGGCACAGGAACCCGGCACACCCGGCGTGGCGACGCCCGCCGAGCGGACCCCGGCGACACCCGCACCGGTCGAGCTCTCCGACCTCGCCGCGCTGAAGGCCCTCGCGCAACCCCGCCGCCAGCGCATGCTCCAGCACCTCACCCTGCACGGCCCCGCGACCTCGGCCACACTCGCCCGCGCGCTGGGCCTGAACACCGGCTCCACCAGCTACCACCTGCGTGAACTCGCCCGCTACGGCTTCGTCGAGGAGACGGGGGCGAGGGCGGGGGAGGAGACGGCAACGGCGGGTGCGGGTGCGGAAGTTGGAGAGGGGGACGCGGAAACGGGGACAGGGGCGGAGCGTGCGCCCGGGCATGGTCGCGAGCGTTGGTGGCGGGCCGTTCCCGGTGACCGCCGGTTTCCGCCGCGCAGCCGTCAGAGTGCCGAGATGCGGCACGTCATGGACGAGCTCAACCACCATGCGTACGCCGCCGATCTGGAGCTCTTCGAGCGGCTCCAGCGGGACTCCGCCGAGAACGGGGTATGGGAGGACGCGTTCCCGTACTCACGCGGCACGATCCGGCTGACCCCGCCCGAACTCCGGGAGTTCTTCGAGGAGTACATCGCGCTCCTCAACCGCTACAAGCGCGCCGAGGCTGAGACGCCGGCCGGGGCGCGCACGGTGCTTACGCGGTTCCTGGCCTTTCCGGCGCCTCCCGCTGAGGCCGACGCCGAAGCGGATACGGGGGTTGGCGTTGGTGCCGGTGCCGAAGTCGCCCTTGCGCGCCCTGCCGACGCCGAGCCGGGACACAACAGAAAAGAGACCGAGCCCTCATGATGCTGCGCTATGCCCTTCGGTCCGTCCGCGCCCGCAAGGCCGGTTTCCTCGGCGCCTTCCTCGCCCTGATGTGCGCGGCCGCCCTCATCACGGCGTGCGGCACCCTCCTCGACACCGGTCTGCGCGGCACCATCCGCACCGAGCGCTACGCGGCGAGCCCTGTCGTGGTCTACGCCGACCAGAACGTCCACCAGACCACCGTCAAACACAAGAAGGGCAAGACCAAGGTCAAGCACAAGGCGAAACCGATCGCCGAGCGCGCCTGGCTCCCCGCGAGCCTGGAGAGCACGCTGACGAGGACCCCGGGTGTCGCCCGTGTCATCCCCGAACTGACCTTCCTCGCCCAGCCGTTGACACCCACCGGCACCGGCACCGGCGGCCGGACGTCCTACGGGCACGCCTGGGACTCGGCCGCGCTGACGCCGTACCGGCTCGTCAGCGGCAGCGCCCCGCGGGCCGCGACCGATCTCGTCATCGACCGGGACTTCGCCGAACGGTCCCGGCTCCGGCCCGGCGACCATCTCACCGTCCAGTCGACACAGGCCCCGCGCAGCTACCGGATCACCGGAATCGCCGCTCCCGCCACGGCCGTACGCCATCAGACGTCACTCTTCTTCTCCACGGCCGAGGCCCGCCGCCTGGCCGCACACCCCGGGCAGGTCACCGCGTTCGGAGTCCTACCGGCCAAGCGCACGAGCACGGACAGGCTGCGCCAGGCGGTTGTCGCGGCCCTCCGCGGAGCCACCGCGCCGGACGCCGGAACCGGAACGACTGGGCCGCGTGCCGGAACCACCGCGCCAGACACCAACACCACACCGCACGCCGGCACCTCCGCAATACACGCCGGCCCCTCCACGCCCCGCGCCGGAACCAGCACACCGCGCGTCGACACGATCGCGCTCTCCAGCCTCACCGCCCCGCGCGGCACCACCGCTCACCTCAGCGCCACCGCCCAAGTCACCACCGGTGACGCACGCGGCCCCGTCGAGTTCCCGGACGCCGCCACGGCCAGGATCAAGCTGGTCAGCATGGGCGGCGCGATGGGCGGCACCTCGCTGCTCGTGGCGATCCTCGTGGTTGTCGGCACCTTCGCGCTCTCCGTCCAACAACGCCACCGCGAACTCGCCCTGCTCCGCGCGGTGGCCGCCACCTCCGGCCAGATCCGCAAACTCCTCGGCCGCGAGGCCCTGATCGTCGGCACGATCGCCGGGATCACGGGCGCCCTGCTCGGTCTTCCCTTGGGCACTTGGCTCTTCGGCAGGTTCGTCGCCCTGGGCGCGGTCCCCGCCACGCTCCAGCACACCACCGGCGTCGTCCCACCGCTGGCAGCTCTCGCCGCGACCGTGTCCGGCGCGTGGGCCGCGGCCCGGGTCGCCTCCCGCCGCATCTCCCGGATACGCCCTGCCCAGGCACTCGCCGAAGCGGGGGCTGAACCTGGAGCCGCAGTCGACCCCGGCGCCACCAGGCCGAAGCGCCCCCGAATCAAGCACCCCCGCCCCACCCAAGGCCATTCCCCTCATTCCCCCATACCCGCCCCACTCGCCTCCTCGCAGGCCTAACACTCCTCGCCCTCGGCATCACCCTGACCGCTCTCCTCAGTCAGCTCCGTACCGAACCCGCCTCAACCCCCGTGACCTTCCTCGCCGTTGTGGTTCTTTCCACCTCCGTCGCTCTCCTCGGACCGCTCCTCGTCAAGGCGGCCGCCTTCGTGATCGGAGCCCCGCTCCGGCGCACCGGCCCGTGTGGCCGGCTCGCCGTCGCGAACCTTCGGGGCAATGCCACCCGCATGGCCTCCGTCGTCACTCCCCTCACCCTCCTGATCGGCATGACCTGCACTGTTCTGTTCGCCCAGCCCACTCTCGGTGACGCCGCCCGCGCCCAGGTCCGCGAAGGCGTGCGCGCCGACTGGGTCGTCGCCTCCCAGGGGCCGGGCATCCCGGCCGAGGCCGCGCGGCAACTTCGCGCGCCGCACGACGTCGTCACCGAAATCGTCCGTACGACCGTCAGGGTCGGCCTCGACACATACGCGGCCCAAGGCGTCACCCCCGCCGGACTCACCCGTACCTGGGACCCCGACGTCACCGCCGGATCGCTCCACGGACTCACCGAGCGCACCGCGGCCGTAAGCGAACTGGCGGCGGACCAGCTCCACTTGAAGCCCGGGAGCACTCTGAAACTCACACTCGGCGACGGCACGCCCGTCACGCTCACCGTCGTCGCCGTCTACGCCAGAGGCCTCGGCTTCGGCGATCTCACCTTCGCGCACGATCTCGTCGCCCGGCATGTCGACAACCCGCTCGCCTCCTCCGTCCTCGTCAGCACGACCCGTACACAGACACAACTCGCGACTACCCTCCGTGAGTTCCCGGGTGTCCAGGTTCTTTCGCCGGATGCCGCCGATTCGCTCCAGGCGCAGCGGCAACAGGCGAACGCCGAGGTCAACTACCTGGCCATGGGACTCGTCCTGGCGTTCACGGCTATCGCCGTGGTCAACACGCTCGCCATGTCGGTCGCGGAGCGTGTCCGGGAGTTCGCGCTGCTCCGTCTCGCCGGTGCGACCCGTCGTCAGGTGCTGCGGATGCTGCGTACCGAGGCGCTGTCGGTGCTGCTGCTCGCCACGGCGCTCGGCAGCGGTATCGCCCTCGCCGTCCTGACCGCGTTCAGCGTCGGTATGACCGGCCGGGCGGCACCGTCGGTCACGCCCCTCGTGTATGTCACGGTGGTCGCGGTGGCCGGGACCCTCGCCCTCCTTGCCACGGCGCTGCCGGGACGCGTGGCGCTCCGGGTCCGGGCGGTCACGGTGGCGACCGCCAGGGAGTGAACGCGGGAAGCCGCCGGTCGTCCGTCCGGAACTCGCGGCCGTCCCTCGCGCGACCCGAGCGAGGGGAACCCTCCGGCATCCGTCCCAGCGGCCACTCGCCTCACCGGAGGGCACGCGTTGCGCAGACTAAGCGTGCGTTACGTAGAGGGTGCGCATGTTTGCCGCGGGGGTAGCTTCTGCTGCCGAACCTCGGCCCTCCACGCTTGCCGACCCTCGGCCATCCCCGCCCGCTGAGCCGCAGCCAGGCCTGCCCGAGTGCCTCCGGCCGTTTCGCCGACCGGTCCTCGTACGCCCTGAAAGGCGGCCCCCTTGTCCTTGTCCCTGCCCGCTCACCACCGAAGAACACTGGTGGTCCTCCTGGTCGGTACGTGCCTCTTACTCAGTGGCTGCGGACTGGAGTCCAGTGCCACGCCCGCCGACGACGGGCCCACCACCCTCGGGTTCGTCAACGGCGGCAGCACCGAGTTCCACACCTGTCTGCAGGAGTCGATCGAGAACACGGCCAAGAGCAACTTCGCGAAGCTCGTCACCGTCAACTCGCGTCAGGACGCCGCGCGGGAGCTGGCCAACATCCAGGACATGATCGCGCGCCATGTCGACGCGATCATCCTGCAGACGGTCAACACCACCGCCCTCAAGAGCGACATCGCCAAGGCCAAGAGCGCGCACATCCCGATCTTCCTGACCTCGGTCAGCGCCGATCCGTCCGACATCCTCGGGGCCGTCGTCGTCGACCTGAAGGCGGTGGGCAAGCTGGACGCCGACTGGATCGAGGACGACGCCGCAGGGCGTGAGGTGCAGGTGGGTGTCATCGCGGGCGCGCCAGGCGCCGCCTCCGACCTGCTCGTGGGCGGTTTCACCAAAGGGCTGCCGGCGAACGTGAAAGTGGTCGCGAACCAGCCCGCCATGTTCGTCGCCGCCAGAGCGAAGACCGTCGCCGCGAGCATGATCAAAGCGCATCCCGATCTGGACTACGCCTTCGTCGCCAACGAGGAGATGGCATTCGCCGCCCGCAAGGCCTTCGACGCGGGCGGCGGCAAGAAGGTCAAGATCGTGACGGTCAACGGCACCGACGAGGCACTCGCCGCCCTCAAGGACGGCCGTTTCGCCGCCACCGTCTCCAACTCGGCCAAGGACACCGGCGAACTGGCCGTCACCAACGCCATCAGCCTTCTCCGTAAGGAGAAGGTGGAGAAGATCGCCACCACACCGGCCCGCCTGATCACCAGGACCAACGCGGACACCGCCCCGCTCTACTGCCCCTCCGACGGATCGTGAGCGGGCCGGTGTGTCGCGTCGTGGACGGTGTGTCGCGTCATGGACAGAGTGTCTACGACGTGACAGGCAGTCCCGCCGCCTTCCAGGCCTGGAATCCGCCGACGAGGTCCGTCGCGCGGCGCAGGCCCAGTTGGTGCAGGGACGTGGCTGCCAGGGTGGACGCGTAGCCCTCGTTGCAGATCACCACGACGCGCAGGTCGTGGCCGGTGGCTTCAGGGGCGCGATGGCTGCCCTGGGGGTCGAGGCGCCACTCCAGTTCGTTGCGCTCGACGACCAGGGCGCCGGGGACGAGGCCGTCGCGGTCGCGCAGGGCCGCGTAGCGGATGTCGACCAGGAGGGCATCGCCGTCGCGGGCGGCTTCGTACGCCGCCCGCGCCTCGATCCGCTCGTAGGTCTCGCGCGCCCGCTCCAGCAACTCGTCTATGCCGAGGGGCAGTTCGCGTGTGGCACTCACTGCCAGTCCTCCGGGCGCTCCACCTGCTCCAGGCGCAGCACCGGGCCCGTGCGGCTGTAGCGGCGGATCTGCGGGAGCGGAGGGTAGTAGGCGTGGACGGAGATCGCGTGCTCTTCGGAGGACTCGTTGAGTACCTCGTGGACGTGGTGCTGACCGAAGGCGCGGCCCTTGCCGGTCGGCAGCCGCCGTTCGCGGTCCACGCCCTCCTCCAGTTCGAGGGTCTTCCAGCCGTTGCTCGGGAGCCGCGCGGCGAGCGAGTTCTCCTTGAGTTCGCCGGCGGCGGTGAGGAAGGCGCCGACCGACTCGGCGTGGTCGTGCCAGCCCGTCCCGCTGCCGGGCGGCCAGCCGATCAGCCAGGCCTCGCTGCCGCCGGGACCTTCCAGGCGCACCCAGGTGCGGCCCTCAGGGTCGAGGGGGAGCGAGGCGATCAGCTCGGCGTCGGCGGCCGTACGCCGGACGAAGTCGAGCAGGTCGGCCTGCGTCGGGGCCTGGGAGCGCGCGGCGGGGGACACGGAGGCAGAAGGGGAGACAGACACGTGCACCGTCCTGATGAGTGTTCGCGAGGGTGCGCGCAGGCATCACGACAGTGGCGCGCGCGGGTGAGAGAGATGCGAATTCAGCAGGCGACGAGACACACGCAGCCCACGTAGCGGACGAGGTCCAGGTGGACCTTCCGCCAGAGGTGGACAGAGGTGTCGGTCATGGTCCGGAGTACAGCACGGTGGTGCGGGCCGGTCAACTCAGCGTCACTATGTGGACAGTTCGGATACGGCGGCCTCAGCGTGAGCCGGCCGTGGCCTCCGTCTTCGCCGGGCCGCCCAGGGTCGCCTCGGCCGCCGCGTACAGGTCGGCCGGACGCACCCCGCTCAGCGCCGTGACCAGGTGCCCGTCGGGCCGTACGAGAAGGACGGTGTGGGCGGCGGCGCCCGGGTAGCTCTCGGCGACCAGCAGCTCGGTCGGGTGCGGCAGCGCCGTCACGGCGGCAGCCAGGCGAGGCATGATTCCGGCCGTCACCCAGTGCTTGCGCTCCCACACACCCGTGCCCGGCGCGACCAGGACGACCAGCAGGGTTCCGCGCCCGAGGCGGTCCCGCAGCCGTACGAAGGCGCCGTCCTCGGCGGTGACCAGGACGTCGGCGACCGGCGCACCTGGCGGGGTGTCGACGGGGACCTCCGCCTCGATGTGCCGGGGCGCGAGCGGTGAGTCGGCGTACGCCCCCGGCGCACCGAGTGCGCCGTGCCCCAGGTGACCGTCCGTGAGCAGCACATCATGGTTGCGGGCCGAGCCGGGCACGACCGCGCGCAGCCCGGCGCCGCCGCGCACCAGCGGCAGCGCCTGGTCGGCGGCGCGCAGCCGGGCCGCCACGACCGCCCGCCGCTCCGCCTGATAACTGTCCAGCAGCGGCTCGTGCGGCCCGTGGTGCCAGGCCAGCGCCAGCTTCCAGGCGAGGTTGTCGGCGTCCCGCAGCCCCTCGTCCAGCCCCTGCGTCCCGAGCGCCCCCAGCAGATGCGCGGCGTCCCCGGCGAGGAACACCCGCCCGGCCCGCCACCGGCGCGCGAGCCGGTGGTGCACGGTGTGCACGCCGGTGTCGAGCAGTTCGTACGGCGGTGTCGGGCCCTCGGTCCAGCCCGCGAGCGTCTCCCGGATGCGGGCCAGCAGCAGCTCGGGGGTGACCAGGTCCTTGCCCGGCGGCAGCAGCCAGTCCAGGCGCCACACGCCGTTCGGGAGGGGGCGTCCGGTGACCTCCCCGGCCGAGGGTCCGGACGTCCGCCACGGCGGCACCCGATGCAACAACGCCCGGTCGGGCCACGGAAGTTCCGTGCGCAGCGCGGCCACGGCGTGTCGCTCCACCGCCGTACGGCCGGGGAAGCGGATGTCGAGGAGTTTGCGCACGGTCGAGCGCGGGCCGTCGCAGCCGACCAGGTAACTGCCGCGCCACCAGGTGCCCTTGGGGCCGCGGGTGTGGGCGGTGACGCCCGAGGGCTCCTGTTCGAGCGAGTCGAGGCGGTTGTCCGGGGCGATCTTCACCAGACGCTCGCCCGCGAGTGCCTGCCGGAGTGCGCCGGTGAGGACGTGCTGGGCGATGTGCAGGGGGGCGGGCTCGGTCTCGTCGAACGTGATCTCACGCATCACCTGCTTGCGCCGCATCGACCGCCATCCGGCCCAGCGCGAACCGAGCTCGGCGAGGGGTACGCCGGACAGCCGCTCCAGGAGTGCCGTCGTGTCCTCCCGCAGGACGACAGTGCGCGCGGGGCGCGATTCGTCCTTGCCCGGGCCCTCGTCGAGAAGGACGGAGGGCACCTCCTGCCGCGCCAGTGCCAGGGCGAGCGTGAGCCCCACGGGCCCCGCTCCGACGATGATCACCGGGTCCACGGTGCGGCGCCCCCTGCCCGCGAAGGTGTCCTCAGGGACGCATGTGAACAGGAAGTTGGAGCAGGGTGCACGATCACAGAACGTATGCAACCCATTGCCGGTGCTTGCGTCAAGTGACGGAGGCAGTGGCGATCATGCCACTGCCTCCGTGTCGTTCATGCCACTTGACCGATCATCAGATCGAGCCGCCGGCGCCGGCTCCGAAGCTGCCCTGTACCTGCGCGGGGTTGAGCCCCACGGCGTCCTCGACGTCCAGGGTCGCGCCCGTGCTCTTCTTGCTGCGGCGCAGCCGGCCCTCCAGCCAGCTCGCGAACGTGGTGAGCGCGAGGTTCAGCAGGATGTAGATGATCCCGACGACGATGAAGCTCGCCACCACGTTGGCGTAGTTGGCCGCGAGGGTGCTGCGTGAGCTGAGCAGCTCGGTGAGGCCCAGCATCACGCCGCCCAGCGCGGTGTCCTTCACGATGACCACGAGCTGGCTGACGATGGCCGGCAGCATGACGGTGACGGACTGCGGGAGCAGGATGCTCGTCATCGTCTGGCCCTTGCGCAGACCGATCGCGTGCGCGGCCTCCGTCTGGCCCTTGGGAAGGGACAGGATGCCCGCCCTGACGATCTCGGCGAGCACCGAGGCGTTGTAGAGCACGAGGCCGGTGACGACGGCGTACAGGGGCCGTTCCTCGCTGCCGATGCTCGTCGAGCGGACGTAGAACTCGTTCGCGAACAGCATCATCAACAGGACCGGGATCGACCGGAAGAACTCGACCACCACGCCGGCCGGGACGCGCACCCACCGGTGGTCGGACATGCGGGCGATGCCGAACAACGCGCCCAAAGGGAGAGCTATCAGCATGGCGAGCGCGGCGGCCTTCAGTGTGGTGAGGAGGCCCGGCAGCAGATACGTCGTCCAGGCGTCCGACGTGGTGAACGGCTGCCACAGGGCCCACTTCAGCTGGCCCTTGTCGTCCATCGTCCGCCAGACCCACCACAAGAAGAGGGCGAGCAGGACGAAGAACACCACAGAGAAGAGCACGTTGCGCCGCTTGGCGCGGGGGCCGGGCGCGTCGTAGAGGACGGAGGTCATCGCTTCACCGCCAGTCGTTTGCCCAGCCAGCCGAGGAAGAGGCCGGTGGGCAGGGTCAGTACCACGAAGCCGAACGCGAAGACCACGCCGATGGCGACCGTCTGGGCCTCGTTCTCGATCATCGTCTTCATCAGGGCGGCCGCCTCGGCGACACCGATCGCCGCCGCCACGGTCGTGTTCTTGGTGAGGGCGATCAGTACGTTCGCCAGCGGTGTGATGACCGCGCGGAACGCCTGCGGAAGGATGACGATCCGCAGCACCTGACTGAAGCTCAGCCCGATGGCGCGGGCCGCCTCCGCCTGTCCGACGGGCACCGTGTTGATGCCGGAGCGCACCGCCTCGCAGACGAAGGCCGCGTGGTACGCCACGAGACCCAGGAGTGCCAGCCGGAAACCCTGCACCTTGAAGTCGTCGGACGCGCCCATGGTGACGCCGAAGATGTCGGCGAGGCCGAGCGAGGTGAAGACGATGATGACCGTCAGGGGGATGTTCCGGACGGTGTTGACGTAGAAGGTCGCGAAGCCACGCATCAGTGGGACCGGGCTGACCCGCATCCCGGCCAGCAGCGTGCCCCAGACCAGGGAGCCGAGGGCGGAGAGGACGGTGAGTTTCACCGTCATCCAGAACGCCCCGAGGACGTCATAACCTTGAAGAAAGTCGAACACGATCTCCCGCGCTTCCGGGTATGGGGCCTGCCTTACCGGGGTTTTCTCGGACTACTTGACGATGTCGCCGATCTTCGGGGCGAGCTCGTTCTTGTAGTTGGCCGGGCCGAAGTTCTTGGTGACCGCGGTCTGCCAGGCGCCGCTGCTGACCATCTTCTCCAGCGCGGTGTTGATCTTGGTGACGGTCGCGGAGTCGCCCTTCTTGACGCCGATTCCGTAGTTCTCGTTGCTGAGCTTGAGGCCGGCGAGCTTGAACTGGCCCTTGAACTTGTCCTGCGCGGCGAAGCCCGCGAGGATCGAGTCGTCCGTGGTCACCGCGTCGACGGCACCGCTCTGGAGGGCCGCGATGCACTCCGAGTAGCCCGCATTCTCACGGAGGTTGGCCTTCGGGGCGATCGTGTCGTGGATGTTCTGCGCCGAGGTGGAGCCGGTCACGGAACAGAGGTTCTTGCCGTTGAGGTCCGTGGCCTTCGCGATCGTCGAGTCCTTCTTGACGAGCAGGTCCTGGTGGGCCAGCAGGTAGGGGCCGGCGAAGTCGACCTTCTTCTTGCGCTCGTCGTTGATCGAGTACGTGGCCGCGATGAACTTGACGTCACCACGCGCCAGCGCGTTCTCGCGGTCGGCGCTCTTGGTCTCGACCCACTCGATCTGGGCGGGCTTGTAGCCGAGCTGCCCGGCCACATAGGTCGCCACGTCCACGTCGAAGCCGGCGTAGGTCCCGTCCGGCTGCTTCAGGCCGAGACCGGGCTGGTCGAATTTGATGCCGATCTTGATCTTGCTGCCGCCGGAGCCCGAACCGGAGTCGTCCTTGTCGCTGCTCCCGCACGCCGTCGCGGCGAGCGAGAGGACGAGAGCGGTGGTCGCGAAGACGGTGACCTTGCGGAGCTTCATGGTGAACATCCTTTGGCTGGAGAGGAGATGAGGGCCCGTCAGGGCGCGTGACGGTGGCCCTGAGGGCGTGCGGGACCCTCAGCGGCAGTCGGCGGCCGCCCGTCGTCGGCGGGCCGCCAGTGGCTGGCTGTAGCGGTTCGTCAGCGTTCGTGGCTGATCGTCGGTGGGTTTCGGCGCTGATCGCCGGCGGTCGGCAGTGGTCGTCAGTGGTGAAGGATCTTCGACAGGAAGTCCTTGGCCCGGTCGCTGCGCGGGTTGCTGAAGAACTGGTCCGGCACGGCCTCTTCGACGATGCGGCCGTCGGCCATGAACACCACGCGGTTGGCGGCCGAGCGGGCGAAGCCCATCTCATGGGTGACGACGATCATCGTCATCCCGTCCCGGGCGAGCTGCTGCATGACCTCCAGCACCTCGTTGATCATCTCCGGGTCGAGCGCCGAGGTCGGCTCGTCGAAGAGCATCACCTTGGGGTCCATGGCCAGCGCCCGCGCGATGGCGACGCGCTGCTGCTGACCCCCGGACAGCTGGGCCGGGTACTTGTCCGCCTGCGTGGCCACGCCGACCCGGTCGAGCAACGCCCGGGCCTTCTCCTCGGCCTGCTTGCGGTCGGCTTTGCGGACCTTGATCTGACCCAGCATCACGTTCTCGAGCACGGTCTTGTGCGCGAAGAGGTTGAAGGACTGGAAGACCATTCCGACATCGGCACGCAGTCGGGCCAGTTCCCTGCCCTCCTGGGGCAGCGGCTTGCCGTCGATCGTGATCGAACCCGAATCGGTCGTCTCCAGGCGGTTGATGGTGCGGCACAGAGTGGACTTCCCGGACCCGGAGGGCCCGATCACCACGACGACCTCGCCGCGCGCGATCGTCAGATCGATGTCCTGGAGTACGTGCAACGCGCCGAAGTGCTTGTTGACGCTCTTCAGGACGACGAGTTCGCCGGTCGCGGCCACATTTTCCTTGGCCACCGATACTTCGGTCATCGCTTGCTGGCTCCGTCCTCGTCGGTTGCGGAGGACAGTAGTGAGGCCTTACGACCAGCGTCATCACATCTGAGCGAGATCTGAGCATCACGATCGGATAGCAATAGGACACGTGCCGTAGCACTTCGTCGCCGGGATCCGTACCGGCTGGGTAACGGAAGCCTCGCGCAACCGGAACCCACTTGACGGCGTCTTCGTCCATCGGCGTGACTGCCTGGGTGCACGCGCGCGTGAGACGTGCTTTTGTACAGGCCGACACCATACGAACGATGAACCGGAGGGGGCCGGGATGAGACTGCTCCTCGTCGAGGACGACAACCATGTCGCCGCCGCTCTGTCCGCGGTCCTGGCGCGGCACGGATTCGACGTCACGCACGCCCGCAGCGGCGAGGAGGCCCTCCAGGCACTCGTCCCCGAGAGCGACGGCTTCGGTGTCGTCCTCCTCGACCTCGGCCTGCCCGACCAGGACGGCTACGAGGTCTGCGGCAAGATCCGCAAGCGCACCAGCACCCCGGTGATCATGGTCACCGCCCGCTCCGACGTGCGCTCCCGCATCCACGGCCTCAACCTCGGAGCCGACGACTACGTGGTGAAGCCGTACGACACCGGGGAGCTGCTAGCCCGCATCCACGCCGTCAGCCGGCGCAGCGTCCACGAGGACGCGAGCGGCGACGGCGACACCGCGCTGCGGCTCGGCCCGGTGCGCATCGAACTGCCCACCCGTCAGGTCACCGTGGACGGTTCGGTCGTCCAACTGACCCGCAAGGAGTTCGATCTGCTGGCACTGCTCGCGCAGCGCCCCGGAGTGGTGTTCCGGCGGGAGCAGATCATCAGCGAGGTGTGGCGCACCAGTTGGGAGGGCACGGGACGCACCCTGGAGGTCCATGTCGCGTCCCTGCGCGCCAAGCTGCGGATGCCCGCGCTGATCGAGACCGTACGAGGCGTCGGCTACCGGCTCGTCGCCCCGGCCGCGTAGCGGGCCCGGGTGCGCACACGTCTCCTCCCGCTGCTCATCGTCCTGATGGCGGCCGTACTGCTGGCGCTCGGCGTCCCGCTCGCCATCAGCGTCGCCAAGGCGCAGCAGCAGAAGGTGATCGTCGACCGTATCGACGACACCGCGCGATTCGCGGCTCTGGCCCAGTTCGTCACGGACGCGCCCACGGGATCACGCCCCGCCAACACGGTCCCGGACGAGCGCCAGGAGACCCTGGACCGCGAACTGGCCAGCTACTACGAGGTCTACGGCATCCGCGCGGGCGTCTTCTACCGCACCGACATCTCCATGGCGAACGCGCCGGACGACTTCCTGCTGCCCAAGACGGGCGAGGTGCGCGACGCGTTCGCCGAGGCGCTCCTCAGCCGCCGCAGCCACGACCCGGAGCAGGTCTGGCCCTGGCAGCGCAACCGCCTGGTCGTCGCCTCGCCGGTCATCAGGGACGGCGACGTCATCGCCGTCGTGGTCACCGACTCGCCCACCGGGCCGATGCGTTCACGGACCCTGCGCGGCTGGCTGACGATCGGCGCCGGCGAGATCGCCGCGATGCTGCTGGCCGTAGGCGCGGCCCTACGGCTGACCGGCTGGGTCCTGCGCCCCGTACGGGTCCTCGACGCCACCACCCACGACATCGCCACCGGACGCCTCAAATCCCGGGTCGCGGCCGCCGGCGGCCCGCCGGAACTCCAGCGCCTGGCCCGCTCGTTCAACGAGATGGCGGACAACGTCGAGGACGTGCTGGAGCAGCAGCGCGCCTTCGTCGCCGACGCCTCGCACCAGCTGCGCAACCCGCTCTCGGCGCTGCTGCTGCGCATCGAACTGCTCGCACTCGAACTGCCGGAGGACAACGACGAGATCGCCTCGGTCCGCACCGAGGGCAAGCGCCTGACCCAGGTCCTGGACGACCTGCTCGACCTGGCCCTGGCCGAGCACGCGGACGCGGACCTCAGGATCACCGACATCGGCGCGCTGACCGCCGAGCGCGTCGCGGCCTGGGCGCCGACCGCCGAGGCCAAGGGCGTGCGCCTGGTGGGCAGTTGCCCGCCGACCACGGCCTGGGCCGACCCGGTCACGCTGTCCAGCGCCCTGGACGCGGTGATCGACAACGCGGTGAAGTTCACGCCCGAGGACGAGTGCGTCGAGGTGACGGTCGCGTCGAACGGCGAGACCTCGACCGTCGTCGTCACGGACCGAGGCCCGGGCCTCACCGAGGACGAACTCGCCCGCGTGGGCGACCGCTTCTGGCGCAGCGGCCGCCACCAGAACATCAAGGGCTCCGGCCTCGGCCTGTCCATCTCCCAGGTCCTGCTGGCCGCGGGCGGTGGCTCCCTCACGTACGGCCACCACGACCCGCACGGCCTCAAGGTGACCGTGTCGGTGCCCAGGAGCGGTCCTACGGCCTGAACGGGCGCCTCAGGGGCGGGTGTTGAGGTTTCAGGGCCCGGGAGGTGGTCCGGGCGCTTGTGGCGCGCTCTACGGCTCTACGGCTTGACGGAGCGGTAGTAGCGCCGCGCGCCCTCGTGCAGGGCCAGGGGGTCGGTGTAGATCGCCGTGCGCAGGTCCACCAGCTGTGCGGAGTGGACCTGCTTGCCGATGCCGTCGCGGCTCTTGATCACGGTCTTGGTGATCCACTCGGTGAGCCTGGCGTTCATGTCCTTGCGGGTCATCAGCAGGTTGGACACGGCGATGGTCGGGACGGTGGACCCGCGCTGGATGGCGGGATAGGCCGACTCCGGCATGTTGGTGGCGCGGTAGTAGCGGGTGGCGTCGCCCTGCTCGTGCATCTTGGCCACGAGGGTCGCCTCGATCGGCACGAACCGGAACGCGTAGTTCTTGGCGAGGTCCTTCAGGCCGTCCGTCGGCAGCCCGCCCGACCAGAAGAACGCGTCGATCTTGCCCCGCCTGAGCAGATCCGGTCCGGTGTCGATACCGGCCGCCACCGGCTCGACGCCCTTCTTCGGGTCGATGCCGGCCGCCGTGAGCACGCGGTCGGCGATCAGCCGCACACCCGAGCGGTTCGGCCCTATGGCCACGCGCTTGCCCCGCAGGTCGTCGACCGAGTCGATGTCCGAGTCACGCGGAACGATGAGCTGGACGTAGTCGTCGTAGAGCCGCGCCACCCCGCGCAGCCCGGCCGCACCGGGCTTGCCTTCCATCTCGTACGTCCCCACCGCGTCGGCCGCGGCGATGGTGAAGTCGGCGTGACCGGTCGCCACGCGCGCGACGTTCTCCTGCGACCCGTCGCTGTTCACCAGCTTCACCGTGAGGCCCGGCATGTCCTTGTCCAGCTCGGTGCGCAGCAGCTTGCCGTACTCCTGGTAGACCCCCAGCGGGGTCCCGGTGCTGAAGGTGACCGTCCCGGTCGGCGGCTCGTCGCCCAGGGGCAGCAGCCACCACAGCAGCAGCCCGAACGCGACGAGGCCGGCGGCCGCGCCCTGGAGGGCCCGGCGCCTGCTGATACGGGAGAACACCTTGAGCATGCGCGCGATCCTGCCAGTCCGTGCGCGGTGCTGACCAGGGCAGGGCGGGGCTCGGGGGTGCGCGCCGGATCGGGGCGGAGGGAATCGGCGGAGGCTGATCGGAGCCGGTGAGCGGCGGCCATTAGGGTCGTCGCATGAGTTCTTCGCCCGCCGACCTGGTCCGCGAATTCCACCTGGCCTTCGGGCTCGACGCCCGCACGACACCCACCGAGGTCGCCCCCGGCCTCGCCGCCCACCGGGGCGAGCTGCTCGCCGAGGAGGCCGCGGAGGTCGCCGAGGTCTCGGTCAGCGGCCCCCTCGACAAGCTGGCGCACGAGCTGGCCGACGTCGTCTACGTCGCGTACGGCACGGCCCTCGTCCACGGTGTCGACCTCGACGCGGTGATCGCCGAGATCCACCGCGCCAACATGACCAAGATCGGCCCGGACGGCGAGATCGTCCGCAGGGATGACGGCAAGGTGCTCAAGGGGGAGCACTACGAGGCCCCGGATGTCTCTGGGGTGCTGCGCAGGCAGGGGTGGGGCACGAGCGGCGGGTGACGTGAGGCACGGCGGTTCTCGGCCGCAGGGAGAGTCGCTCCCGGCACCGCCTACCCTTGTCACATGAGCAGCGGTGACCGGAGCGAGGCAGTGGACGTCAAAACGTACGAAGTGCGCACTTATGGGTGCCAGATGAACGTTCACGATTCCGAGCGGCTCTCCGGTCTCCTGGAGGGTGCCGGTTATGTGCGCGCGCCCGAGGGTTCGGACGGGGACGCGGACGTCGTCGTCTTCAACACCTGCGCCGTGCGCGAGAACGCCGACAACCGCCTCTACGGCAACCTCGGCCGGCTCGCCCCGATGAAGACGAAGCGCCCCGGGATGCAGATCGCCGTCGGCGGCTGCCTCGCCCAGAAGGACCGCGACACCATCGTGAAGAAGGCGCCCTGGGTGGACGTCGTCTTCGGGACGCACAACATCGGCAAGCTGCCGGTCCTGCTGGAACGCGCGCGTGTGCAGGAAGAGGCGCAGGTCGAGATCGCGGAGTCCCTGGAGGCCTTCCCCTCGACGCTGCCGACCCGGCGCGAGAGTGCCTACGCGGCCTGGGTGTCGATCTCCGTCGGCTGCAACAACACGTGCACCTTCTGCATCGTCCCGGCGCTGCGCGGCAAGGAGAAGGACCGCCGCACGGGCGACATCCTCGCCGAGATCGAGGCCCTGGTCGGCGAGGGCGTCTCCGAGATCACGCTGCTCGGCCAGAACGTCAACGCGTACGGCTCGGACATCGGCGACCGCGAGGCCTTCAGCAAGCTGCTCCGCGCGTGCGGCGCGATCGAGGGCCTGGAGCGCGTCCGCTTCACCTCGCCGCACCCGCGCGACTTCACCGACGACGTCATCGCCGCGATGGCCGAGACGCCGAACGTGATGCCGCAGCTGCACATGCCCATGCAGTCCGGCTCCGACCCGATCCTCAAGGCCATGCGCCGGTCCTACCGCCAGGAGCGCTACCTGGGGATCATCGAGAAGGTCCGCGCGTCCATCCCGCACGCCGCGATCACCACCGACATCATCGTGGGCTTCCCCGGGGAGACCGAGGAGGACTTCGAGCAGACGATGCACGCGGTCCGCGAGGCACGCTTCGCGCAGGCGTTCACGTTCCAGTACTCCAAGCGGCCCGGCACCCCGGCCGCGACCATGGAGAACCAGATCCCCAAGGAGGTCGTCCAGGAGCGCTACATGCGTCTGGTCGCCCTCCAGGAGGAGATCTCCTGGGACGAGAACAAGAAGCAGGTCGGCCGCACCCTGGAGCTGATGGTCGCCGAGGGCGAGGGCCGCAAGGACGGCGCCACCCACCGCCTCTCCGGCCGTGCCCCCGACAACCGCCTCGTCCACTTCACCAAGCCCGACCAGGACGTCCGCCCCGGTGACGTGGTGACGGTCGACATCACCTACGCCGCTCCGCACCACCTCCTCGCCGAGGGCCCCACCCTGAATGTGCGCCCCACGCGCGCGGGCGACGCCTGGGAGAAGCGCAACGCGGCCGAGGCCGCCAAGCCGGCCGGCGTGATGCTGGGCCTGCCGAAGATCGGCGCACCCGCGCCGCTGCCGGTTGCCACAGGGAGCGGTTGCGGCTGCGACTGAGGTCGTCGCCCCGACGAGCGACGCCGGGTCGAGGTCGAAGTCGGGTCGTCGTCGAGTCGACGGCGTGGCCATGGGGACTGTCCGCGTGATGTGTCGGGGGCGCCTTGTTAGGGTTCCGGCCATGCTCGTAGCCGCCGCTGTCTGCCCCTGCCCGCCGCTCCTCGTCCCCGATGTCGCCGCAGGTGCCGCGTCCGAACTGGCCGCCGCGCGGGCCGCGTGCACCGACGCGCTGGGTGTGCTCGCCGCCGCGCGGCCCGATCGCCTGGTGGTCGTCGGGCCCGCCGAGCAGAGCGGGCGCGGGCCGCATCCCGAGGGCACCCGGGGTTCGTTCCGCGGCTTCGGCGTCGATCTCGACGTACGGCTGGGCGGAAACGGCGACGGGGATGGGCGCGGGGACATTGGCGCGGCGTCAGGGCGTCAGCTTCCGACCTCGCTCGCCGTCGCCGCGTGGCTGCTGGAGCGGACCGGGTGGTCCGACGCCCCGATCGAGGGACTCGGCGTGGGGGAACCTCTCGAGGCCGAGCGGTGTATCCAAACCGGGAGGGACATCGTCGCGCGGGCCGACCGGGTCGCGCTGCTGGTGATGGGCGACGCCAGCGCGTGCCGGACGCTGAAGGCACCGGGCTATCTCGACGAGCGGGCGGCACCTTTCGACGCGGAGGTCGCGCGGGCGCTGGCGGCGGCGGACGTGGCGGCCGTCAAGGCGCTGGACGCCGAGCTGGCGTACGAACTGAAGGCGTCGGGCCGCGCGCCTTGGCAGGTCCTCGCGGGCGCGGCGGAGGGCGCGGGCCTCGGCGGGGCGCTGTTGTACGAGGACGCGCCGTACGGGGTCGGGTACGTGGTCGCTACCTGGTCGTAGGTGCGGGTGCGGGTGCGGGTGCGGGCTCCTGGGGCGGCGGCGGGTGCGGGGTGGTCGGTGCGCTGAGGCCGTAGGCGGGCGGGGGCGACGTGGTCTGGGCCGCCGTCGTCAGTGGGGCCGCGGCGTGATCCAGGCGTTGTGCGTGCAGGGTGTGGTGCGGTTGTGCCGGGCGGAGGGGCTGCGCCGCGCGGCAGGCGCTGCACCCGGGTGGGTGAGGGCGGCGAGCTAGGTGGTGGTGGGGGAGAGGGCGGCGGAGGCGGTCCTCTGCGATCGCCGCGAGGGTGACCCATGGCTGCGCTCGGAGCGCGCGACACGCACCCGCCTACCACAGTCGTCGCGCGGGCTGCGGGCCCGAGGCGGCCGTAGCGCCCACGCACCGCCACCGCCCCCACTCACCCCGCTCCGAATCGACCCCGCCCCCGGCGAACCGTCCCGTCCCTGGCCCACGAAACGGCGGACGACCGAGGAACCATACGCCCCCCGGCCGTCCGCCGATCGATGTGCAGCTGCCGTTCAGGAAGCCGGCGGGGTCGAGTCCGGCGGCGTGGTCGTGCCGCCGCCCTCCGTCCCCGTGTTCCCGGCGCTTCCCGTGTCGCCCTGGTGCGCGAGTCGGTCCATGGCGTCCTTGGCCTTGCCCGTGCCCGTCTGGATCTTGTCGCTGTACTTGCCCTTGGTCTTCTCGTCGACCATTTTCGCGGCCTTGTCCAGGCCGTTCTCGATCTTGCCTCCGTGCTGCTGCGCGAGGCCCGAGACCTTGTCCTTCGCCGGGGCGAGTTTGGCCTTCCAACTGTCCATCAGACCCATGGTTCACCTTCCCACGCGGGGCAGTTACGTTCGGGCGCCTTCACCGGCCTCGTTGTCGGCGGCGACTTGGGCGGACTGCTGCTTCGGAATCTCGACGCTGTCGACGGCGTCGACGGACTCGCCGGTCGCGACGGCCTCCGTCGCCGTCGACTCCGCCGCTTCCTCGACCCCTGCCCCCGCCTCGGTCTCCGACACCTCGTCCGCCGCTTCGGCCGTCAGTGCCTCGGCCGTCTCCGTGTCGGTCACCGCTTCGGCGGTTGACGCCTCCTCCGTAGCCTTCGACCTCCGAAGAAGCCGGTCAAAAACGCCCATATCAACTCCATACGCTACTCGTGCGGGCGAAATCCCGCGTAGCCCGGTGCGTCCGTTTGCGTCGCCCGGGTCACCGCCTCCAGAAACCGGCGGCGGGATACCTCGCAACGGGCAACGACCCCGCGCGCGTGCTGTCACGTAACTCGTTCGAGGCGAGGGTCCGACGTTTGCGAGACTGGGAACGTGAGCAGCGCACCCCCCGCCCCCCGAGTCATCGCCGTCGTCGGACCGACCGCGGCCGGAAAGTCCGATCTGGGCGTCTTCCTGGCCCAGCGCCTAGGTGGCGAGGTCGTCAACGCCGACTCCATGCAGCTCTACCGAGGGATGGACATCGGCACCGCCAAGCTGACGCCCGAGGAGCGCGACGGCGTCCCGCACCACCTCCTGGACATCTGGGACGTGACGGTCACGGCGTCCGTCGCCGAGTACCAGCGGTTCGCCCGCGAGCGCATCGACGCCCTGCTCGCCGAGGGGCGCTGGCCGATCCTGGTCGGCGGCTCCGGGCTGTACGTCCGCGCGGCCGTCGACAACCTGGAGTTCCCCGGCACCGACCCCGAGGTCCGGGCCCGCCTGGAGGAGGAGCTCGCCCTGCGCGGCTCCGGCGCCCTGCACGCCCGCCTGGCCGCCGCCGACCCCGAGGCCGCGCACGCGATCCTGCCCAGCAACGGCCGCCGTATCGTCCGGGCCCTGGAGGTCATCGAGATCACCGGCAAGCCCTTCACCGCCAACCTCCCGGGCCACGACTCGGTCTACGACACCGTCCAGATCGGCGTCGACGTGGCACGCCCCGAACTCGACGAGCGCATCGCGCGCCGGGTCGACCGGATGTGGGACGGGGGGCTCGTGGACGAGGTCCGCGCGCTGGAGGCGCGCGGGCTGCGCGAGGGGGTCACGGCGTCCCGTGCGCTCGGCTATCAGCAGGTGCTCGCGGCGCTCGCGGGGGAGTGCACGGAACAGGAGGCGCGCACGGAGACCGTCCGTGCCACCAAGCGCTTCGCGCGCCGTCAGGATTCGTGGTTCAGGCGCGATCCCCGGGTGCACTGGTTGAGTGGGGCTGCGGCGGATCTCACAGAACTGCCGCACCTGGCACTGGCGTTGGTCGAACGACCGGTTACAGCCTGATCACGTCATGGCATCGGGACGCTCCGGCCGCCGTTCCGGCCTCCGGGGGCGTGCCATCATCGAGCTTCGATCGACCAAGTGGAGTCCGAGTTGGGAGGGCGCGTGGCGATGGAGGCCGGCCCTCGCGACACCGCAGAAGGCATCGAGCAGGTCACCTCGGACCGTGGTGAACCGGAAGAGGGCGACGACCGGCTGAGCCCGGACGGCCCGGACGAGATCCAGGGTGGCGTGACCGCCGACGGTCCCGGGCCCGACGAGATGTTCGCCGGTCCCGAGGTCGAGGTCGAGCTCCGTCCGCAGCGCCGTCTGCGGATCTGGCAGCTCGCCCCCATCGTGGCCCTGGCCGCGGTCGGCTCCCTGATGTTCTCCTTCCCGCTCGCCTTCGACTTCGGCGACAGCGGGGCCGTGGTCGCCATGCTCGGCCTGCTCATCTGCTCCTGCGCGGCCGGCTGGGGCACGACGGCCGCCCGACGCGTCGGCTACACCTGGCCCGGCTTCCCGCAGCGCGGCTCCGGGCGCCGCCCGGACTGGCGGGTCGTCATCGCCTACGCCCTGATGGTGGCCGTTGTCGTGGTCCTGGCCGTGTGGCGCGTGGCCAGGCTCCGCTAGCCGCAGAGGTCCGTCACCGAGGTCGTTCACGGGGCTCGTCGGGTTGTCATAGCCACCCCGTACGATCGAGGAATGAGCACGCGGATCGCCTTCCTCAAGGGGCACGGCACGGAGAACGACTTCGTGATCGTCCCGGACCCCGAGAACGTCATCGACCTCTCCCCGGCCGCCGTGGCCGCCCTGTGCGACCGCCGCGCGGGCATCGGCGGCGACGGCCTGCTGCACGTCGTGCGGTCCGCCGCGCACCCCGAGGCGCGGGACATGGCGGCCGAGGCGGAGTGGTTCATGGACTACCGCAACGGGGACGGTTCGGTCTCCGAGATGTGCGGCAACGGAGTGCGTGTGTTCGCGCGCTATCTCCAGCGGGCCGGACATGTGGCAGCAGGGGACATCGCGGTCGCCACGCGCGGCGGAGTCAAGACCGTCCACCTCTCCAAGGACGGCGACGTGACCGTCGGCATGGGCAAGGCCCGCCTCCCCGAAGGGGATGTCAACGTGAGCGTGGGCGACCGCAGTTGGCCCGCGCGGAACGTGAACATGGGCAACCCGCACGCGGTCGCCTTCGTCGACGACCTCGCGCAGGCCGGAGACCTGTTCGCCCCGCCGCCCTTCACCCCGGCCGAGGCCTACCCGGACGGGGTGAACGTGGAGTTCGTGGTCGACCGCGGCCCCGGGCACGTCGCCATGCGCGTGCACGAGCGCGGCGCCGGCGAGACCCGCTCGTGCGGCACGGGCGCGTGCGCGGTCGCCGTGGCCGCCGCCCGGAGGGACGGCGCCGACCCTGCCGTCACCGGGACGCACGCCACGTACACCGTCGATGTGCCGGGCGGAACGCTGGTGATCACCGAGCGGCCCGACGGCCAGATCGAGATGACCGGTCCCGCGGTGATCGTCGCCGAAGGCGAGATCGATGCCGATTGGCTGGAAAACGCCATCCGCTGAACGGGTGAATCGCAGTCCAGGTCGCTCCGGACACCCTGATCCGAAGTCTCCGACGTCCGGTGCGGCTGGAAACCACGGTTGACCTGATATGCCGTGGCGCAAAACCGTAAACCTGCCGACCTTCGCTCGAATGGGTGATCCGTTTCACGCTCGGCGAGAGGCGGTCAGTCGCACGTGGTGGGCTCGGTAGCATCAAGCACCGGCCCGGACGGGGGATCGAAGATCCCCTGAGCCGAGTACGCCATGGGGCACCCGTCCGCCGGTCAAGCAGCCGGAGGTGCCCATGAGTGCGGAGGCCACGAACCCTGCGAGCCCAGGCCCTGTGATCAACACAGTGCCCCGCAGGAAGGCCCGCCCCCGGATCGACCTGCGCCGGCTCGGCCGGGCCGCCCTGCTCGGCCCCGCCGCCCGCGACCGGCTGCCCGACGCGATCGGCCATGTCGCCGAGGCGCATCGCGCCCACTATCCCGACGCCGACCTCGAACCGCTGCGCCGCGCCTGGGTCCTGGCCGAGTCCTCGCACCGCGGCCAGATGCGCAAGAGCGGCGAGCCGTACATCACGCACCCTCTCGCCGTGACCCTGATCCTCGCCGAACTCGGCGCTGAGACAACGACGTTGACGGCCTCTCTGCTCCACGACACCGTCGAGGACACGGAAGTGACCCTCGATCAGGTCGGCGAGGAGTTCGGCGCCGAGGTGCGCTATCTCGTCGACGGCGTCACGAAGTTGGAGAAGGTCGACTACGGGGCCGCGGCCGAGCCGGAGACCTTCCGCAAGATGCTCGTCGCCACCGGCAGCGACGTCCGCGTGATGTCGATCAAACTCGCCGACCGGCTGCACAACATGCGCACCCTGGGCGTGATGCGCCCCGAGAAGCAGGCCCGCATCGCCAAGGTCACCCGGGACGTCCTCATCCCGCTCGCCGAACGGCTCGGCGTCCAGGCGCTCAAGACCGAACTGGAAGACCTGGTCTTCGCGATCCTCCACCCCGAGGAGTACGACCACACACGCGAGTTGATCGTCGACAACGCCTCCCGCGCGGACGACCCGCTCGCCGAGGTCACCGACGAAGTACGCACCGTCCTGCGCGACGCCGGCATCCAGGCCGAAGTCCTCATCAGGCCACGGCACTTCGTCTCCGTGCACCGCGTCGCCCGCAAGCGCGGCAGGCTGCGCGGCGCCGACTTCGGCCGCCTCCTGGTGCTGGTGAACGAGGACGCGGACTGTTACGGCGTCCTCGGCGAACTGCACACCTGCCTGAAGCCGGTCGTCTCGGAGTTCAAGGACTTCATCGCCGTACCCAAGTTCAACCTGTACCAGTCGCTGCACACCGCCGTCGCCCACACGGACGGCCAGGTCGTCGAAGTCCTCATCCGCACCCACCAGATGCACAAGGTCGCCGAGGCCGGCGTCATCGCGCTCGGCAATCCCTACGCTCCTCCTTCGGAGGAGCAACAGGCCGCGAACGACGGCGAGCGCGCCGACCCCACCCGGCCCGGCTGGCTCTCCCGCCTCCTCGACTGGCAGGAGGGCGCGCCCGACCCCGACACCTTCTGGTCGACGCTCCGCGAGGACCTCGCCCAGGACCGCGAGATCACCGTGTACCGGCCCGACGGCGGCACGTTGGGCCTGCCCGACGGCGCGACCTGTGTGGACGCCGCGTACGCGCAGTACGGCGAGGACGCCCACGCCTGCATCGGCGCTCGTGTCAACGGCCGCCTGGCGACCCTCAGTACGGCCCTGAAGGACGGCGACACCGTCCAGCTCCTCATGGGCCAGGACGTGGCCTCCGAGCCCTCCAGGGAGTGGCTGGAGCACGCGCACACGCCCGCCGCCCGGATCGCCATCCAGCGGTGGATCGCGGCGCATCCGGCGACCGGTGACGGGCAGGGCGCGAAGGCGGACGAGGGGGCGCAGAGCGTCCGTTCGGCGCCCCCCGCTTCCGGAGGCACCCCGGGCACCCCGAACGCCGGGGACGCCCCCGCCACCCCGGTTGTCGACCAGCCCGGCGCGACCGTACGGCTCGCGGGCTGCTGTACACCCGTACCGCCCGACGAGGTCACCGGATTCTCGGTACGCGGCGGTGTCGTGACCGTCCACCGGGTGGAGTGCAGCGCGGTGGCGCACATGAAGAGCGTGGGGCGCGCGGAAGTCGGTGTGCGCTGGGGCGACACCACCGAGTGCCGGGTCACGCTGGTAGCCGAATCGTTCGGCCGCCCGCATCTGCTCGCCGACCTCACCGAGGCGATCGCCCTGGAGGGCGCGGAAATCGTCTCGGCGACGGTCGAACCCCCGACCCAGCAACGCGTCCGCCACACCTACACACTCCAACTCCCGGACGCCGCGCACCTCCTGACGCTCATGAGGGCGATGCGCAACGTACCGGGTGTCTACGACGTGAGCCGCGCGCAGCACCACAACACGACGGCGTTCTGACGGGGCGCGGGCTTTGCTGACGGGCCGTTGAGGTGCGGGTTCGGCTTGAGCTGCCCTGGATTTCCGCGGGTGTGGGCCCGCCTGGAGCCTCTGCTCCTCCGAGCCGGGCGCGGGCTTGGCCACCGCCCCGCTTAGGTGCGCGCCCGGTTTGGGAAGCCGGTGGTCTCCTGGAGCACGTGTTCAGCTTGAGCTGCCCCTGGGATTCTGAAGTGTGCCCCCCGCCTGAAGCCGCGGGCTGGACTTCCGAGATCCGCGTCCGCCTTGGTCAGCCCCGTCCCGTTGAGATACACGCCGGTCAGAGCTCCCCCCTCCGAGGGGGCTTTGCGACGCTCGGCCGCCGTGAGCCCTCCGGGGCTCCCAGGCACGCACCGACGCTGAGCGGCCGGTCCTCCGAGGCGTGCGCCGGCGGGAAACGGCCCCCTGGCACCCGGAAAGCCCACGCCCGCCCGCACACCCCGGCGTGTTCAGCGCCCCGTAAGCCCCCGGGAGGACCCCGTTCGAGTGGGCCGGGCGCGAGTCGTCGCCGTAGGGCACGCGCGCGCTGGTAGCGGTGGGGCATGCTGCTCACCCCTCGCACCGGCACGACCGGCAACGGCATCCCCCGCACCGGCTCCGGTGATCCGGCTCCCCGGTCGCGCACCAGGAACTCCCGACGGCTGAAGGCGGCGCTGCTCGCCTCCGCCGTGTCCGTCTGCCTCGTCGCCGCGAGCGCGCCGCCCACGCCCCTGGGCGTCGGTGACCGTCTCTTCCCGACGCTGGGCAACCCGGGCTACGACGTGGCGTCGTACGACCTCTCGTTCACGTACCCCGGCAGCAACAGCAAGCCGCTCCAGGCCGTCACCACGATCGACGCGTGGACGACCGAGAGGCTGGACCGGATCAACCTCGACTTCGCGCACGGGACGGTCGACTCGGTCGAGGTCGACGGGCGGCCCGCCACTTTCGCCAGCGCCGGCGAGGACCTGGTCGTCACTCCGGAGAGGCCGATCTCCGAGGGGAGCTGGACGCGGATCACCGTGCGGCACACCAGTGACCCCGTGTCCGTCAAGGGCCAGGACGGCGGCTGGGTGCGAACCAAGGACGGGCTCGCCATGGCCAACCAGGCCGACGCCGCGCACCTGGTGTTCCCGTGCAACGACCATCCCTCCGACAAGGCGATGTTCACCATCAGGGTCACCGCCCCCAACGCCTACACGGCCGTCGCCAACGGACTCCCGGCCGGCGTCGACAAGGTCGGCGGGAACACCACCTGGACATACCGCACCCAGCACCCCATGGCCACCGAACTCGCCCAGGTGTCCATCGGCCGCTCCGCCGTGCTGCACCGCACCGGACCGCACGACCTGCCGATGCGCGACGTCGTGCCCGCCAAGGACGCCAAGCAGCTCGAACCGTGGCTCAAGAAGACCCCCGACCAGATCGCCTGGATGGAGAGCAAGGTCGGCCGGTACCCCTTCGAGACGTACGGGCTGCTCATGGCCGACGCCTCCACCGGCTTCGAGCTCGAGACCCAGACGATCTCTCTCTTCGAGAGAGATCTCTTCACCGAGCCCGCCTACCCCAAGTGGTACGTCGAGTCGATCATGGTGCACGAGCTGTCCCACCAGTGGTTCGGCGACAGCGTCAGCCCCCGCACCTGGTCCGACCTGTGGCTCAACGAGGGACACGCCACCTGGTACGAGGAGCTGTACGCCGAGGAGAAGGCGCACCGGCCCATGGAGACACGCATGAAGGCGGCCTACGCGGCCTCCGACGGCTGGCGCGCCGCAGGCGGACCGCCCGCACTTCCCAAGGCGCCCGCGCCCGGCCAGAAGATCAGCATCTTCCGCCCCAGCGTCTACGACGGCGCCGCCCTGGCCCTCTACGCCCTGCGCCAGGAGATCGGCCGCCCGGCCTTCGAACGCCTGGAGCGCACCTGGGTGAACGTCCACCGGGACGGCACGGCCACCACCGCCGACTTCGAGGAACTCGCCTCCGCGATCTCCGGCCGCGACCTGAGCGACTTCTTCCAGGGCTGGCTCTACGGCGAGAAGACCCCGCCGATGCCGGGTCACCCGGACTGGAAGTCGCAGGCACCGGTGAAGCAGCGCGGTGACGGGCAGTAAATAAGGCAGTGACGTGGCGATCCGCGCCGTGCGACCATCTTCAGGTCGGCGGCGCGGGTCACCGGGGACACACCCGGCAGCCCCCGGGAATCTCCGGAGGCGCTCGCACGTTATGACCTTCGCAGGACTCCCATCGACGTAAGGACCCAATGACCTCCTCTTCTTCCCCTTCCCAGGACACTGAGCGCTTCGCGCACGCCTACCCCGAAGGTCTTCGGGCCGATGCCCTGATGGAAGAGGACGTCGCCTGGAGCCACGAGATCGACGGAGAGCGGGACGGCGACCAGTTCGACCGCTCCGAGCGCGCGGCCCTGCGCCGTGTCGCCGGCCTCTCCACCGAGCTCGAGGACGTCACCGAGGTCGAGTACCGACAGCTCCGCCTGGAGCGCGTCGTCCTCGTCGGCGTCTGGACCACGGGCACGGTGCAGGACGCGGACAACTCGCTCGCCGAGCTGGCCGCCCTCGCGGAGACCGCGGGCGCGCTGGTGCTCGACGGTGTCGTCCAGCGCCGCGACAAGCCGGACGCGGCCACCTACATCGGTTCGGGCAAGGCCAACGAACTGCGGGACATCGTCCTGGAGACCGGCGCCGACACCGTCATCTGCGACGGTGAGCTCAGCCCGGGCCAGCTGATCCACCTCGAAGACGTCGTCAAGGTCAAGGTCATCGACCGTACGGCCCTGATCCTCGACATCTTCGCCCAGCACGCCAAGTCCCGGGAGGGCAAGGCGCAGGTCGCGCTCGCGCAGATGCAGTACATGCTGCCGAGGCTGCGCGGCTGGGGTCAGTCGCTGTCCCGTCAGATGGGCGGCGGCTCGGGCGGCGGCCTCGCCACCCGTGGTCCCGGTGAGACCAAGATCGAGACGGACCGGCGTCGTATCCGCGAGAAGATGGCGAAGATGCGCCGGGAGATCGCGGACATGAAGACGGGCCGCGACATCAAGCGCCAGGAGCGCCGTCGCCACAAGGTGCCCTCGGTCGCGATCGCCGGCTACACCAACGCCGGAAAGTCCTCCCTGCTCAACCGCCTCACGGGCGCGGGCGTGCTGGTCGAGAACGCGCTGTTCGCGACCCTCGACCCGACCGTGCGCCGGGCCGAGACCCCGGGCGGACGGCTGTACACGCTGGTCGACACCGTCGGGTTCGTCCGGCACCTGCCGCACCACCTGGTCGAGGCCTTCCGCTCCACGATGGAGGAGGTCGGCGACGCCGACCTGATCCTGCACGTGGTGGACGGTTCGCACCCGGTCCCGGAGGAGCAGCTGGCCGCCGTACGCGAGGTGATCCGGGATGTCGGCGCCACGAAGGTGCCCGAGATCGTGATCATCAACAAGGCGGACGCGGCGGACCCGTTGACGCTCCAGCGGCTGATGCGGAACGAGAAGCGCTCCATCGCCGTCTCGGCCCGCACCGGCCAGGGCATCGCCGAGCTGCTCGCGCTCATCGACAGCGAACTGCCGCGCCCCTCGGTCGAGATCGAGGCGCTCGTGCCGTACACCCACGGCAAGCTGGTCGCCCGCGCCCACTCCGAGGGCGAGGTGATCTCCGAGGAGCACACCCCGGAGGGCACCCAGCTCAAGGTCCGGGTGCACGAGGAACTGGCGGCGGAACTCGCGCCGTACGTCCCGGCACCGCTGGCCTGACGGTCGTAGCACTGCAAGGTCGCCGCAGGTCCGAAGGCCCGCCCCCAACTCTCTTCCCGGGGGCGGGCCTTCGGCGTGCACGCGTGCGGGTCAGCGGCCGCCGTACGTCCTGCTCATGTTCTGGTAGAGCGACTCGGCGGTGGCGCCGAGTTGGGGGCCCGCGAGCCAGGTGTTGTCGGACGGGCCGATGGAGGTGTTGGAGACCAGCTCCGTCCTGCCGTCCACTACGCGGAACCAGCCGCCGCCGGACGAACCGCCGGTCATCGTGCAGCCGATGCGGTACATCGTCGGCAGGGCCGTGTCGAGCGACAACCGGCCGGGCCGGTCGAGGCACTTGAACATCTTCAGGCCGCTGTACGGCGGCGCGGCCGGGTAGCCCCAGGCGCCCATCGAGCCGGCCCCGGTCGCGGAGGGCGCCGAGAAGTCGACGTCGAGCGCGGCGCCGACCGTCTCCTCGAGGGACTTGGAACCGGACTGCGGCTTCACATGGAGGATCGCGTAGTCGTACGCGGCACCCGCGCCGCCCGTCTCCGAGCCGCCCTGGATCCACTGGTTCGAGGTCGAGGCCCAGTCCGCCCACCACTGGCCGTAGGGAGCGATCTCAGACGCCGAGGCGTTGCTCAACCGGGAGGCGGACTCGCCGAGATCGTTGTACGAGGGCACGAACTCGATGTTGCGGTACCAGCCGCCGTCCTTGCCCGCGTGGACGCAATGGCCCGCCGTCCACACGAGGTTGGACCTGCCGGGGTGGTTGACGTCCTTGACGACCGTGCCGGAGCAGACCATCGAACCCTCGGGGAGTCGAAGAAGACCTTCCCGACCGGGGCCGCGTTCTGGTGGTACGGCGTCTTCTCGGCGGTGGCTTCGACGGGCGTCGGCTCCGGGTCGCTGACGCCCTGGTCGGCGGCGGCGTCCTTCGTCGTGACCGTCTTGTTGGCCTCGTCGGCGGACTTCATCCGCTCGGGTTTCCACAGCCCCTTGATCACCGGATTGACGAAGTCCTTGGCCTCACTGAGCCACTTGTCCTTGTCCCAGTTCTTCCACCCGCCGTCCGCCCACTTCTCGACATCGACGCCGTGCGCCCTGAGTTTGTCGGCGACGGACGACGGAATCCGGACCTTGTCCTGGCCGGAGGCCTGAGTGGCGGTGGCGGCGGGCTTGTCGCTCGCGGAGCCGTCGCCGTTGCAGGCGGTCGCGGTCAGCGCCAGGGCCGCGACGAGCCCGGTGGCGGCCAGGCCGGTGCGCCGCCCGCGCCAGGACGATGCGGGCGTACGTGTGGAACTCATGGTGCGACAACCCCCGTGGAAACTGCTGACCTTGCTACTGCCGATTACTACTGATCACGCACAACTGACCGTGTACCGCTGGCCGTTCCGCGACACCCCACTATGCCCGGGGAGTTGGGGACGAACGCCGGTGAGGCGGTGAGGTTCCTGTGAGACGCCCCGCCGACGTCTGTCCCCCGACTGTGCCCGCCGCCGCGCCTACTGGCCGGCGAACTTCTTGCTGACCGAGTCGTACACACCCTTGGCCACATCACCCAGCCGCGGACCCGCCAGCCAGCCCGAAGTCACCGGCCCGATCGAGGTGTTGGACACCAGCGTCGGCTTGCCGTCGGAGCCCGTCTCGACCCAGCCGCCACCGGACGAACCGCCGGTCATGCTGCAGCCGATGCGGAACATCGTCGGGTCCGAGGCGTTGATCGACAGCCGCCCCGGCTTGTCCGTGCACTGGTACAGCGTCGAACCGTCGTACGGCTTCGCCTCGGGGTAGCCGGTCGCCGTGATGTCGGCCACCTTCGGCACGGCGGGTGCGTTGAAGTTCACGGGCAGCGCCGAACCGACCGTCTCCTCAAGGGACTTGCCCCCGTTGCCCTTCTCGGGCGTCACATGGATCACGGCGTAGTCGTACGACGAACCCTGTCCGCCGGTCTCGCCCCCCTGGTCGATCCACTGCTGCGAGGTCTGCGCCCAGTCACCCCACCAGACACCGTACGGAGCGACCTGGTCCCGGCTCGCGGTCTCCAACTGCGCTGCCTTCATACCGGCGTTGTTGTACGACGGCACGAACGCGATGTTGCGGTACCAGCCGCCCTTCTTGCCGGCGTGCACGCAATGGCCCGCCGTCCAGACCAAGTTGGACTTGCCCGGGTGCGCCGGGTCCTCCACGACCGTCGCCGAGCAGACCATCGTGCCCTCGGGGGAGTCGAAGAACACCTTGCCTGCCGTCGCCGCGTTGGCGTGGTACGTGGGCGACACGGCCTTCGCGTTCACCACCGCGGGCGTCGGGTCGGTCACGCCCTGGTCGCCGGAGATGTCGTTGGTGTCGACGCCCGTGTCCGGGTCGTTGGCGTCGCGCATCCGGCCGGAACTCCACAGCCCCTTGATGATCGGGTTGATGTAGTCGTCGGCCTCGCGCAGCCAGTCGTCCCTGTTCCAGTTCTTCCAGGCGCCGCCCTTCCACTTGTCGATGTCGATCCCGTGCTCTTTGAGCTTGTCCCTGATGTCGTCCGGGATCTTGATCTTGCCGTCACCGGTGTCACTGCTCGTGGCGGACGCGGTGGACTTGGCGTCGGCCTTCGTGTCACTGGAACCGCACGCGGTCGCGGTGAGCGCGAGCGCCGAGGCGAGGGCAACCGCGGCCAGCGCGGGGGTGTTCCGCGACGGACGCCCCTCCCACGCCGGGCGGTGAAGGACGGCCGTATCGATCGCATGGTCTTGACTCCCCCTGGGTGAACGGATGTTGCGCTGCCGGCTGTCGTCTCAGCCGGAACGGCACCACACACTATGCGCTCGCTGTGGGGGACTTCCCACGGGACGGCAACGGTTCCGTCACGGCAAGGATCTTGGAGCAACCCGTAACTCCGCGGGCGGTGCGGGGTTGGTAGCGAGGGAGCCTGCTGTCGACGCGCGGTGCCCTGCGCTTGTGCGGGCCGGCTTGGCGGTGTGTCTGCGGTGGGGCGGGAGGGCGGCCTTGGGACGTAGGTCGGTGGGCGGGCGGTACGAGAGCGCCCTGCGGAAGCGCATCGGTGCATCGACCGGCCCGCGCCGGTACGCCGACCGGTCGCCGCCGGTACACCGAGGTGACTGACCCGGAGACCGTAGCGCCATTGGACATCAACTCGGCTGATCTGCAGCACCAGTTGCAGAGCACTCGTGATCAACGCGCGCCAGAAAACCGGGACTTGACCCCATGTGATTCCCACTCCGAAACACCTCCCGAGGAACAGTCTTGAACTCCACGCCCACCTCTGACGGCCACTCCCACGAGGCGAGCCCTCGGCACCCGCAGACCCTTGCGTCGGCATCGGCCGAGTCCGTTCCCCGGCAGCAGCCCCGGAGCCCGGAAGCAGGTCAGCCGCGCGGCGCAACGGCCGACCTCCTGGAGCACCCCGACCCCCACACCGCCGCCCAGGCCGCAGCCGTCGAGAACCTCCTGCGCTGCTGGGTACGCGAAACGAACCTCCCCGCCCCCACCAACGGCACCCTCCACATCCCCCTCCCCACCAGCGGCACGGCCCTCCACGCCCAGGTCCACTACTGGTCCCCGACGGGCTGGCACCGCTTCGGCCTTCCGTACCTGGCCGACGCTCCTCATGGGGCGCCACCCGTTGACGCTGTGACGGTCGCGGCATTGCTCGCCAGGGAGACGGCGGTGCGCGACGGTGACTTCGTAACGGGTGCAACAGCACTCGCAACGGCACCCGAAACCGGGACCGACCTGGTGGCCCGTGTAGCCGACTCCGTCCGTCGTACCGTCACCTTCGTCACCGACCGCCGCGCACACCCGGCCGACGGCCCCGATCGCTTCCTCTCCGCCGAACAGGCACTCCTGCTCGGCCACCCGTTGCACCCGACCCCGAAGAGCCGCGAGGGCCTCTCGGAGACCGAAGCCCGCCTGTACTCACCGGAGTTGCGTGGCTCCTTCCCGCTGCACTGGCTGGCTGTCGCTCCTTCCGTACTGGCCACCGACTCGGCCTGGACCGAACGGGGCCGGCCTGTCTCCGCCGCTCATCTCACTGCCCAACTCGCGGGCTCCGATCTGCCGTTGCCCGAGGGGCATGCCGCTCTCCCCCTCCACCCATGGCAGTGGCGCGAGATCCAACACCGCGCCGATATCGCGGCCTTGCTCGACGCCGGCCTGATCCAGGACCTCGGCACCCATGGCGCCCCGTGGCAGCCCACCTCCTCCGTGCGGACCGTTCACCAATCCGGCGCCCCCGCCATGCTCAAGCTGTCCCTGGGCCTCCGCATCACCAACTCCCGCCGTGAGAACCTCCGCAAGGAACTCCACCGAGGCGTCGAGGTGCACCGCCTGCTGCGCACCGGTCTCTCCCAGCAGTGGCATGCGGTCCACCCAGGCTTTGACATCGTCCGTGACCCGGCCTGGCTGGCCGTCGACGCGTTGGACGAGTGCGGCGCCGACTCGGGGGAGAGCGGCGCCGACCGCTTCGGCCATGGCGAGCGAACTGCCCGGGTGCCCTTGGCCGGAATCGACGTGGTGATCCGGCACAACCCGTTCAGCGCGTCCGACGACGTGTCCTGCGTCGCCGGGCTCGTCGCGCTCCGGCCGTACGCCGGGCGGAGCGCCACCGCCGGCGGACCGGCGGCAAGCTCGCACACCAGCCACACCAGCCACACCAGCCACACCGCGTCCGGCACACCGCTGTTGCGGTCCCGTCTGGCCGAGGTCGTCACGGGTCTCGCCGCGCGAACCGGCCGGTCACGTGGAGCAGTCGCGGCCGAGTGGTTCCTGCGGTACCTGGAGCAGGTCGTCCGTCCCGTGTTGTGGCTGGACAGCGAGGCGGGGATCGCCCTGGAGGCGCATCAGCAGAACACCCTGCTCCTGCTGGACGGTGAAGGCTGGCCCGTGGGCGGCCGGTACCGCGACAACCAGGGCTACTACTTCCGCGCGTCCCGGCGCGCGGAACTCGACGCCCGGCTGCCCGGCATCGGCGAGCACAGCGACACCTTCGTCTCCGACGAGGTCACCGACGAACGCTTCGCGTACTACCTCGCGATCAACAACGTCCTCGGTCTCATCGGAGCTTTCGGTTCGCAACGTCTCGCCGACGAGCGGCTGTTGCTCTCCGCCTTCCGCCGCTTCCTCGGTGACGTGGCCGCCGGTCCCGCCCGACTGCGCACCTCCTTGCCCGCCCGCCTGCTCGACTCACCCGTCCTGCGCTGCAAGGCCAACCTGCTGACCCGGCTGCACGGCCTCGACGAACTCATCGGCCCGGTCGACACGCAGTCGGTCTACGTCACCATCGCCAACCCCCTTCATTCCTGACCTCCACCAACTCCCTTCGCTCCTGGGGAACATGACCCACCCCGTCTCCTGAGAGGAGTGCCACCATGCCTCCCACCGATGTGAGCGCCGGCACCGCGAGAGTCCCCGGTCCCACTCCGGGCACCGGCATCAGCCAGAGTTCCGGCACGGACGCCGAGGAGACCCTCGACCTCCGTCTCCCGGAGGAGTTCATCGCGCTCCGCGTCGAGGCGGACGCGGCCGACCGCGACGATCTTCTCGACCGCGTCGGCGACTGGGGGCGGATCAGTACTCCCGCAGGCGCCTTCCACCTCGTCCCGGTCCGATGCGAGCGCGACCTCCCCCTGATCAGCGGCTGGATGAACGACCCCGCGGTCGCGGAATTCTGGGAACTGGACGGACCCCGGACCCTTACCGAGGACCACCTGCGCGCCCAACTCACCGGCGACGGACGCAGCGTCCCCTGTCTCGGGGTGCTGGACGGCACCCCGATGAGCTACTGGGAGATCTACCGGGCGGACCTCGACCCCCTGGCCCGCCACTACCCCGCCCGTCCGCACGACACCGGCATTCACCTCCTCATCGGTGACGTTGCGGACCGAGGCCGAGGGGTGGGCAGCACTCTCATCCGGGCCGTAGCCGACCTCGTACTCGACAAGCGCCCCGCCTGCGCTCGCGTCGTCGCCGAACCGGACCTTCGCAACACCCCCTCCGTAGCCGCTTTCCTGAGCGCCGGTTTCCGGTTCGCCGCCGAGGTCGACCTGCCCGCCAAGCGGGCCGTCCTCATGGTCCGGGACCGTTCCGTGCGCGATGTGCTTTAGCGCCATGTGATTGCGCCATCTCTTTTGGTACACCGCTCGGACCGATCCGGTTCCACCTCAACCAAGATCCGGTTCCACCTCAACCAAACCGATCCGCGTCTGATCCACTCCGATCTCCGTCCGCTCCACCTCGGTCCCTGTCCGCCCCGCCCTGATCTCCATCCGCTCCCCACCCGCACAAAACCCGTCTCCCTCCGACAAATCCCGTCCCTCTCCGAAAGCCCACCGGTCCTGCCCACCCCCTCCCTCAGCCGTGATCGCCCCGCTGTCAGTCCCGCCCCGTAGGCTGGTCGCGCTATGACGAAGCCCTCACTCCCCGAACTCCTGCATGCTGCCGTCACTGCCGTCGGCGGTTCGGAGCGCCCCGGCCAGGTGACCATGGCCGAAGCCGTCGCGGAGGCGATCGACGACGGTTCCCATCTGCTGGTCCAGGCCGGCACCGGCACCGGAAAGTCGCTCGGCTACCTCGTGCCCGCGCTCGCGCACGGGGAGCGTGTGGTCGTAGCGACCGCCACGCTCGCGCTCCAGCGCCAGCTGGTGGAGCGCGACCTGCCGCGCACGGTCGACGCCCTGCATCCCCTGCTGCGCCGCCGCCCCCAGTACGCGATGCTCAAGGGCAGGTCGAACTACCTGTGTCTGCACCGGCTCCACGAGGGCATGCCGCAGGACGAGGAGGAGGGCCTCTTCGACCAGTTCGAGGCGGCCGCCCCCACCAGCAAGCTGGGCCAGGACCTGCTGCGGCTGCGCGACTGGACGGACGAGACCGAGACCGGCGACCGGGACGACCTCACACCCGGAGTCTCCGACCGCGCGTGGGCGCAGATCTCGGTGTCCTCCCGGGAGTGCCTGGGCGCCCAGAAGTGCGCCTACGGGGCGGAGTGTTTCGCGGAGGCGGCCCGCGAGCGCGCCAAGCTCGCCGACGTCGTCGTCACGAACCACGCACTGCTCGCGATCGACGCCATCGAGGGTGCCCCCGTCCTCCCGCCGCACGAGGTGCTGATCGTCGACGAGGCGCATGAACTGGTCTCCCGGGTCACGGGAGTCGCCACCGGCGAGCTCACCCCGGGACAGGTCAACCGCGCGGTGCGCCGTGCCGCGAAGCTGGCCAACGAGAAGGCCGCCGACCAGCTCCAGACCGCCGCCGAGGGCTTCGAGCGGCTGATGGAGCTCGCCCTGCCGGGACGCCTGGAGGAGATCCCGGAGGACCTCGGTTACGCCCTCATGGCGCTCCGCGACGCCTGCCGTACGGTGATCTCCGCGATCGGCGCCACCCGCGACAAGTCCGTGCAGGACGAGGACGCGGTCCGCAAGCAGGCGCTGGCCTCCGTGGAGAGCGTCCACGACGTGGCGGAGCGGATCACCAACGGCTCCGAGTGGGACGTCGTCTGGTACGAACGCCACGACCGCTTCGGTGCCTCCCTGCGCGTCGCCCCCATGTCCGTGTCGGGCCTGCTCAGGGAGAAGCTCTTCACGGACCGCTCGGTGACCCTGACCTCCGCGACGCTGAAGCTCGGCGGCGACTTCAACGGCGTGGGCGCCTCCCTGGGCCTCGCCCCCGAAGGCACCGCAGGCGACGACCTGCCGCACTGGAAGGGCGTCGACGTGGGCTCGCCCTTCGACTACCCGAAGCAGGGCATTCTGTACGTCGCCAAGCACCTCGCGCGTCCCGCGCGGGACGGCGACCGGGCCGACATGCTGGACGAGTTGACGGAGTTGATCCAGGCGGCCGGCGGTCGCACCCTGGGCCTCTTCTCCTCGATGCGGGGCGCCCAGCTCGCCGCCGAGGAGCTGCGCTCCCGCATCCCCGAGTACCCGATCCTGCTCCAGGGCGAGGAGACGCTCGGCGAGCTGATCAAGAACTTCGCGGCCGACCCCAAGACCTGTCTCTTCGGCACGCTGTCGCTCTGGCAGGGCGTCGACGTCCCCGGAGCCAGCTGCCAGCTCGTCGTCATGGACAAGATCCCGTTCCCGCGCCCGGACGACCCGCTGATGAGCGCCCGCCAGAAGGCAGTTGAGGACGCGGGGGGCAACGGCTTCATGGCGGTGGCCGCCACGCACGCGGCGCTTCTCATGGCCCAGGGAGCCGGCCGTCTCGTCCGCGCGTCGGGGGACCGGGGCGTGGTCGCCGTCCTCGACCAGCGGCTGGCGACCGCCCGCTACGGCAGCTATCTCAAGGCGTCACTGCCCGACTTCTGGTACACCACGGACCGCAACCAGGCCCGGAGGTCGCTGGCCGCGATCGACGCGAAGGCGAAGCAGGAGGAAGCGGAACCGACGCAGGAGGCGGCCGAATCGGAGTGATCCGGGAGGGGGTTGGTCCGGCGCCGCTGGACCAACCCGCGTATGCCCGGATCCGGACAGCACAGGACCCCGGAACCGGCGCAGGGGTCCCGGGGTCCGGTCAGGGGGCCGGGCCGATGAGGCCCGCCCGCCGCAGCAGTCACACGCGCCGCAGCACTGCCACCACCTTGCCGAGGATCGTCGCGTCGTCGCCGGGGATCGGCTCGTAGGCCGAGTTGTGCGGGAGGAGCCAGACGTGGCCGTCCTCGCGCTTGAAGCGCTTGACGGTGGCCTCTCCTTCGAGCATGGCGGCCACGATGTCACCGTTCTCGGCGACCGGCTGGCGGCGCACGGTGACCCAGTCGCCGTCACAGATCGCGGCCTCGATCATCGAGTCACCGACGACCTTGAGGACGAACAGCTCTCCGTCACCGACCAGTTGGCGGGGGAGGGGGAAGACGTCCTCGACCGACTCCTCGGCGAGGATCGGGCCACCGGCGGCGATCCGGCCCACCAGGGGGACGTACGACGCGGCGGGCTTGCCCGCGGTGTCCGTGGGCTGCACCGACGAGGACTGGTCGCTGCCGCGGACCTCGTAGGCGCGCGGGCGGTGCGGGTCGCGGCGCAGGAAGCCCTTGCGCTCCAGTGCCATCAGCTGGTGTGCGACCGAGGATGTGCTGGACAGGCCCACGGCCTGGCCGATCTCGCGCATCGACGGCGGGTAGCCCCGTCGCTGCACCGAGTCCCTGATGACCTCGATCACCCGGCGCTGCCGGTCCGTGAGCCCCGAGCTGTCCGCCCGGATACCGGGAGGTCGGCCCGGCAGGGAGCGCTTGTGTCCCTCGGGATTCGCGGTTTCGTTCATTGCATGCACCGGCTCGAGTCGGCCCTGGGAGCGATCCTGGGCAGTGATGGTGGCACTGTCTGCGGTGGTGGTCACGTCGGCCCCTCTCGATGGTCTCCCTGCTGGACAACGGTAGTTGCTTTCGAAAGGTTGCGCCAAACACACGTTCGAGTGAAAAAGTGCAGATAGCCTGTCGCGATCACGCGTCTGGGTGTATGGCCAACGCGGCACCTGGCGGACAAAAGAGCTCATTGTTGTACTCTTCGCCGCCGTGGTGGTGACCTCGTGAGTTGTCGCCTCAGTCTGCCACCCGGTGTCCCGGCGGTCGGGGGCCGGTCCCGTTCTGTGCGGGAGCCCCACGTCTCCTCCGTGCCGCGCTCACGGTATCTCCGTAAGTGGCCTGGCGGTACGGCTGTGCGCCCGCGTGTTCGGGGTGACGGGACGGTCGTATGGCACATGCCAATACGGTGCGACACGCCCGTGCGGCGTGTTTGTGTGAGCCAATCACCACATCTAGTGGTTGGATTGCGACAGCAGCCCAGAAGTTGTGGTCCCCCGGGTCTCCAGCGTCTCGGTCATCGCCTATGCTTGGGGCTGCTTCGAGAGGCCCAAGGGGTCTCGCGAGGCTATTGAGTCTGCTGCGAGGGAGGGTTGGAGACCATGCACTGCCCCTTCTGCAGGCACCCCGACAGCCGTGTCGTCGACAGTCGTACGACCGACGACGGCACGTCGATCCGGCGGCGCCGCCAGTGCCCTGACTGCTCCCGTCGTTTCACGACCGTGGAGACGTGCTCGCTCATGGTGGTCAAGCGGTCCGGAGTCACCGAGCCTTTCAGCCGCACCAAGGTCATCAACGGTGTGCGCAAGGCATGCCAGGGACGGCCTGTCACCGAGGACGCACTCGCCCAGCTCGGCCAGCGGGTCGAGGAGGCGGTGCGGGCCACCGGAAGCGCCGAACTGACCACCCATGACGTCGGGCTGGCCATACTCGGTCCGTTGCAGGAACTCGACCTCGTCGCCTATCTGCGATTCGCCTCCGTCTACAGGGCGTTCAACTCCCTCGAGGACTTCGAGGCCGCGATCGTGGAGCTGCGCGAAGTGACCCCCGGCCCCGCCGCGGACGACGAAGACGCGGCATCGGGGAGCCAGGAAGACGACGGCGGGACCGGAGGGACTGTTCAGGTCCCCGTGCCCGCCCACTCCGCCGACTGACCGACGGGCCGGAACCGGGCGGAGACCCCGGGTCCGGTCGGGCGGCGGCGAACCAGGACTTGTTGCGGGGCCATGAGCGGTGGGCGTCCGCGGCATCAGACAAACACTCTGCCACGGGAACATCGTGGCATTTTCAGGCGTTTTCGCCTGTAGAGGGAGGCGGCATGACAGAGACGGCGAGCGGTCCGGCACGAGGTTCCCGCGCGAAGGGCACCAAGGCCACCAAGGGACTGCGCATCGAGCGTATTCACACCACCCCCGGCGTGCACCCGTACGACGAGGTGGAGTGGGAGCGTCGTGACGTCGTCATGACCAACTGGCGCGACGGCTCGGTCAATTTCGAGCAGCGTGGCGTCGAGTTCCCCGCCGAATGGGCGGTGAACGCGGTCAACATCGTCACCAGCAAGTACTTCCGCGGTGCCGTGGGCACCCCGCAGCGCGAGGTGAGCCTCAAGCAGCTCATCGACCGCATCGTGAAGACGTATCGGAAGGCCGGTGAGGACCACAAGTACTTCGCCTCGCCCGCCGACGCCGAGATCTTCGAGCACGAGCTGGCGTACGCCCTCCTGCACCAGGTCTTCAGCTTCAACAGCCCCGTGTGGTTCAACGTGGGCACCCCGCAGCCCCAGCAGGTCTCGGCCTGCTTCATCCTGGCCGTCGACGACTCCATGGAGTCCATCCTCGACTGGTACAAGGAAGAGGGCATGATCTTCAAGGGCGGCTCCGGCGCCGGCCTGAACCTCTCCCGCATCCGCTCCTCCAAGGAGCTGCTCTCCTCCGGTGGCAACGCCTCGGGTCCGGTCTCCTTCATGCGCGGCGCCGACGCCTCCGCCGGAACCATCAAGTCCGGTGGCGCCACCCGCCGCGCGGCCAAGATGGTCATCCTGGACGTCGACCACCCCGACATCGAGGACTTCATCCAGACCAAGGTCAAGGAAGAGGAGAAGATCCGCGCCCTGCGTGACGCGGGCTTCGACATGGACCTGGGCGGCGACGACATCACGTCGGTGCAGTACCAGAACGCCAACAACTCGGTCCGCGTGAACGACACGTTCATGAAGGCCGTGGAAAACGGCGACAAGTTCGGCCTGACGTCCCGCATGACCGGCGAGGTCATCGAGGAGGTCGACGCCAAGGAGCTCTTCCGCAAGATGGCCGAGGCCGCCTGGGCCTGCGCCGACCCGGGCATCCAGTACGACGACACCATCAACCAGTGGCACACGTGCCCGGAGTCCGGCCGTATCAATGGCTCGAACCCGTGCAGCGAGTACATGCACCTGGACAACACGTCCTGCAACCTCGCCTCGCTGAACCTGATGAAGTTCCTGAAGGACGACGGCAAGGGCCTCCAGTCCTTCGAGGTCGAGCGCTTCGCCAAGGTCGTCGAGCTCGTCATCACCGCGATGGACATCTCCATCTGCTTCGCGGACTTCCCGACGCAGAAGATCGGCGAGAACACGCGCGCGTTCCGCCAGCTCGGCATCGGCTACGCCAACCTCGGCGCCCTGCTGATGGCGACGGGCCACGCGTACGACTCCGACGGCGGCCGTGCCCTCGCGGGTGCCATCACCTCCCTGATGACCGGCACGTCGTACAAGCGCTCCGCCGAACTCGCCGCGGTCGTCGGCCCGTACGACGGCTACGCCCGCAACGAGCAGCCGCACCTGCGCGTCATGAAGCAGCACGCCGACGCCAATGCCGTGGCCCCGCGCGCGGACGACCTGGACACGCCCATCTGGGCCGCGGCCACGGAGTCCTGGCAGGACGTGCTGCGCCTCGGCGAGAAGAACGGTTTCCGTAACTCGCAGGCGTCCGTCATCGCCCCGACCGGCACCATCGGTCTCGCGATGTCCTGCGACACCACCGGACTTGAGCCCGACCTCGCCCTGGTCAAGTTCAAGAAGCTGGTCGGCGGCGGCTCGATGCAGATCGTCAACGGCACCGTCCCGCAGGCCCTGCGTCGCATGGGCTACCAGGAGGAGCAGATCGAGGCGATCGTCGCCCACATCGCCGACAACGGCAATGTGATCGACGCCCCGGGTCTCAAGCAGGAGCACTACGAGGTGTTCGACTGCGCCATGGGCGAGCGCTCCATCTCCGCGATGGGCCACGTCCGCATGATGGCCGCGATCCAGCCCTGGATCTCCGGCGCGCTCTCCAAGACGGTCAATCTGCCGGAGACGGCGACCGTCGAGGACGTCGAAGAGGTCTACTTCGAGGCGTGGAAGCTGGGCGTCAAGGCGCTCGCGATCTACCGCGACAACTGCAAGGTCGGCCAGCCCCTCTCCGCGAAGACCAAGGAGAAGGAGAAGGTCGAGGTCACCGCCAAGGCCGAGGACACCATCCGCACCGCGGTCGAGAAGGTCGTCGAGTACCGTCCCGTCCGCAAGCGTCTCCCCAAGGGCCGCCCGGGCATCACGACCTCCTTCACGGTCGGCGGCGCCGAGGGCTACATGACCGCCAACTCCTACCCGGACGACGGTCTCGGCGAGGTCTTCCTGAAGATGTCGAAGCAGGGCTCCACCCTCGCGGGCATGATGGACGCCTTCTCGATCGCCGTCTCCGTAGGCCTGCAGTACGGCGTGCCCCTGGAGACGTACGTCTCCAAGTTCACGAACATGCGCTTCGAGCCGGCCGGCATGACGGACGACCCGGACGTGCGGATGGCGCAGTCGATCGTCGACTACATCTTCCGTCGCCTGGCGCTCGACTTCCTGCCCTTCGAGACGCGCTCCGCACTCGGCATCCACTCCGCCGAGGAGCGCCAGCGCCACCTGGACACCGGTTCGTACGAGCCGACGGACGACGAGGTCGACGTAGAGGGCATGGCCCAGTCGGCGCCGCGCGCCCAGGAGTTGAAGGCCGTGGCCGCGCCGAAGGCCGTCGCCGAGACGGTCAAGCCCGCCCCGCAGCAGGCGCACACCAGCGCCGAACTGGTGGAGATGCAGCTGGGCATCCAGGCCGACGCCCCGCTCTGCTTCTCCTGCGGTACGAAGATGCAGCGGGCCGGTTCCTGCTACATCTGCGAGGGATGCGGATCGACCAGCGGCTGCAGCTGAGCCAGGGCATCCGCATGAAGTGAACTAGCTGGTCAGGGCGGTGGAGTCGGTATCCCGGCTTCGCCGCCCTCGGCGTTTCCCGCCCCGGGGGGAATCCGGTTTCCCAGCGGAACGATCAGCGGTTAATCTCCCTCAGCGCGCATAGGCCGCGCACAGGGGAGGGTGGGGGACATGGTCGACGAATCCGTCGAGCCCGAAAGACGTAGGAGTGCGGGGGCCCAGGCAGTCGCGGCGGTGGTGGTCGTCGGCGGTGTCGTGGGCGGTATGTGGGGACTTGGGGGAGTCCTGCCGAAGACGTCGGCGCAGGACAGCAAACCGGCGACCTGCTCGGCGAGCGCCGACGGCAGCCTGCCGGCGAAGTACGCCTCGCCGACGGCGCTGTGCACGGCGCTGAACCGTACGGATCTGCCGGTGCTGCTGGGGACTCCGGACGAGCACGCGGTGACCGCCTCGGGCAGCGCGGGCTGGATGACCCTGGCGGGCGGCACCAAGATCGCTAGCCCTGAGGCCGACGTGGACCTGAAGACGTACTCCGTGCGGCTGTCGGCGTCCTACGACGACATTCCCGTCGCCGAGGCGGCCCGCTACGTGGACTCGACGTCACAGCTGAAGTCGATCCTGGGGCACCCGGCCGTTCTCTACTCGGACCGGACCATCGCCATCAGCTTCAACCTCGGCGGAGGCAAGGCCAGTACGGGCCCAGGGGGCGTCGCCCGCAGCCTGCTGGTCTCCGCGAGCGGGAAGGACGGCGGCGACTCCTTCGAGATATCCATCTGGCGTCAGGACGACGTGCCGCCCGACGACGAGGCGCTGTTCCGCATCGCCGAGGAGGTGCTGCCGACGGTCCCGGGCTGGACCGCCGGCTGACGCGCCGTCCGCGACGGGCTCAGGGCTGCTGCGCCCTGCCCATCGTCCTGATGAAGGTCGCGGGGTCGTCCTCGAAGCCCCGGATGCCGGGATGGAAGTCCCAGCTTCCGGACTCGTCCCGGACGAACTCCCCGACCGTCGCCGCCGTCGCACCGAGGACGTCACCGAAGTCGTCCTCGGTGAGGACGGTGTACCCCTCCCGGATGCGCAGTTTCGGGTTGAGGACATTGACGAACGTGCGGTGGGCGACCCGCTGTTGGATGACGACACCGACCACCACGCGCGCGTACCGCTCGGAGAGGCGGTCGAGCTCCAGGGTCATGACCTCGTCCCAGCCGAAGCCCTTGCCGTCCTTGCTGTCGCGGTTGAGATAGATGGTGCCGTCGGGCGAGCGGCTGTCGAAGTGCACCGCGTACGCGGGAGCGCCGTACAGATCGCCCGCCACATACGTGGTGGCGACGATGTCCAGATCGACGGGCGGCTGCCCGGTGGGACTCGGATCCCACTGGAGCCCGACTTCGGCCTTGCGGATCCCCTTGTTGAGGCCGTTCACCACAGTTCCCCTTCCCCGTTCGCCTCGATCGCGCGCCCCAACTGCCGGGCGATCAGCGTTCGTTGTCCATCGTGCCACGCGCGCGGGGGCGCATGCGCCGACGATCTCAGCCGGAGCGTGACCGGCGCCACGCTCCGTGGCCTTACGATGGCGCGGTGCTGGTCAAGTGGATTCGCTGCACCGTGGTGGACCGCCGCGGCTTCGAGCGCGGGCAGCGAAAGTGGGCGGGGCTTCTGGGGGAGCCGGGATTTCGGGGACAGGGGGGAGGCTGGAGCAGAGCGCGGCCAGGGGTGGCACACATTTTCGCGTTCTGGGAAAGCCGTGCCTTCTACGACTCCTTCATGGCCCGGTCCCACGACCGGCTGGCGTCGGCCCAGGTCGGCACCTTCAAGGACGCGCAGGTCAAGCTGTTCGACCACCGCTTCGACGTGAAGACCGGCTTCGAGCCGCGCTTCACCGACGCCGACCTGGTGCGGGTGGCCCTGTGCCGTGTCCACGAGGAGCGCGCCGAGCACTTCACGCTGATGCAGGAGAAGGTCTGGAACCCGGCGATGGCCGGTTCCCCCGGCATGCTCCGCGGGCTGTTCGGCGAGGCCCCGGGACACGAGTTCATGGTGCTGTCGATGTGGCAGTCGGCCGCCGAGCACGGCAAGTACCGCGCCGAGCGGGTCGAGCGGCTCGCCCTGCGGGCCCAGATCGAGGCGGACATCGATTCCCTCACGGGGGACATCGTCCAACTGGAACCGTCCTGGACGGTTTGAGATCCGAACTGACGTCACCGGCGTCCCACTGTGTGAATCGTGCGCCCCTATGTGGCCCATCGGGCACAATTCGTGTGACCTACGCCGTATGGAGCCCGTACGAGTGCTCGATATGCCGTGACTCGATCTAGGGTTTTGGCATGGCACGACCACGGCGCATCGTCCTTGTCCGGCACGGCGAGTCAACGGGCAATGTTGATGACACTGTGTACGAGCGTGAACCCGACCATTCCCTGGCGCTGACCGACCAGGGCTGGCTACAGGCGGAGGAGACCGGAAAGCGGTTGCGGGAGGTGTTCGGCCGCGAGCGCATCAGCGTGTATGTCTCCCCGTACCGCCGTACGCACGAGACCTTCCGCGCCTTTCATCTCGACCCCGACCTCGTCCGCGTACGGGAGGAGCCCCGGCTGCGGGAGCAGGACTGGGGGAACTGGCAGGACCGCGACGACGTACGCCTCCAGAAGGCGTACCGGGACGCGTACGGGCACTTCTTCTACCGCTTCGCCCAGGGCGAGTCCGGCGCCGACGTCTACGACCGGGTGGGCGGCTTCCTGGAGAGCCTGTACCGCAGCTTCGAGGCCCCCGACCACCCGCCGAACGTGCTCCTGGTGACGCACGGCCTGGCGATGCGGCTGTTCTGCATGCGCTGGTTCCACTGGACGGTCGCGGAGTTCGAGTCGCTGTCGAATCCGGGGAACGCCGAGATGCGGATGCTCGTTCTGGGAGACGACGGACGGTATGCGCTGGACCGGCCGTTCGACAGCTGGCGGGACCCGGAGCCGTACGGGATCACCGGATAGGGTGGTGGACCGATGACCGCTGACTCCTCTTCCGGCACCCCCGACCTTTCTGTTTCTCCTGCCTCTCCCGACTCCCTCGCCGCGCGCCTGGGCCGAGCCCTGTCCAGCCTGCGCGGACTCGCCGTCGGCGACGCGCTGGGCTCACAGTTCTTCGTCCCCGTGAACCACCCGCTGCTGAAACGCCGCGAACTGCCCCCGACTCCCTGGCAGTGGACGGACGACACGGAGATGGCGTGTTCGGTGGTCGCCGTCCTGGCCGCTCACCGCCGCGTCGACCAGGACGCCCTGGCGCGGTCCTTCGCTGAGCACCACGACTTCGACCGCGGTTACGGCCCCGCGGTCAACCGGCTGCTGCGCCTCGTCCGCGAGGGCGGCGACTGGCGTGAACTGTCCTCCGCGCTCTTCAAGGGACAGGGATCCTGGGGCAACGGCGCGGCGATGCGGATCGCGCCCCTGGGTGCCTGGTACGCGGACGACCCCGAGCAGGCCACCCACCAGGCGGAGATCTCCGCCTACCCCACGCACCAGCACCGTGAGGCCGTGGTGGGCGCCATGGCCGTCGCCGCGGCCGCCGCACTGGCCGCGGCCCCCGGCGGCCCGCCCAGTGCCGAGGCACTCCTCGACGGCGTCATCGCACTCGTACCGAAGAGCGCCGTCGGCGCGGGCCTGCGGCGCGCCCGGGACATGCTCGACTACGCCGATCCCGGCACCGTCGCTGCCGTACTGGGCTGCGGACGCCGTACGTCCGCCCACGACACGGTCCCCTTCGCGCTCTGGTCGGCCGCGCGCGGCCTCGGCGACTACGAGGGGGCGTTCTGGGCCACCTCCCAGGTCGGCGGGGACGTGGACACCACCTGCGCCATCGTGGGCGGCGTGATCGCAGGAGGGAGGGCGGGCACGCCGCCCGCCGAGTGGCTGGAGCGGACGGAGGCGCTGCCGGGCTGGGTGCCGACGTCCGTCTGACGTCCTCACCTCGCCGCCCGGGCAGCGCCGTCCGCATCCGACAGAAACTCTCCGTGCCCGTCGGGAACTCTCCGTGACCGCCCGTCCGTTGTCGTGGCAGTCGCCGTGCGGCACATGAGTCCGCGCAGGCAGGACACGGCAGTTGGGGGGTGTGGTCATGAGGTTCTCGCTGGTGTCCGTGGGCCGGGCCCCGACCTGGCCCGGCCGGCGGTCAGGCGACTCCCGCACCCGTCGTGCCCGCGAGGGCGTCGAGGTCACTCTTGCGGACGCGGATCACCAACCAGGCGGTGACCAGGGCGAGTACGGCCATCGCGGCGGCCGGGACGAAGGCCGTCGCGATGCCGTGCGCGAGCACCTCGTGCCCCCAAGGCGCGGGCAGCTGGTGCGACTTGGAGAACGCCGCCTTCTGTTCCGCCGATCCGTCCGCCAGGAACTTCGGCAGCTGTTTCTTCGCCTCGTCCTTGCTGGCCGAGCCGAACACCGTGGTCAGGATGGACAGACCGAGCGAACCACCCACCTGCTGCATGGCGTTGAGCAGCGCGGAGGCCGCGCCCGCCTCGTGCTGGGCGACACCGGAGACGGCGGTCACCGTCAGCGTCACGAAGTTCAGGCCCATCCCGAAGCCGAACACGAGCATCGGGCCGAGAACTCCGCCGACGTACGAACTGTCCGAGCTGATCAGGGTCTGCCAGGCCAGCCCGATCACCGCGAGCGCCGATCCCATGAGCATGAAGGGCCGTGGCCCGAGCACGGGCAGGAACCGCTGGGACAGCCCCGCGCCGGCCGCGATCACGACCGTCACCGGCAGGAAGGCGAGACCTGCCTGGATCGGGGTGTACCCCAGCACGTTCTGCACGAAGAGCACGATGTAGAAGAACATCCCGAACATCGCGGCGGCCAGGCTCAGCATGATCACGTAGGTGCCCGAGCGATTGCGGTCGGCGAACATCCTGAGTGGGGTGATCGGCTCCTTGGCCCGGGACTCGGTGATCACGAAGGCCAGCAGCAGGACGATCGCCGCGGCGAAGGAGCCGATGGTCAGGCTGTCGCGCCAGCCCTTGTCCGCCGCGCGGATGAAGCCGTAGACGAGGGACGCCATGCCTGCCGTCGAGGTCAGCGCGCCCGCGATGTCGAAGCGGCCGGTGTGCCGTTCGGACTCGTTGATGTACAGCGGCGTGAGCACCGCGATCAGTACGCCGATCGGCAGGTTGACGAAGAACACCCAGCGCCAGTCGAGCCACTCGGTGAGCATGCCGCCCGCGAGCAGACCGATCGCGCCACCGCCCGCCGAGACCGCGGCGAAGACTCCGAAGGCCCTGTTCCGCTCCGGCCCTTCGGGGAACGTGGTGGTGATGAGTGCCAGCGAGGTGGGCGACGCGATCGCGCCACCCATGCCCTGCAGGACGCGGGCGGCCAGCAGTTGCCAGGGTTCCTGGGCGAGACCGCCGAGCAGCGAGGCGAAGGTGAAGAGCAGGATGCCGGTGGTGAACACCCGCCGCCGGCCGAGGATGTCACCGGCCCGGCCGCCGAGGAGCAGCAGGCCGCCGAAGGTGAGCGTGTAGGCGCTGACGACCCAGGTGAGGTCGGTGGTGCTGAAACTGAGTGCGGCTTGAATGTGCGGGAGCGCGATGTTCACAATCGTCGCGTCGAGTACCACCATGAGTTGGCAGGCCGCGATGACCGCGAGCGCGATGCCGGGATGCCCCTCCCGGCGGGCCGCTCCTGGCTTGGGGTGCTGAATCAACTGAGAGGTTGTCACTATGGGTCCCCCACAAGTGTGTTAGTGAACGCTCGCGTTCACTGTCGCGTCAACGGTAGTGAGTCCCCGACAGTGAACGCAAGCGTTCACTTAACTCGCCTTCGTGCGGCATCTCCCCGTCGCTGCCGCGTGACGCAACACCGATCCCCGTTCCCGATCCCCGGAATTCCCCATTCCACTGCTCGCTGGAGAAACTCAGATGGTTACTTCGGGCTGGACGGCCGCCCCCGCTCAGACGGCCTCCCTCCGACGCCGCGGCGCCGTGCTCGAACGCGCGATCCTGGACGCCGCGTTGGAGCAACTCGGCACGGTCGGATGGAACGCCCTCACGATGGAAGGCGTCGCCGCCGGCGCCCAGACCGGCAAGGCCGCGGTCTACCGGCGCTGGTCGTCCAAGGAGGACCTTGTCGCGGACGCGCTGCAGGCAGGGCTGCCGCGACTGAACGAGGCGCCCGACCTCGGGAGCGTGCGCGAGGACCTGCTGGCGTTGTGCGTGCAGGCGCGCGACGCGATGTACTCACGCCCTGGATACGCCCTGCGCTCGGTGATTCACGAATGCGACACCGCCCAGGCGGAGCGCTTCCACGGCGTGATCTTCGAAGGGGTCGTGGAACCGACGATCCGGCTGCTCGGAGAGGTGATCAACCGCGGAATAGAGCGCGGCGAGGTCCGCCCCGACGCCTCCAACGGCTATGTCCTGGACGCCGTTCCGGCGATGATGATGTACCGCTCGAAGATGTGCGGCAGTGAATGGATCGACCGCGACATCGAGGAAATGATCGACCAGTTGATGCTTCCGTTGCTCCGGCCCGGCGGTGCCTGAAGCCGGATCGGAGCGGTCTTCGGGGGGCTCGCCGAAACCCGGGTGTCGCTGAGGGCGCCGGGCGGCGTACCCTGAGCACGCCATGCCGTACGAACCACCCACTCATACCGTCGAGCGCTCACTCCGCGCCACGACCGGGGCCAAGGTCATTGCCGGCGTCGACGAGGTGGGGCGCGGTGCGTGGGCCGGCCCCGTCACCGTCTGCGCGGCGGTCACCGGACTGCGCCGACCCCCCGAAGGCCTCACCGACTCCAAGCTCATCGCGGTCAGACGACGCACCGAACTCGCCGAGGAACTCCGCAAGTGGGTCTCGGCGTACGCCCTGGGGCACGCCTCCCACGAAGAGATCGACGACCTGGGGATGACGGCCGCGCTGCGGCTCGCCGCAGTGCGTGCTCTGGAGGCCTTGCCCGTTCGCCCCGACGCGGTCATCCTCGACGGGAAGCACGATTACCTCGGGGATCCCTGGCGGGTCCGTACGGTGATCAAGGGCGACCAGTCGTGTGTGGCGGTCGCGGCCGCCTCGGTGATCGCCAAGGTTCAGCGCGACAAAATGATGGCCGAACTGGGCATCGACCATGCAGACTTCGCTTTCGCGGCCAACGCCGGGTATCCCTCACCCGTGCACAAGGCCGCACTGGAGGAGCGGGGCCCCACCCCGTACCACCGGTTGTCGTGGGCGTATCTTGATGCGCTGCCCCAGTGGCGGCACCTCAAGAAGGCCCGCAGTTGGGCGGAGGGAAACGTTCCGAAGATCGAGGGCCAGCTCGGTTTCGACTTCTGACCGTTCCGCTCGCACTCATGTGCCACCCGCTGCCGCAAGCCGTACCAGCGTTTGATAAAAATCAGCTCATGCCTCTCATTCCCGAGGAGCCTCAGATTCACGAGAGTGCCCAGGGTCCCAGCGTCACTCCGGCCAGTGGCCGCGTCGCGCCGACCCCCCGCCCTGTACCCGGCCCCCGCCCCGCGGCGCCGTCGCGTCCCGGTCGCCCCGGCCCCCTGCGGCCCACGGCACCGGCGCAACGTACGCCGCGCGACGTGGCCGTGGCCAAGCCCGGACCCTCGGGTCCGGCTGTCCCCGCCTCCTCCGGCACCGCTGTGGCGACCCCGCAGATCCAGCTGATCCCGGCCTCGGCCGAGGGCGCGCTGGACGCTGCCGAGGAAGCCGTGGACCTGCTTCTGGAGTCGGGCCGTGCCCCCGGTGACGTGCTGGTGATCACCACCGGCGAACCGCATCCGTGGGCCGCCCACGAACTGTCCTTCGGCGAAGCCTCCTACTGGGCGCAGCACGACGCGCGCGACGACGTCTTCTACGCGGACGCCGCCGTCGCGGGCCGGGCGGCGTCCCGTCCCGTCGTCGTGGTCGCCGTCAACGGAGGCGCGGCCGACGTTGCCACCACCGCCCTGCCCCTGGCCCTCGGCCGGGCCGGCACCCTGCTGATCGTCTGCGGCGACCCGCAGCAGATCAACTCGGTGCTGGGCGCGGGCGTCTGAGCCTTCCGGGAACTCTCGGAAGGCTCTCGGAGGGCGACGGTGGTCGGATGAACGCCGTCGCGACGGTCTGTGCACGGTGACGCGTTCGGCGTGCGTGGATTTCTGGTGCCGCCGGTGAAGTGCCCCTGCCGCGGCTGTACTTGTGCCCCGCCACAGGAGTGTGGGCGACTCGGCGTCGTAAGGACTCCGCAGTGGGCCGTACGGTCCGGGCGCGGAGCCCGGACCGGGTGTCAGCGGGCCGCGGCGCGGCGCAGAACCTCCGAGGCGGCGCCGCCGGTGCGGGGCAGCAGGGGCGGTACCTCGGACATGGCGAAAGGTTCCGGCGCGGAGTCCGCGCTGGGCCGTCGGCCGCCGCGCCCCTCACCGAGCACCTGCCAGCCGTCGCGGGTCAGCGTGATGTAGGCCCCGCAGCGCAGCCCGTGCAGCGTGCAGGCGTCCCGCAGCCCCCACATCCACGCGCCGTCCTCCTCCGTCCAACGCGCGTCGCCCTCACGGCAGTAGAGCAGCACGGCCGTGCGCACCGGGGTACGGCGGCGCAGATCGTGCGGGATGACGCGGCGCAGTTGCGCGAGCAGCGCGTTGCGGAACATCCAGCCGTCGGCCGGGGCGGACCGCCGGACGAACGAGGCGCTCGCGAGCAGCCGCTCGTCCGGATCGAGGACGGCCACGACCGCGGTAGCCGGTCTCGGACGGTGCCGGGAGTGCAGCCCGCTGACGACCTCGCGGGGATTGCGCAGCAACGGGATTCCGGCGGCGGCCCATTCGGAGGGCTCGAGCAGACGGGCCAGGGGGTTGGCGGAAGCGGCGGACAGGTCGGCAGACGTCGACGTGGATGCCGCGGAGGACGGAGCGAATCCGAAGGTCACGGTCCTCCCTTCGGCTACGCGCCCACACTTCGGGCGGGGTCGGATTCGGGGGAGCGCACACCGCAGCAGAGCCCTACCGGATCACGGACGAGCCGTGCGGGGAGCGGACTCCAATTCTTCCTGTCGAACTGGGATGCGGCAACGAGCAAATGGGGCCACAGACCCTTATCTGACGGTCTGTGGCTTATATCCCTACCCAATGAGCCACCCGGCGACGCCTGGGACGTTCGAGCACGACACTTTCGTACGCCATTGAGGTGCGGGAGGTCCAGAGAGAGCCGGTCGGACGGGGTGCGGGACACGGGCCCGCGCGCTCCGTCGCGGCGGGGGATTGGGCCGTTGTCAGTGGCGTGCGGTTGCATGGGGGTATGAGCAACCAGGAGCTGCGTGCCGAAGCCGACGCCATCCTCGCCGAGCTGGTCGGAGATCGGAGCGGTACGGCGCGGCTGCGCGAGGACCAGTGGCAGGCGGTGGAGGCCCTGGTGGAGGACCGCCGGCGTGCGCTGGTGGTGCAGCGCACCGGCTGGGGCAAGTCGGCGGTGTACTTCGTCGCCACCGCCCTGCTGCGCCGGCGCGGCTCCGGTCCTACGGTGATCATCTCGCCGCTCCTGGCGCTGATGCGCAACCAGGTCGAGTCCGCGGCGCGGGCCGGTATCCGGGCGCACACGATCAACTCGGCCAACCCTGAGGAGTGGGACAACATCTACGGAGAGGTCGAACGGGGCGAGACCGACGTCCTCCTGGTGAGCCCGGAGCGGCTCAATTCCGTCGACTTCCGCGACCAGGTGCTGCCGAAGCTCGCCGCTACGACCGGCCTCCTGGTGGTCGACGAGGCGCACTGCATCTCCGACTGGGGACACGACTTCCGCCCCGACTACCGCAGGCTGCGGGCGATGCTGGCCGAACTGCCCGCCGGCGTACCGGTGCTGGCCACCACGGCGACCGCCAACGCGCGCGTGACGGCCGATGTGGCCGAGCAGTTGGGCACGGGCGCGGGGGAGGCCCTGGTGCTCCGTGGCCCGCTGGAGCGGGAGAGCCTGCGGCTGGGAGTGGTCCAACTGCCGGACGCCGCGCACCGTTTGGCCTGGCTCGCCGAGCACCTGGACGAGCTGACCGGCTCCGGGATCATCTACACGCTCACGGTGGCCGCCGCCGAGGAGGCCACCGCCTTCCTGCGTCAACGCGGCTTCAAGGTCGCCTCGTACACCGGGAAGACGGAGAACGCCGACCGACTGCAGGCTGAGATCGACCTCCAGGAGAACCGCGTCAAGGCCCTCGTCGCCACCTCGGCACTGGGCATGGGCTACGACAAGCCGGACCTGGGCTTCGTCGTCCACCTCGGCTCGCCCTCCTCGCCGATCGCCTACTACCAGCAGGTGGGCCGTGCGGGTCGCGGTGTGGCCCACGCCGACGTGCTGCTCCTGCCCGGCCGCGAGGACGAGGCCATCTGGCGCTACTTCGCCGATACGGCCTTCCCGCCCGAGACACAGGTCAGGCAGACCCTCTCGGCCCTCGCCGACGCCGGACGGCCACTGTCCGTGCCGGCCCTGGAGACGGCGGTCGACCTACGGCGCAGCCGCCTGGAGACGATGCTGAAGGTCCTGGACGTCGACGGCGCGGTCAAGCGGGTGAAGGGCGGCTGGTCGGCCACGGGCGCGGAGTGGGTCTACGACGCCGAGCGGTACACCTGGGTGGCCAAACAGCGCGCGGCTGAGCAGCAGGCCATGCGCGACTACGTGAGTACGTCCCAGTGCCGGATGGAGTTCCTGCGCCGGCAGCTGGACGACGAGGGCGCGGTGCCGTGCGGCCGCTGCGACAACTGCGCGGGCGCCTGGATCGATTCCTCGGTCTCCGCGGAGACGTTGACAGGGGCGACGAAGGAACTGGACCGCCCGGGCGTGGAGGTCGAGCCGCGCCGGATGTGGCCGACCGGGATGGCCGCGCTGGGTGTCGACCTCAAGGGCCGTATCCCGGCGAAGGACCAGTGCTCCACGGGGCGCGCTCTGGGACGCCTCTCGGACATCGGCTGGGGCAACCGGCTGCGCCCGCTGCTGGCAGAGAACGCGCCCGACGGCCCGGTTCCCGACGACGTCCTGAAAGCCGCGGTGGCGGTCCTCGCCGACTGGGCGCGCTCTCCTGGCGGTTGGGCACCGAATGTCGCGGACGCCTCCGCCCGGCCCGTGGGCGTCGTGGCCGTACCGTCCCTGCGCCGCCCGCAACTGGTCGGTTCCCTGGCCCAGGGCATCGCGACCATCGGCCGCCTCCCCCTCCTGGGCACCTTGACGTACACCGGACCGGACGGCACGCACGGGGCGCGTCGCAGCAACTCCGCCCAACGCCTCAGGGCCCTGTCCGACGCGTTCGCCGTCTCCGGGGAACTGGCCGATGCCCTGGCCGCCTCTCCCGGGCCGGTCCTGCTCGTGGACGACTACACGGACTCGGGCTGGACACTCGCGGTCGCTGCCCGACTGCTCCGCCGGTCAGGCAGCGAACAGGTGCTTCCGTTGGTCCTGGCTGCGGCGGGCTGAGGTCTCGTTTTCGGGATCCTTGTCGTCGGCGGCCTGCGGTTGGAGTGATGGCGGCCTGCGGGTGCGGTGATTCGCGCTGGGTCGGGGCGGGCTTCGGTGGCACGGAACTGCCTCGGTTCGGGCGGGTGTTGGTTGCGGCGACAGAACCGCCCCGGCCGCCCCGTCCCGTGGGGTGATCACGCGATCGCCGAGGGCGGTCCGGATTTCCCGGTCAGGTGGGCCGACTTGGGCCTGTCGAACCTCATGTGGCGTGTCCCTGACCGAACTTATCCACAGGCTCAAGCGGAACTTTGCGATCCGCGAGATCGTCGACGCATGACGAACCACAGCGAAACGACCGGATCCGCCGAAAACGGCGACATCGACCCCACCGCGTACGAGCGACACGGCGCAGAGCACCAGGTCACCCTGCGCTCGCCCGCCGAACTCGCCGACGCCCTGCCCTATCTGCTCGGGTACCGCCCCGAGGACAGCATCGTCCTCGTCGCCCTGCACGACCGGGGCGACCGGGGCCGGTTCGGCGGCAGGGCCCGGCTCGGCATCCCTGCCGGCGCGGACGACTGGGCTTCCGTGGCGCGGCAGTTGGCCCACGGCCTGGTGACGGGCAGCGAGCGCAGGGGAACCCGGCCCGAGCAGATGATCGCCTACGTCTGTCAGGAACCGGCGCCGGGAGAGTCGGGACGCCAGGTCATGGAACGCCTGCGCCCGCTCGTGCAGAAGCTGCGCACCGAGTGCGGCCGCCTCGACGTGACGGTGATCGAGGCGCTCTGCATCTCGGACGGCCGGTTCTGGTCGTACTGCTGCCCGATCGAGGGGTGTTGCCCGGTCGACGGATCCCCGATGGGCCTGCCAGGCACCTCCGTACTGGCCGCTGCGGCGACCTACGCGGGACTCCAAGTGCGCGGCACGCTGAGGGAGTTGCGGGCCAGGCTGCAGCCCTGGGAAACGGCTCTGGCACTTCGGCAGGAAGTCGCGCTGGACGCCGCCGGCATGACCCTGGTCCCCAGGATCCTCGACGACGCCAGCCGACCGGACGTGGGGCAGGAGACCTTGGATCTGGCCCAGCGGATCATGAGGCGATTCGCGGCGGCGCCGCACGTGTCCGGTGCCCTCTACGCGGACTTCCGCGATGACGCGCTGCTCGCCCACGACGAGGCCGCCACGCTGATCCTCGGCCTCCAGGACCGCACGACCCGCGATCGCGCCGCCGAGTGGATGGAGGGCGACGACGCGGTACCGGCCCTGCGCCTCTGGCGCGCGTTGGCCCGCCGCTGCGTCGGACCGTACGGCGAACACGCCGCGGCTCCTCTCACCCTGGCCGGCTGGGTCGCCTGGTCGACCGGCGACGACCTGGAGGCCAGGGAGGCCCTGGCCATGGCCCTGGGCGCGGACCCCGACTACCTGTTCGCCCGCCTCTTGCACCAGGCCTGCAACGAGGGCCTGGACCCGGAGTCGATCCGGCGGTGCCTGCGCGCGGAGCGGGTGGGGCGGGCGGAGGTTACGGAGGGTGTAGAGGCGCCGGGCGCCGGGAGGGGGACGGGGGTTGGAAGTGCGGCTGGAGCCGGTGTAGGTGCGGGAGTTGGAGACAGGGCAGGAGTCGGTGGGGCGGCGGGAGTTGGAAAAGCGGCGGGAGCTGGAGGGGCCACGGCAGTTGGGGGACCGGCCGGCATCGGAGAGGTGACCGGAGTTGGGGGAGTGGCGGGCTCTGGAGGGGTGGCGGGGGCTGAAGGGGCTGCGGGCGTCGGAGACGTGGCGGGAGTTGGAAGGACTGCGGGAGCCAAAGGAGCGGCAGGAGCCGGAGGAGCGGCGGGAGTTGGAAACGCGGCCGAAGTCGGAGAGGCAACGCCCGCCGGAGGGCTGGTTGGCGGCGCGAAAGTCGCCGACGGTTCCGTACAGCGCGGCGGGAGCGGTCCCGGTGACAGCCCGGCACGGGAGGCGGCCTCGCCCACAGCCCCTCGCCGTCGGCGACGCACCCGTACCGCCGACGGAGCCGAAGGCCATCCTCATCCCTCGGGCGTGAACGGCCGCCGACCCGGCACTAGCGGATCCCGCCCGCGCACACCGGCGCAGGGCACCGCACGCCCCGGCGGCACACGGCCGCGTACCTCTGGGAAGACCGATGCGCGGCGCTACGACACCTGCTCGGAGACGCCGCAGCCGGGGAGCAACGGCATTGAGGGGGACGGGTGATCAAGGGCTGGGGGAGTGGCAGGCCGCCCCGCCGGTCCAGTGGTCGGCCCGGTGCGTTCGGAGCTTGGTTCCACGCGTGGGTCCACCGGGGCGTCCGGCGGCTGACGGTGACTCTGCAAGCGGTCAGCATCCCCAGCGCGTGGGCTGACGCCGGACTTGCCGCTGGACTTGCCGAGGTGCACGCGGCACGAGAAACGGGCGCGTTCGGCCGACGGACCACGCGCCGGTTCGGCGGACGCCGGGACCGGGGGACCGGCGCCAGTTGTCCGCTCCCTTCGCCCCTTGCGCCGCGCCGCCATTCGGTCGGCTTCCCAGGCGGCAGGCGTGACCACGAGGAGCCCGGTTCCGTTCACCTGAGTGGCGGAACGCCTGAACGGGCCGTGTCGCCGGACAGTCCTTGTCCTCCCGGAACCGTCCATCCGGCGCCGCACACGTCTGAGGCGCACAGAGCGCAGAAGAAGCCGCCCATGCACCAGCCGACTCCGCCCTCCGCCGACGACGACCGCCCCGACTCCGTCGACCCCGAGCCGCGCCCGAGTCGGGCCACCAACTCATCGCCGCCGTACGGAAGCACGAGCCCGTCACAGCCGTACCTCGGCACCGGCTCCGCGCCGCCGTACGCGGGCACCGCCGATCCCGAGCATCCGCCGCAACCGTCCCATCCACCGGCAGAAGGGCGGGCACCCGGCCAGATCCGCCGCCCACCCCCGCCCGCATCCCCACGCCCCTCGTCTCCTGTTTCTCCGCGCGAGTCCTCTCCCGGCTCCCCGCCTCAAAGCCCTCCACCACACCCGCCACGCCCGTTCCGCCCGACGCCCCGCCGCTCCCTCGAACTACCGCCCACCCACACCACCCTGATCTGCGTGGCCCTCCCGGGCCTGGCCGTCTCCACCGAGCAAGGGCAGCTGAACGGACGGGGGCTGGAGGGGTTCTACCGCGCGGGGCGACGCGTGCTCTCCCGCTGCCAGCTGCGGGTGGCCGGACGGGAACCACTGGCGGTGCAGGCCAGGATGACGGCGGCCGACCGCGCCCGTTTCGTGGGGACCATGCGGGTCTCCCCGGACTGCGGCCCGGACCCGGACCTCGTCGTCGAGCGGACCCGGCACGCCGACGGCACCGAACGCATCACTCTGCGCAGCGTTTCCTGGCGCCCGCTGCGCCTGCCGGTCGAGGTGGCGCTCGGCACCGACATGGCCGATCTGGGCGCGATCGCCGCAGGCAGTGCAGGAACCGAACTGCCCGCCAGCGTCCACGACTCGGGCCTGCGCTGGTCCGGCCCCACGGGCAACTCGGCGGTCACGGCCGACCCTCCGCCCGCCGACGCGATGGCCTCCGCGGGGCTTCTGCGCTGGGAGTTCGAACTGCCACCGGGCGGCACGGTGAGCGTGGAACTCCGGGTACGGCCGGACGGCGCGGGACCGATCAGGGCGGTGGGCCACGGCGCGACGAGTCCCCTGGCCTCCGCACGGGCGACCGGCGACGACCCCCGAGTCCCGGTGCTCCTGCGGACCAGCATCGAGGACCTCCAGGCACTGCTGCTGCGCGACCCCGCCCACCCCTCCGACATTCATCTCGCGGCCGGGGCACCCTGGCGCTGCGGGCTGGCGCCGGCCGAGTCGCTCACGGCGGCGCGGATGACGCTGCCTCTCGGTACGCGGCTCGCCGCGGGCACACTGCGGATCCTCGCCCGCACCCAACTCCAGCGCGCCGGAGCGCAGTTGGGTCTGATTCCTGGACCGCGTCGTGACGCCGGCGCCCATCTTCCGCCGAGTTGCACGGGGACCGAGGCGACCCTGCTCTTCCCCGTGCTGCTCGCGGAGGCCCGCCGCTGGGGGCTTCCGGAGCAGGAGACGCGGGAGTTGCTCCCGGCCGCCGAGCGCTGTCTGACCTGGCTGCGGACCGCCGTGGGTGACGGCACGTATCTGAGCGACCCGCACCCGGGCGGCCCCGTCCGCTGCGAGACACAGGCCCACGCCCACCGGGCGGCGCTGCTCGGTGCCGATCTGCTCGACGCGTTCGGCAGACCCGGTGGTGCGGAACTGCGGGAGTGGGCCCAGGAGTTACGCACCGCCTTCCGCGCGGACTTCTGGATCGGGGACCTGGGCGGCGGCCGCCCGGCAGCGGCCCGGTCTCCGGACGGACGTCTCGTACCGCACCTCGGCGCGACCGCGGCCCACCTCCTCGACACCGGTCTCTTGGGCGGCGGCGAGTACGCGCCCGGCCTGCTCGACAAGGTGCGGGCCGAGCAACTCGCCCGGTTGCTCGGCGCCCCGGCCATGGACTCGGGCTGGGGACTGCGTGGTCTGGGTGCGAAGGAACCGGGATACAGCCCATTCAGTCACCGGGGCGGAGCCGTGCGGGTGGCGGAGACGGCGATCGCCGTCGCGGGCCTGGCCGCCGCCGCGTACGAGAAGGAGGCGACCTCGCTGCTGCGGGGTGTGCTCACGGCGGCCGAGGCGTTCGGACACCGGCTCCCCGAGATGTACGCGGGGGAGCAGCGCACAGACGGGAGCGCTCCCCTTCCGCACCCGGCGGCCTGTCGCCCGGCGGCCACGGCGGCGGCCGCCGGAGTGCTGCTGCTGACCACTCTCGCGGGCATCCGCCCCGACGCCCCCGCCCGCACGGTCACCCTCCGCCCGGTGCGCAGCGCGCCCCTGGGCGAGATCGGCCTCACCGGGCTGCGGATCGCGGGCGCCCCCTTCGCCGTACGGGTCGGTCGCCTCGGTGTCGCCATGGTCGAAGAGGCGGCCGACGGCCTGCAATTGGGAGCGTGACCTCGGAGGAGGCCGGATCGGGAGACGGCCGGAAGCGGCAGGCGAGCCGTACATCGCACCTAAGTGGATCAGTCACGACGGTACCGGCGAAGGGAGTGTTTATCGTCAGGCAGACGACTATGATCGCCGCATGTCCTACGACCCGTCAGCGTATCCGCCCTTCGCCGTCACCGTGGACCTGGTCGTGCTGACCGTGCGCCGCCATGCTCTGTGCGGGCTGGCGGTACGCAGGGGTGAGCCGCCGTTCCAGGGGCGCTGGGCGTTGCCCGGCGGCTTCGTGCGGGCCGACGAGGATCTGTCGCAGGCCGCGGCACGCGAACTGGCCGAGGAGACGGGACTGCGTGCCCACGACCCCGGCGCCCCCGCCCAGGACAACGGGGCACATCTGGAGCAGCTCGCCACCTACGGCGACCCCAAGCGCGACCCGAGGATGCGCGTCGTCAGCGTCGCCCACCTCGCGCTCGCCCCCGACCTGCCCGCGCCCCGCGCCGGCGGCGACGCCAGCAACGCGCGCTGGGCGCCCGTCGAAGAGCTGCTGCAGCAGGGCGGGTTCGGACGCGACGGCGATCCGGTGGCACCGCTCGCCTTCGACCACACGCAGATCCTGTCCGACGGGGTGGAGCGCGCCCGTTCGAAGATCGAGTACTCGTCCCTGGCCACGGCGTTCTGCCCCACCGAGTTCACCGTCGGTGAGCTGCGCCGCGTCTACGAGGCGGTGTGGGGCGTGGCGCTCGACCCGCGCAACTTCCACCGCAAGGTGACCGGCACGCCCGGCTTCCTCGTCCCGACGGGCGGTACGACGACCCGTCAGGGCGGGCGCCCCGCGCAGTTGTTCCGGGCCGGCGGGGCCACGCTGCTCAACCCGCCGATGCTGCGCCCCGAGGTGTGACGCCGTAGCAGCTCGGCCGAGGCGATCAACCGTTGCGGAGCGGGCCGTTCGGTGCCCGGAAAAACGGACATAGCGCGCTATCTTGCTGTGGGTGATCCAGGCCTTCGGACTGACCAGCAACGCCCGCAAGGAGCATCCGCCCGCCGTCGACGACGTCTCCTTCGAGGCACGTGCGGGCCGTGTCACCGCACTCCTCGGAGCACCGGGCGCGGGAAAGACGGCCGCGCTCAGACTCATGCTCGAACTCCAACAGGGGCGTGGAATCACCTACTTCAGGGGCCGCCCCCTGCACCGCATCGCCCACCCGTCGCGCGAGGTCGGCGTCCTCCTGGGTGATGTGCCGGGTCATCCGGCCCGATCGGTCCGCGGCCACCTCCGGATGCTGTGCGCCGCGGCGGGAGTTCCCGCCCGGCGCGCCGACGAGGTCCTCGAAGTGGTCGGCATCGTCAGCCTGCGCGACGAACGCCTCGGCAGCCTCGCGCGGGGCATGGACCGCCGACTCGGCCTCGCCTGCGCCCTGCTGTCCGACCCGCACACCCTCGTGCTGGACGAACCCGCGGACGCCCTCTCCGCCCGCGAAAGCCGTTGGCTGTACGGCATGCTGCGCGCGCACGCGGCCCAGGGCGGCACGGTCCTGTTCACCACCGCCGACCCCAAGGAGGCCGCCCGCAGCGCCGACCGGGTCGTCACCCTGGAGCAGGGCAGACTCGTAGCCGACCAGGAGGCCGGAGAGTTCGCCCGCACCCGGCTGCGCCCCCGCGTCGCCGTCCGCAGCCCGCACGCCAACCGCCTGGCCGCTCTCCTCACCAAGGAGGCCCGCACCGCCCACCGCTCCGTGGAAGTCGTACGGGAGGACGGCAACCGCCTTTCCGTGTACGGCAGTACATGCGCCGACGTCGGCGAGACGGCGTTCCGGCACGACATCCTCGTCCACCAACTCGCGGACGAGATCGGGGACATGGGACCGGGCGCCGGAACGGCCCCCCGGGATGAGGCGGATTCCGCCGACGAGCCGCGGGTGCCGGACGTCCCGTCGGAAGCCGAGACGCCATCGGCCCGCGCGGACATGCCACTTGCCGAGCCGTCGACGCGACTCACAGACGTGCTGCCCGCCGAACCGCCGACGCCATCCACCGACACGCTGCCCGCCGATACCGCACGGCCCCGCCCCGCCGCGCCGCCCGCTCCCAGTCCCCAGCCGCCCACCGCTGAGCCGCCGCCCGCCGCCGAACTCCACCCGCCGCACGGGGCTGCTGCCAGCACTCCCGCCACAAACTCCCGTCTGGTCCCCCTCATCGACCCCGAGGAGTCGTCCGGCACCCGTCCCCGCGCGCGTGCCCCGCGCCCCTCCCAAGCCCTCACCCCCGAGGCGCTGTCCCCGCTGCCGCCTCCCATCTCCGTCCGCTCCGCCCCCAGTCCGCTGCGCCCGCTCCGCTACGAGCTGCGTCGGGCCGCCGGTATCGGCACCGGGTTTCTGACCGGGGCCGCCGTACTCGTCGTGTCCGCCCTCACCGCGCTGCTGTTGGCGCGCATCGGGCACACCCCGCAGCCGCGTCTGCTGGCCGCGTGGCCGCGGGAGTTGCCCCTGCCGCCCGCGGCGCTCGGTGCGGGACTGCTCGGCGCGTTCGCGTTCGGTGACGAGTTCCGCCACCCCGCCCTGGCGGCGGACCGCGGCACCGTGCCCCGCAGGATGGGGCTGCTCCTCGCGAAGCTCCTCGTCTCCGCGGCCACCGCGCTGCTGCTGGCCTTCCTCACGGTGGGCTGCGACGCCGAAGTGCTCTATCTCGTCTACGGACGGGAGCTCGCGCAAGTTCCCGCCGACTGGCTGTCGATGAGCGCGAGTTGGATCGGCCTGGTCGTCGGCTGCGCCTGGGCCGGAGTTCTGGCGGCCGGCATCTTCCGGTCCACCACGGCCGGGCTCGCCGCGGTGGTCGCCGTACCGATCCTCGTCGTACCCCTCGTGCACAAGGCGTTGGAAGGGCCGGCCGTGCGGACCGCGGAAGGGTTCCCGATGCGGATGCGGAAGGTGTTGCTGCTCCAGTGGCCCTTCGGGGGAGAGCGTTACCTGTCCGCGGCGGCACGGGTGATCGCCCAACCCGTGGGCGGGGCACTGGCGTTGTCGCTGACCGCCCTGCTCTGCGCGTATCTGCTCACGACCCTGCGGAGCAGGGTCCGATGACGACCGTCCGCAACCCTTGGGGTGCCGCTCTGCGCACAACTCCCCGTAGAAAGCCCATTTCTTTCCGATAAGGCGTCAATTGCGACGGGGTGAGCGATCACCCTTTCGTGTGCTTTTCACCAAAGACCTCAAGGGAGTTGGAGACAGCGCCGACAAAGGATCCGTGAGTACCCTTGCGCACACCATGATGACCGCCGCCCGCTCCGCAGACTCCGGTCTCGCCGGCCCGGGCGATCTCGACCGCTACCCCTACGCCGAGGCGCCCGTCACCGAGCGCCTCGGAGCCCCTTCCTGGGACGGTTCCGACCCTGAGCTGGGCCGCGTGGGCCGGCGTGCCGCGGGCAGCCGCGGACGCGGGCTGCACGGCCAACTCGTCCAGCAGCTGGGTCAGATGATCGTCTCCGGGGACCTGGGCGCCGACCGCCCGCTGGTGCCCGAGGAGATCGGCCAGCGTTTCGAGGTCTCCCGCACCGTCGTCCGCGAATCGCTCCGCGTCCTGGAGGCCAAGGGCCTGGTCAGCGCCCGCCCGAACGTCGGCACGCGCGTGCGTCCCGTCAGCGACTGGAACCTCCTCGACCCGGACATCATCGAATGGCGCGCCTTCGGCCCGCAGCGCGACAACCAGCGCCGCGAGCTGAGCGAGCTGCGCTGGACGATCGAGCCGCTCGCCGCGCGCCTCGCCGCCGGGCACGGGCGCGAGGACGTCCAGCAGCGCCTCTCCGACATGGTCGAGATCATGAGCCACGCCATGGGGCAGGGTGACGCGCTGACCTTCTCCCGCGCGGACGCCGAGTTCCACTCGCTGCTCATCCAGGTCGCGGGCAACCGGATGCTGGAGCACCTTTCCGGGATCGTCTCCTCGGCTCTCCAGGTCTCCGGCGGCCCGGTCACCGGCTGTGACCGCCCGACCGAGGCCTCCCTGGGGCACCACGCCCGGATCGTCGACGCCCTCGCCGCCGGCGACGGTGCGGCGGCCGAGGCGGCCATGCGGCAGCTGCTCATCGTGCACCCCGAGGTGGAGCGCGTGGTGCCCGCCCCGCGCGAACACTGACGCGCACGGGATGGTCCGTGCGGTCGAGGTGTGCCGCGTTCTCGTGGCGGCGCCCGGCCGGGGCGCCCGTCTTCCGCCGGACCCCGCAGGATCCTCCAGGGAATCCGGCGGGGTCCGGCGGTGCGACGGGGTGTTGAATCTCCCTGAGGAGCGCCCGCCACGGCCCTGGGTGACCTCCTCTGCCCGTGTCTGACCGTTTTTGAGCGCTTACGGGGTGTGACTCGGGCCACGCAGATTGGGCGTAACGCTCGCGGGCACTGTGCGATGACCTAAGAGGTGACAGCCGCGGAAGGGAATACGGACGCCGTTCAAGGCGCTGTGTTTCTTCCCGGCCCCAGCCCGCGCCGTCGGCCCATCCCCAAGTCGGCGGTCGTCGGCTCCTGTCCGTACCGGACGGGGCCGGAAGCCGTTTTCCATCGTTCCGAGAGGTTGTTCGTGTCGGCCAGCACATCCCGTACGCTCCCGCCGGAGATCGCCGAGTCCGTCTCTGTCATGGCGCTCATCGAGCGGGGAAAGGCTGAGGGGCAGATCGCCGGCGATGACGTGCGTCGGGCCTTCGAAGCTGACCAGATTCCGGCCACTCAGTGGAAGAACGTACTGCGCAGCCTCAACCAGATCCTCGAGGAAGAGGGTGTGACGCTGATGGTCAGTGCCGCGGAGCCCAAGCGCACCCGAAAGAGCGTCGCAGCGAAGAGTCCGGCCAAGCGCACCGCCACCAAGACGGTCGCCGCGAAGACGGTGACCGCCAAGAAGGCCACCGCCACCGCCACTCCGGCGGCAGCCGTCGCCGACGCTTCCGTCGAGGACGACGCCGCCCAGAAGGTCGCTGCCAAGAAGACCGCGCCCGCCAAGAAGGCGGTCGCCAAGAAGGTCGCCGCCAAGAAGACGACGGCGGCGGCCAAGAAGACCAGTGCCAAGAAGGACGACGTCGAGGTAGTCGACGAAGAGGCGACCGAGGAGACCCCCGGCAAGACCGGGGACGAGCCCGAGGGCGCCGAGAGCGCCGGGTTCGTGCTCTCCGACGAGGACGAGGACGACGCGCCCGCGCAGCAGGTCGCAGCCGCCGGTGCCACCGCCGACCCCGTCAAGGACTACCTCAAGCAGATCGGCAAGGTCCCCCTCCTCAACGCCGAGCAGGAGGTCGAGCTCGCCAAGCGCATCGAGGCCGGTCTGTTCGCCGAGGACAAGCTGGCCAACGCCGACAAGCTCGCCCCCAAGCTCAAGCGCGAGCTGGAGATCATCGCCGAGGACGGCCGCCGCGCCAAGAACCACCTCCTGGAGGCCAACCTCCGACTGGTGGTCTCCCTGGCCAAGCGCTACACCGGCCGCGGCATGCTCTTCCTGGACCTGATCCAGGAGGGCAACCTCGGACTCATCCGCGCGGTGGAGAAGTTCGACTACACCAAGGGCTACAAGTTCTCCACGTACGCCACCTGGTGGATCCGTCAGGCGATCACCCGCGCGATGGCCGACCAGGCCCGCACCATCCGTATCCCGGTGCACATGGTCGAGGTCATCAACAAGCTCGCGCGCGTGCAGCGCCAGATGCTCCAGGACCTGGGCCGCGAGCCCACCCCGGAGGAGCTGGCCAAGGAACTCGACATGACCCCGGAGAAGGTCATCGAGGTCCAGAAGTACGGCCGCGAGCCCATCTCCCTGCACACCCCCCTGGGTGAGGACGGCGACAGCGAGTTCGGTGACCTCATCGAGGACTCCGAAGCCGTCGTCCCGGCCGACGCGGTCAGCTTCACCCTCCTCCAGGAGCAGCTGCACTCCGTCCTGGACACCCTGTCCGAGCGCGAGGCCGGTGTGGTCTCGATGCGCTTCGGTCTCACCGACGGTCAGCCGAAGACCCTCGACGAGATCGGCAAGGTGTACGGGGTCACCCGTGAGCGCATCCGCCAGATCGAGTCCAAGACCATGTCGAAGCTGCGCCACCCGTCGCGTTCGCAGGTGCTGCGCGACTACCTCGACTAGGTCGTAGTCGTACGACACGGAAGGCCCGGTTTCCCCTCAGGGGACCGGGCCTTCGTGCTGGCCGCGGGTGCGGGGCGTGGCGCGCTGGATCACTGTGGGTCTCCCAAGACCATCCCAGAGTGAGGAACGTGCATGCGTCGTCCCCTTGCCCGGGCGCTGACCCGGCCGCTGGTCCTGGCGGCCGCCGCGTCCGCCATACCGCTGGTCTCCGCGTCCCCCGTGGCCGCCGACAGCATCGTCGTCGGCGGGTTCCCGGTCGATGTCTCCGTGAGCCCCTGGACGGTGGCGCTGTCCAGCCGTGACCGGTTCGGGGGTACCCGGGCGGGGCAGTTCTGCGGCGGTGTGGCCGTGGGCCGGACCACCGTGCTGACCGCGGCCCACTGCATGGGCGACGACGTCCTGGGGGCGCCGCCGCACCGGGCGACGGACCTCAAGGCCATCGCGGGCCGTACGGACCTGCTGTCGGACCGGGGCCAGGAGATCGCCGTACGCGAAGTCTGGGTCAATCCGGACTACGACCCCCGCAGCAACGCCGGTGACTTCGCCGTGCTCACGCTCGCCGATCCGCTGCCCCAGAGTTCGGTCGTCACGATGGCGGCCGCGGGCGACACGGCCTACCGGGCGGGCACGGCGGCCACGGTCTACGGCTGGGGCGATCTCACCGGCGGCGGCGACTATGCGGGGAGCCTGCACGCGGCGCGCCTGCACGTGCTGTCCGACGCGCAGTGCGAGGAGGCCTATCCGGCTGGTGCCGACGGCACCTACCTGTCCGAGTCCATGCTCTGTGCCGGAGAGGCTCAGGGGGGCCGTGACGCCTGCCAGGGGGACAGCGGCGGGCCGCTGGTCGCCCAGGGGCGGCTGATCGGGCTCGTGTCGTGGGGCAGCGGGTGCGGGCGCGCCGGGAGCCCAGGCGTCTACACCAGGGTGTCGGACGTCCTTCGGACACTGGGCCGCCACCGCGGCTCGCCAGGGCCGCACAAGGGCGCCTGACGGCGTCTGAGCGGCATCCGCGGGTCTCCGCGGGTACGAACGAACGGATACGAAGACGGGCGGCCCCGCTCCTGTGGTTCAGGAGCGGGGCCGCCCGTCGCCGGCCTGGGCCGGTGCTGGCTCGTCGTGGACGCGATGTGTCAGCGGTCTTCTTCAGGAACGCTTGCTGCTGGAGCGGAGGTCAGCCGCTCCGACTCGTCCTGTATCTCAGCGGCGATCTTCTTGAGTTCCGGCTCGAACTTGCGGCCGTGGTGGGCGCAGAAGAGCAGTTCTCCGCCGCTCAGCAGGACGACGCGCAGGTATGCCTGGGCGCCGCAGCGGTCGCAGCGATCGGCGGCCGTCAGTGGGCTCGCGGGGGTCAGAACAGTAGTCACGTCGCCTCTTCTCTAGCTCGACGAGCTGTCGTACCAGGGTCAACATCCAACCAGGCCGAAAACGTTCCCGCTCGTGGCCTTTTCTCGAAAAATTCTTCCGGGGCGGCTGTCTGCTGCCGGTTGGCGGCGAATGTGCCGTATTGCGTGTCTATGTGTCTGTACGGGTTCGCGCTGTGGGGTCAGGGTCGGGTCCACCCGGCTGGATTGCCGGTTGTTCATGAGGACGTGCCCGGAGCCTAAATGGTTCATGCCCCGAAGGGAACGTGATATGTACTTCACTCCATCGAGGGATCGAACAGGTATACGACCCTGGACTAGTGTGAGGAGGAGACGAGGGTGGCGTTACAACGGCTCTACCAGGCCTCGGTACCCTCTGAGCGGCAACCGAAGCCGGGTCCTTACCCAAAAGGGCCTCATCTGAAATTCAGCGAGGAGCGAACCGCGTGACCGCCGAAACGTCCGTGCCGTCGACAGCGCTGCTGGCAGGAGCAGACCGGGACGGTTCCAACTACACCGCGCGGCACCTGCTCGTCCTCGAGGGGCTCGAGGCCGTACGCAAGCGCCCGGGTATGTACATCGGGTCCACCGACAGCCGTGGCCTGATGCACTGTCTGTGGGAGATCATCGACAACTCCGTGGACGAGGCCCTCGGGGGCTACTGCGACCACATCGAGGTCATCCTGCACGACGACGCCTCGGTGGAGGTCCGGGACAACGGCCGGGGGATCCCGGTCGACGTCGAGCCCAAGACCGGCCTCTCCGGTGTCGAGGTCGTCATGACCAAGCTGCACGCCGGCGGCAAGTTCGGCGGCGGCTCGTACGCCGCCTCCGGTGGTCTGCACGGCGTGGGCGCCTCCGTGGTGAACGCCCTGTCCGCGCGCCTGGACGTCGAGGTGGACCGCAGCGGCAACACCCACGCCATCAGCTTCCGGCGCGGCGTGCCGGGCTCCTTCACCACCGCCGGCCCGGACGCGGCGTTCGAGCCCGGTGGCCTGCGCAAGACAAAGCGGATCCCCAAGACCCGCACCGGCACGCGTGTGCGCTACTGGGCCGACCGGCAGATCTTCCTCAAGGACGCCAAACTCTCGCTGGACGGCCTGCACCAGCGGGCCCGGCAGACCGCGTTCCTGGTGCCCGGGCTGACCATCGTCGTCCGCGACGAGTACGGCCTCGGCGAGGGCGGCAGCAAGGGGGAGGAGTCCTTCCGCTTCGACGGCGGCATCAGCGAGTTCTGCGAGTACCTGGCGAGCGACAAGCCGGTCTGCGACGTCCTGCGGTTGTCGGGCCAGGGCACCTTCAAGGAGACGGTGCCCGTCCTGGACGACCACGGCCAGATGACGCCCACCGAGGTCACCCGCGAACTCGGCGTCGACATCGCCATGCGCTGGGGGACCGGCTACGACACGACGCTCAGGTCGTACGTGAACATCATCGCCACCCCCAAGGGCGGTACCCACGTAGCCGGCTTCGAGCAGGCCGTCGTCAAGACGATGAACGAGGTGGCGCGCGCCAAGAAACTGCTGCGCGTCGCCGAGGACGACGTCGTCAAGGACGACGCCCTGGAGGGCCTCACCGCCGTCGTCACCGTCCGGCTCGCCGAACCGCAGTTCGAGGGCCAGACCAAGGAGGTGCTCGGTACGTCGGCGGCCCGCCGGATCGTCGCCAACGTGGTCGCCAAGGAGCTCAAGGACTTCCTGACCTCGACGAAGCGTGACGCCGCGGCCCAGGCCCGCGTCGTCATGGAGAAGGCCGTCGCCGCCGCACGCACGCGTATCGCGGCACGGCAGCACAAGGACGCGCAGCGCCGCAAGACGGCCCTGGAGTCGTCGTCGCTGCCCGCCAAGCTCGCCGACTGCCGCAGCGACGACGTCGAGCGCAGCGAGCTGTTCATCGTCGAGGGAGACTCCGCACTCGGTACGGCCAAGCTCGCCCGGAACTCCGAGTTCCAGGCGCTGCTGCCGATCCGCGGCAAGATCCTCAACGTCCAGAAGTCGTCCGTCACCGACATGCTGAAGAACGTCGAGTGCGGGGCGATCATCCAGGTCATAGGAGCGGGGTCGGGCCGTACCTTCGACATCGACGCGGCCCGCTACGGCAAGATCATCATGATGACCGACGCCGATGTGGACGGCTCCCACATCCGGTGTCTGCTCCTGACCCTGTTCCAGCGCTACATGCGGCCCATGGTCGAGGCCGGCCGGGTGTTCGCCGCGGTGCCGCCGCTGCACCGCATCGAACTGGTCCAGCCCAAGAAGGGCCAGGACAAGTACGTCTACACGTACTCGGACCGTGAGCTGCGCGAGAAGATGCTGGAGTTCCAGAGCAAGGGCGTCCGGTTCAAGGACTCCATCCAGCGCTACAAGGGTCTCGGAGAGATGGACGCCGACCAGCTGGCCGAGACGACGATGGACCCCCGTCACCGCACCCTGCGCCGGATCAACCTCTCCGACCTGGACGCGGCCGAGCAGGTCTTCGATCTGCTCATGGGCAACGACGTGGCACCGCGCAAGGAGTTCATCTCCAGCTCGGCGGCGACGCTGGACCGGTCGCGGATCGACGCCTGATCACTGAGCCGGGCCCGGGTTCGAACTGGGCCCGGCTTCGTTCCCGGACCTGGTTCCGATCCGGGGCCTGCCTTGATCGGGATGAGGTTCTGATCCGGGCTCGCTCGGCTTTGATCCGGACTCAATTCTGATCCAGGCCCTGTTCTGATCTGGACTCGGGTCGGACCTGGATCCGGCCCGGCCCGCCCGGGCCGGCTCGGCTCTCCCCGGCTTTGGTCCGGACCCAGCTCGCACCCGAGCCAGCCCAGCTCTGCCCCGCTCGGCCCGGCCCCAGCTTGCACCCGAGCCAGCCCAGTCCCGCCGCCATCGCCCGGCTCCACCCTTGGGTGGAGCCGGGGCGGTGCGGGGATCCACCCACGATCCACCCTGGCGCCGATCTGCCGACCCGCGAATTTCCGTAGCGTCGAAGGCGTCGGCAGCGCTCGCCGCCGACATCCCCTTCCGCTCACGGAGGCTCTGATGTCCGGGCTGGTCAACGCGTTGGTGATCGTGGCCGTCGTCGCGGTGGTGATCGTGCGGCAGTTCCGCGCCCGTCAGATCGACACCGACCGGCGCTGGTGGCTCCTCCCCGTGATCCTCGCCGTCGTGGCGCTGCGCGACCCCCGCATACTCGACGCCCACCACCACACCGAGTCGGCCCTCCTGCTCGCCGTCGAGCTGGTCATCGGGCTGGCCACCGGAGCCGGCTGGGCCTGGACCACGCGGTTGTGGGTCGAGACGGACGGTTCCGTGTGGAGCAAGAGCACCAAGGCGAGCGGGGGCGTCTGGATCGTCGGCATAGCCCTGCGCCTCGGCCTCATCGCCCTGGGCGCGGTCGTGGGCGTGCACCAGAACAGCTCGGCCCTGATGCTCGGTCTCGCGGCGACGCTGCTGGTCCGCTCCGGGGTCCTGGCCTGGCGGGCCCAGTCCTTCACCGGGTCTGCCGGGTCGGCCCCGGCGTACGGTTTCGGCATGGCGAGGCCTGCCCGGAAGGAGCGCGTGTGACGGAGAACGCCTGGACGCGCTGGCCCTCACGGGAGGCGCTGGCCCGAGTGGGGGTCTCACGGCCCCGGCGTCTGCTCGCCTGGGCCGTCCGGCTGCTGGTGATCGGCGTGCTCCTGGGGGGTGCGCTCACCAGCAGCCACGTCCACGGCTGGGCCCTGGCCGCAGGCGCGGCCGGGATCCTGCTGGCGGCGGTCGTCGGCTGGGCGTTCTGGCGCACGACTCTCGCCCACAGGCTCTGGCCGTCGGTGGCGCTCATGGCCGTGCTCCTCGGGATGGCGGTCGGAGGACAGGCAGCAGGTTTCAGGGTTCCGGCCCTCGTCATCTGGTGCGGTTGCGCCGTCAGTTCGCTGGAGCGGCTGCCCATCGCGGTCGCCGTGCCGGTGACCGCGGTGTCCCTCGCGATCTTCGCCGCGGTCAACAACGACGTCTGGCTGACCACCGCGGTCACGACAGCCGGGCTGGCCCTAGCCGGATACACGCTCCGCCTAGACGCCGAGGCCCGGGGCAGCGCCCAGCGGCTGCTCACCCAGGAACGCATGGCGAGAGCGGCCGAGGCGGAGTCCGCCGCACTGGCGGAGCGGGCCCGTATCGCCCGGGAGATCCACGACGTGCTGGCCCACAGCCTCTCGGCCCAGCTCGTGCACCTGGAGGCGGCCAGGCTGCTGATCGAGCGGGGCGCCGACCGGGAGACGATCCTGGAACGGGTCGTGGCAGCACGGGGCATGGCCCGCGACGGTCTGGTGGAGACCCGGCAGGCCCTGTCCGCGCTGCGGGGCGAGATGAGCCCGCTGGAGGACTTCCTGACCGAGATCGTCGATACGACGGGCCGTGCCGAGGTCACTGTTACGGGTGACCGGAGACAGCTGCCCGCCGAGGCCTCGCAGGCCGTGCGCCGGGTCGCTCAGGAGGCCCTGACGAACGTCCGCAAGCATGCCCCGGGCGCCAAAGTACTGCTCACGCTGGACTACGGCGAGCACGAAGTGACCCTGGATGTACGGGACTCGGGCGGTTCGCCGGGCGAACTCACCGGGGCGGGAGGTGGATACGGTCTGCTGGGCATGCGGGAACGCGCCGAGCTGCTGGGCGGTTCGCTGCTGGCCGGGCCGGACGAGGAGGGATTCGTGGTGACGCTGAAGGTGCCTGCATGACGGATGAGGCCGTGAGGAAACCCGCGCGGGTCGTGGTCGCGGACGACCAGACCGTCGTACGGGAAGGCATCGTGATGCTGCTGGGGCTGCTGCCCGGGATCGAGGTCGTCGGCGCCGCCGCCGACGGGGACGAGGCGGTGCGGCTCGTGGCCGAACTCGCCCCGGACGTCGTCCTGATGGACCTGCGCATGCCGCGCTGCGACGGTGTCGAGGCAACCCGGCGGATCCGCGCCGAGCACCCGGGGACGCAGGTCGTGGTGCTCACGACGTTCGCGGACGACGCCTCGCTGTTCCCGGCGCTGCGCGCGGGGGCGCGTGGCTATCTCACCAAGGACGCGGGCGGCGACGAGATCGTACGGGCCGTGGAGAGCGTGCTGTCGGGGGACGCGGGGCTGTCGCCGAGCATCCAACGCCGGTTGCTGGAGCGCCTGTCGGAGCCCGAGCCGCAGCCGGCGTCGGAGTCGGCCGAGCCGCCGGACGGGCTCACCGCGCGGGAGACGGAGGTGCTGCTGCTGATCGCCGAGGGCCTGACGAATCAGGAGATCGCCCGCACACTGCATGTCTCCACGGCGACGGTGAAGACCCACATCAACAACCTGTTCGCCAAGACGGGGCTCAAGGACCGTGCGCAGGCGGTGCGTTACGCCTACGGGAAAGGACTGGTGCGGCCACCAGCGAGTTGAGTCACCTGATGGGGTGAAGAGACCGGAGAAGAAGAGTCGGGGATCTTCCCGTTCTGTCCATCCTTGGGCATGCAGTCAAGCAACGGTCGTCCCCGCGGTGGCGGGAGTGGTCACGAGAGTCCGGCCGAGAGCCACGAAGGTCATGACCTGACCCCCGCCGAGGCAACCGGAAAGGTGAGGTACCACGACCCCTGGTACGACGCACTCGCCTCCGGCTGGGGCGAGTTGGACGGCACGGGCGGGCCCGCGCCCGAGGTGCCCGCCGCGCGCCGGGAGGACGCGGACCACGCCGTCCGTGCGGGCGACGTGTATCTGGAGGTGCAGCGCAGCGCGGCCTTCCAGGAGGTGCGCGGCCGGTATCTGCGGTTCGTGGTGCCGGCCACCGTCGTCTTCTTCGCCTGGTACGTGGCCTATGTGGTGACGGCGACGACGGCACCCGGATTCATGGCCCGGCCGGTGGCCGGCGCGGTGAACGTGGGGATGGTCGCGGGACTCGGGCAGTTCCTCACGACCTTCCTGCTCACCTGGGCCTACGCCCGGCACGCGCGGCTGCGCAGGGACCGGGCCGCGCTCGAACTGCGCTGGGACACACAGGAACTGACACGAGGCATTCGAGGCGGTACGTCGTGACCGGGAACCATCAGACGCTGGCGCTGCTGCTGTTCAGCGCGTTCATCGCGGTCACCCTCGGGATCACCACCTGGGTGAGCCGCAACCGGCACGGCTCGGAGGAGGAGTTCTACGCGGGCGGGCGGCTCTTCTCCCCGATGGAGAATGGTTTTGCCATCTCGGGTGATTATCTGTCCGCAGCCTCGTTCCTCGGGGTCACCGGGCTCATCGCGCTGTTCGGCTACGACGGCCTGCTGTACGTGGTGGGATTCTTCGTCGCCTGGCTCATGGTGCTGTTCCTCGTCGCCGAACTGGTGCGCAACTGCGGGCGGTTCACGCTCGCCGACGTGGTCGCCGCCCGGATGAGCGAGCGGCCGGTGCGGATCGCGGCGGGAACTTCCTCGGTCACCGTGTCCGTTCTCTACCTGGTGGCGCAGATGGTGGGCGCGGGCAGCCTGGTCTCGCTGCTGCTGGGCGGGACGAGTCCGGCCGCGCGGGCCTGGACCGTCATCGGCGTCGGGGCGCTCATGGTGATCTATGTGTCGATGGGAGGGATGCGGGCCACCACCTGGATCCAGATCGTCAAGGCGGTCCTGATGATGAGCGGCACCATCGCGCTGACGGTGCTGACCCTGGTGCGCTTCCACGGGAACCTGAACCACCTGCTGCTCACGGCCGCCGCGCGCAGCGGTCACGGCGCGGCCTTCCTGGCGCCGGGGCTCAAGTACGGCGGGGACTGGACCGCGCGGTTCGACTTCATCAGCCTGGGTCTCGCGCTGGTGCTGGGCACGGCCGGGCTGCCGCACATCCTGTCCCGCTTCTACACCGTGCCGACCGCACGGGCCGCGCGCCGTTCGGTGGTGTGGTCGATCGGACTCATCGGCGCGTTCTACCTGATGACGATCGTCCTCGGCTTCGCCGCCGCGGCGGTCGTGGGACCGGACACCCTTCGGAAGTCGAACGAGGCCGGGAACACGGCGGTCCCGCTGCTCGCCCTCGATCTCGGCGGAGGCGCCGATTCCACCGGAGGCACCGTCCTGTTCGCGATCGTCGCGGCCGTGGCCTTCGCCACGATCCTCGCGGTGGTCGCCGGGATCACCCTGGCCTCCTCGGCATCCGTGGCGCACGACCTGTACGCGTCGCTGCGGCGCCCGAACGCCAAGCCGCGCAGCGAGGTGGCCGTGGCGCGGGTCGCCGCGGTCGGCATCGGCGTCGCGGCGATCGGGCTCGGCCTCGTCGCCCGGAACCTCAACGTCGCCTTCCTGGTGGGCCTCGCGTTCGCCGTCGCCGCCTCCGCGAACCTCCCGGTGCTGCTCTACTCGCTGTTCTGGCGTGGCTTCACGACCCGCGGCGCCGTGTGGGCCGTATACGGCGGACTGATCCCCGCACTGGTGCTCGTGCTGCTGTCGCCTGTCGTGTCGGGCAGTCCCGAATCGCTGTTCCCGGGCGTCGACTTCCAGTTCTTCCCGCTGCAGAACCCCGGCCTCGTCTCGATCCCGCTCGGCTTCCTGGCCGGCTGGCTCGGCACGGTCACCTCGCCGGAGGTCCCGGACGAGGCCAAGCACGCGGAGACCGAGGTGCGGGCGCTCACGGGGGCCGGGGCCGTGTAGCGGGGCCTGTGTGCCGTAGCCACGCGCGAGTGTGCGGCTGTCGCGCGGCTACGGCGCCACCCAGGCGTAGCGGTGCTCCGGGCGCCCCGTGTCGCCGTACTTGAGGGAGAGGCGGAGGCGGCCGGCCTGTTCCAGGTGGCGGAGGTAGCGCTGGGCCGTGGAGCGGCTCAGGCCGGTCTCGGCGGCGACCTCGTGTGCCGAGAGCGGGTGGCCGGCGCTGTGCAGGACGCCGCAGATCAGGTCGGTGGTCGGTTCCGAGTGACCGCTGGGCAGGCCGGGGGAGGCCGGCACGGTCGTCGTACGCAGGGCGCCGAAGATGCGGTCGACCTGCTCCTGCCCGGCGATGCCCCGGCCGCCGACGCGGTCGACGGTGCGGCGCAGGGCGGCGTACGAGTCGAGGCGGGTGCGCAGCGCGGCGAAGGTGAAGGGCTTGACCAGGTAGTGCAGGGCACCGAGGCGCATCGCCCGCTGCACGGTCGTCACATCGCTGGCCGCGGTGATCATGATGACGTCGGTCGTGTGGCCCTGTTGCCGCATGCGGTGGACGAGTTCGAGACCCGTCTGGTCGGGCAGATAGTGGTCGAGCAGCACCAGGTCGATGGTCCCGCGTTCCACGGTGGCCAGCGCCTGGGCGGCGCTGTGCGCGCGGGCGGTGACCCGGAAACCGGGAACCTTCCCCACGTACTTGGCGTTGATCTCGGCGACGCGGAAGTCGTCGTCCACGACCATGACGTCAATCATTGGGCCTCTTTCCTCAAGGCCAGGCGAGCGTTAAGCCCGTGTTTCGGCTCCGCAGTTGTAGCGCGAGCAAAACGAGCACAACAGGCTCTTGCGAGCAAAAGAACGGCTTGCGCCCAGAAGACTGCTGCTGTGGTCCGCGCCACATCTACGGTCCCGGCCATGAGCGCAGACACCAGCCCCGCCATCGAGCTGCGGGGCGCGAGCAAGACCTTCAGGACCCCGTCGGGGGGTCTGCACACGGCCGTACAGGGGCTTGATCTCACCGTCGGGCGTGGCGAGTTCGTGGCGGTCGTCGGCCCCACGGGCTGCGGCAAGTCGACGACGCTGACCCTCGTCAGCGGGCTGGAAGAGCCCTCCGAGGGCGATGTGCTGGTGGCCGGGGAGCCGGTCTCCGGCGTCGGCGACAAGGTCGGTTTCGTCTTCCAGCAGGACGCCACTTTCCCTTGGCGCACGGTGCTGTCCAACGTCATGGCGGGCCCGCGCTTCCGCGGCGTACCGAAGGCGGAGGCCAGGGCGAAGGCGCGTGAGTGGCTGGCCCGGGTCGGGCTCTCCGCCTTCGAGGACCGCTATCCGCACCAGCTCTCCGGCGGTATGCGCAAGCGCGTCGCGCTCGCCGCGACCTTCGTCAACGACCCCGAGATCCTGCTGATGGACGAGCCGTTCTCGGCGCTCGACGTGCAGACCAGGGCCCTGATGTCGGACGAACTCCTGGAGCTGTGGGAGGGCACCGGTACCTCGGTCGTCTTCGTCACCCACGACCTGGAGGAGTCCATCGCGCTGGCCGACAGGGTCGTCGTGATGACCGCCGGGCCCGCCACCGTGAAGCAGGTCTTCGACATCGACCTGCCGCGGCCCCGCAAGGTCGAATCCGTGCGCCTGGAGCCGCGGTTCATCGAGATCTACCGCGAGATCTGGGAGTCCCTCGGCGAAGAGGTCCGCATCACGCGCGAGAGGGGTGCGGCCAATGTCGCCTGACGTCATGCCCGAGGACAAGGTCGTGCCGGCCGTGACCGAGCCCGCCACCAAGACGGACCGCGCCCATTCACGCGCGCGTGCCGCCCGTAAACGCAAGGTCGGCGTCGGAGCGGCCCGGGTGCTCCTCCTGGTCGCCGTGCTCGGCCTGTGGGAGTGGCTCTCCCGGGCCAAGGTCATCGATCCGTTCAACTTCTCGATGCCCTCGAAGATCTGGGACCAGATCTACACCTGGGTGATGCACGGGACCGCGCTCGGCTCCCTGGGGGAGCAGATCTGGTACACGCTCCAGGAAGCGCTGCTGGGCTGGATCATCGGCGTGATCGCCGGTGTCGTGTTCGGTATTGCTCTGGGGCGGATCGCCTTCCTCGCCGACGTGCTTGGTCCATACATCAAGGTGCTCAACTCCATACCGAGGATCGTCCTCGCGCCCATCTTCATGATCTGGTTCGGACTCGGACCGGCCTCCAAGGTCGCCTCCGCGGTGGTGCTCGTCTTCTTCCCGGTGTTCTTCAACGCCTTCCAGGGCACCCGCGAGGTCGACCGCAACCTGGTCGCCAACGCCCGCATCCTGGGCGCCAGCGACCGCAAGGTGACCCTTCAGGTGGTCATCCCGTCCGCCACCTCCTGGATCTTCACGAGCCTCCACGTCAGCTTCGGCTTCGCCCTCATCGGCGCGATCGTCGGCGAGTACATCGGCGCCACCAAGGGCATCGGCCTGCTCGTCGCGCAGTCCCAGGGCACCTTCAACGCGGCCGGCGTGTACGCCGCGATGGTGATCCTCGCGGTCGTCGCCCTGGTCGCCGAAGGGCTCCTCACCTTCGCCGAGAACCGCATCTTCCGCTGGAAGCCGTCGAGCTCCGACAGCTGAACGGCCCCTCCTGGGGCCCCTGTCGAAGAGCCCTGCTCCCTCCCCGCACCGCACCCTCACAAGGACGTGAACCGCCATGCGCAAAACCGCCAGATACGCCGCCCTGGCCGCCTCGGGCCTGCTCGCCCTCTCCTCGCTCACCGCCTGCGCCAACGACGCGGCCTCCACCGCCTCCACGAGCAAAGGCGACGGCAAGGGCGAGAAGGTCAAGATCATGGTCGGTGGCCTGGACAAGGTCATCTACCTGCCCGCGATGCTCACCCAGCGGCTCGGCTACTTCGACGCCGAGGGCCTCGACGTGGAACTGCTGAGCGAACCGGCCGGCGTCCAGGCCGAGACCGCGCTCGTCTCCGGGCAGGTCCAGGGAGCCGTCGGCTTCTACGACCACACGCTCGACCTGCAGGTCAAGGGCAAGTCGGTCGAGTCCGTGGTGCAGTTCTCGCAGGCGCCCGGCGAGGTGGAGGTCGTCTCCACCAAGGCGGCGGGGAAGGTCAAGTCGGCCAAGGACTTCAAGGGCAAGAAGCTCGGTGTGACCGGCCTCGGCTCCTCCACCGACTTCCTCACCAAGTACCTCGCCGTCAAGAACGGCGTCAATGTCAGCGAGTTCACCCCGGTCGCCGTCGGCGCGGGACCGACCTTCGTCGCGGCGCTCCAACAGGGCTCCATAGAGGCCGGGATGACGACGGACCCGACCGTCGCGACGATCCTCGACAAGAAGGCCGGCAAGATCCTCGTCGACATGCGCACGCCCGAGGGCTCGCAGGCGGCGTTGGGTGGACCGTATCCCTCGTCAAGTCTGTACATGCAGACGGACTGGGTGAACGGCCACAAATCAACGGTGCAGAAGATGGTCAATGCATTCGTCAAGACGCTCAAGTGGATGTCCACCCACAGCGCGACGGCGATCGCCGACAAGATGCCCGCCGACTACTCCCAGGGCAACAAGTTCCTCTACGCGACCGCGATCAAGAGCACGCTGCCGATGTTCACCAAGGACGGCGTGATGCCGGCGAACGGCCCGGAGACCGTCGAGAAGGTGCTCAAGGCGTTCAACCCCACCATCAAGAACGCGGATGTGGACCTCGACAAGACGTACACGACCGAGTTCGTCAAGAACGCGACAGGCTGACGGCCGCGCGGTCGGCGTCCGTATAGGGGGAAGGGGTACGGCCCCTTCCCCCGCCCCCACAGGCCGTGCCCTCAGGCGCGGGTCGCCCACACGTAACGGTGTTCCGGGCGGCCCGCGTCGCCGTATTTGAGTGTCAGCCTGGCCCGTCCGGTGCGCTCCAGGAGCTTCAGATAGCGCTGGGCGGTCTGCCGGCTCACCCCTGTGCGGTCGGCGATCTCCTGGGCGGACAGGGGGCTTTGGGCGTTCATCAGGGACTGGCGGACGAGTTCCGCCGTGGTGGGGGAGTGGCCTTTGGGCAGCCCGGGCTCCGAGGGCGCGGACAGGGCGCCGAAGATGCGGTCCACCTCGGCCTGTTCGGCCTCGCCGCCGCCGTCGAGCGTGCGGCGCAGTTCCGCGTACGCCTCCAGCTTGGCCCGCAGGCCCGCGAACGCGAAGGGCTTGACCAGGTACTGCAGCGCGCCCTGTCGCATGGCCGCCTGTACGGTCGTCACGTCCCGGGCCGCCGTCACCATGATCACGTCTGTCTGGAGGCCGCGTCGGCGCATCTCCTGGACGACCGCCAGGCCCGTCTCGTCGGGCAGGTAGTGGTCCAGGAGGACCAGGTCGAGGCGGGGCAGCGTCTCCAACTGGCGCAGCGCCTCAGCCGCGTTGTGAGCCTCGCCGGCCACGTGGAAGCCCGGCACCTTCTCCACGTAGGCGGCGTTGACCTGTGCGACCCGGGTGTCGTCGTCCACGACCAGGACCTCGATCATCGCGACTCCTCCTCGACGGTGTCCCCGGGGGCGGTGAGAGCGGGTTCCAGACCCGGCTCGGTCAACGCCTCGGTCAGCGCCTCCGGCAGGACGACCACGAACTCCGCGCCCCCGCCGAACGCCTCCGTCACCACCGCGCTGCCCCCCTGCCGTTCGGCGAGCCGACGTACCAAGGAGAGGCCGATCCCGCGCTTGCCATGGGCCGGAGGCTTCTTCGTGGACCAGCCCTCGGTGAAGACCAACTCCCGTTGTTCCTCCGGGATCCCGGGGCCCGTGTCACGTACCCGGAGCACGGCCGTACGTCCCTCCGTCCGCAACTCGACCTCCACGCGTGCGTGCGGTGTGCCCGCCACGGCGTCGAGCGCGTTGTCCACCAGGTTGCCGACAACCGTGACCAGCCCACGCGGGTCGATCAACCGGTCCGGCAGCCAGGTGCGGTCGGAGATCCACAGGGCGACGCCCCGCTCGGCCGCGACGGTCGCCTTGCCCACCAGCAGGGCGGCGAGCAGCGGGTCCTGGATCTTCTCCGTGACCTGCTCGGCCGTCGCCCGGTGATCGCCGACCACCTCCCCGACGAAGTCCACGGCGTCGTCGTACATCTCCAGTTCGAGCAGCCCCAGGAGGGTGTGCATACGGTTGGCGTGCTCGTGGTCCTGGGCGCGCAGGGCGTCGATCAGGCCGTGCGTCGAGTCCAACTCCCGGCCGAGCTGCTCCAGTTCGGTGCGGTCGCGCAGGGTGGCCACGGCGCCGCCGTCGTCAGTGGGCATGCGATTGGTGACCAGGACCCGCTGGCCGCGCACGGCGAGCAGATCGGTGCCGGTCACCCGACCGGCCAGGACGTCGGTCGTACGTCCCTCACCGAGCGCCTCGTCCAGGGAGCGGCCGACCGCCTCGTCGCCGATGCCCAGGAGCCGCCGTGCCTCGTCGTTCAGGAGTCGTATGCGGCCGGTGCGGTCCAGGGCGACGACGCCCTCCCGGATGCCGTGCAGCATCGCCTCGCGCTCCGAGAGCAGCGCCGAGATGTCGGAGAAGGCCAGGTCCCGGGTCTGCCGCTGGACCCTCCGGGAGATCAGCCAGGCCGCCAGCGCACCGACGGCGAGAGCGCCCCCGGCGTACGCCAGCAGCCCCGGGATCGCACTGATCAACTGCGCGCGGACGCTGTCGTACTTGATGCCCACCGAGACCGCCCCGACGACCGTGCCGTCGGCGTCCCGCAGGGGCACCTTGCCGCGCGCGGAGCGCCCCAGGGTGCCCTTGTCGATCTCCTTGACCTCCTGGCCCGCCAGGGGCTGGCCGGGAGACGTCGACACGAACCGGCCGATCTCGCTCGGTGTCGTGTGCGACCACCGCATGCCCCGCCAGTCCATCACCACCACGTACTCGGCCTTGGTGGCCTTCCGGATCCGCTCCGCCTCCCGCTGCACAGGTCCGTCCACGGTCGGAGGGGTGTTCTGGATGTCCGAGACGATCCGCGGCTGCTGCGCGGTGGTCTGGGCGATGGCCAGGGCGCGGTTCATCGCCTCCTGGTCCAGCTGCTTGCTCAGCGGTGCCAGGAACAGCCCGGTCGCCAGGACCGCGACTCCCGCGGCGATCGCCAGCTGCATCAGCAGCACCTGCGAGAACACCCGCCGCGGCAGCCCGAGGCGACGGCGGCGTGCGGGGGGAGTGGGGCTCATACCTCTGACGGTACGTGGCTGGACGGGGGCTGCCCCAGGGGTGTGGCGTGGATCTCTTGACCATTTCTTGGGAAAGGCGGCCTCCAGTAGAGGGCGATTTCCTACGGAAGCCGGTCGGGTTCCCCGGTGCCGGGCGGGTCAGCCCGCCAGTGCCGTCGTCAGCTCGCGCACCGCCACCACGTCCATCCGCGCCGGGGCGCCGAGGACCGACGCCCCGCAGCTCTCCGGGCGGGGCGGAAGCGATGCCCCCTGGGCGACGATCACGCGCCAGTGGCGCCCGTCGGTGTGCGCGACGGTCACCTCCCAGCGCGGTGCTGCGCCGTCCGTCCGTACGACGCTCAGGGCGTCCATCGCGTACTCGCCCGTCGCCGTCCGCACGGCCAGCTCCGCCGCCTGTCCGGGTCGTTCCCAGGCCGAAGCGCCCCGGCAGCCCTCGACGACCACACGGCCCTCCTGGACGCCCTGGAGGATCTCCTTGATGCCGTGTGCCTGGACCCGCCCGTACGCGTAGCCGTACGGCAGGACGAGCACCGTCGGCGAGAAGCGGTGGCCGCCCAGGTGGGTGACCTCCCAGGCGCCCTCGACCCCGGAGGCGGCCAGTTCGGCGGCGAGGGGACGGCCCAGGAGCGCGCAGCAGCGGTCGCGCTTGCCGTTGGTGCAGACGAGCGCGAGCGGGTCACCGGTGTGGGCCCGCCCGCCGAGCGCCGTGCCGAACGAGCGCGGGTCGCCCGCGCCGAGGGCGGCGAAGTCGAGGGCGAGCAGCTGCCCCGGGTCCTCGGTCGTGGCGCTGTGCAGCCATGCGTTTCCGGGAACGGTGTGGGCCGCGTACACCTGGCGCACCCGTGACGGCGCGGGGTCCGCGTGCCGTCCGGGGCGCCGGATGAGCGCGATCCGTACGCCCGTGTCCGCGGCGGCCGCTTCCAGGGCACGCCCCAGCGCGGGGTCCAGGTGGCTCGAAGTGAGCGCTTTGGCACCCCAAGGACCGGGCTGTTCCAGCAGCAGCCACGTCGTCGCCGTGGCCGCGGTTCCGGAAATGGGCTCGTCGAGGTCCCGAGAGACGGTCGCGCACGTACTCACAGAGGTGAGCCTAACCTGACTTGACCCAGGGCGACTTCCGGCCGCGCTCGTGTCCTACTCCGGTAGTGGCTGAGGCGGCCTGGGGCCTACGTAGTGACCGCTGGGCCGCATGCGCAGCGGACGCTCGCCGTACTCCTCCAGGGCGTGCGCGATCCACCCCGCCGTACGGGCGACGGCGAAGACCGTCTCGCCCGCCGTGGAGGGCATCCCGGAGGAGACGGTGAGCACGGCGAGCGCCAGGTCGACGTTGGCGTGCAGCGGGGTGTGGCGGGCGGTGGTGGCGACGATGTCGCGGGCCGCGGCGAGGGCGGGCGCGGCGCCCGGGATCTCCTTCAGGAGGGCGAACAGGGCACGCGCGCGTGGGTCTTCGCCCGGGTAGAGCCGGTGACCTAGTCCGGGGATACGGCGGCCGGCGCGCAGTTCGTCCGCGACCACCGGAGCCGCGGTGCCCTGGTCGAGCACGTCGAGAAGCAGCCGGTGCGCCAGGCCGCTCGCCGCGCCGTGCAAGGGGCCTTCGAGGACTCCCAGGCCGGAGGAGACGGCCGCGTAGGGGTGCGCGCGGGCCGAGGCGGCGACACGCACCGCGAGCGTCGAGGCGGCCAGGTCGTGGTCGACGAGCAGCCCAAGTGCCGTGTCAAGAACGCTCAGTGACGCCTCGTCAGCCGGGTGTCCGCTCAGTCGTGCCCACAGGCGGCGGGCCAGCGGACCCTCGTCGCGATGGGCGCGGCGTACCGGCGGGAGGGCCGCGACGAGGGTGGGGATGAGGATGCGCGCGGTGCCGAGCACCGCGTCCTCGGACAGGTCGAAGCGCAGCGGGTCCGCAGTCGCCGCCGCGATGGCCGCGACCCTCAACCGGTCGGTGGGGCCGGTGTGTTCGGGCAGCGCGTCGACCGCGCGGCGGGCGACGGCGACGGCTGCCTTGGGCGCGGTGAACGTGATCCCGGGGCGCAGTTCCCCGGTCCACAGCCACTCCGCGATCTCCTCGTAGGAGTGCCGGGCGGCCAGCTCGGTCGCGTCGACGCCCCGGAAGTAGTACCGGTCCTTCTCGATGAGCGTGATGCGGGTCCGTACGGACAGCTCGCCCCCGGAGCCCGAACTCCCGCTGCTCTCCCGCCTGTTGCGTCGGGCGAGTGCCTCCACCTCCTTGGCGTCGAAGGTGCTGCCCCGCCCGCCGGGCTCGCGCCTGCTGCTGAGCTGTCCGCGGCTCACGTACGCGTACACGGTGTCGGGCTTCACGCCGAGCAGTTCGGCGGTCTCCTTGGTGGTCAGCCGTCGCTCGGGGTGGCCGGGAGCGGGCTCTTGATCGCGCATGGAGGCCACGGTATCCACTCCTTGCATATATTGATTCAATCAATGTTGACAGAGATTTAGTCAACCATGGACATTTGAATCAAGTCCAGGGAGGAAACATGTCCATCAACAGGGCCGCAGCCACGCGTATCGAGGTTCCGCGGGGACTCGCGGGCGTCGTCGTCACCGACACCCGAATCGGTGACGTCCGGGGGATCGAGGGCTTTTACCACTACCGCCAGTACTCCGCCGTCGAACTCGCGCAGACCCGCGGCTTCGAGGACGTCTGGCATCTCCTCGCCTACGGCGAACTGCCGGACGCGGACCAGAGCGCCGCCTTCGCCGCCGAGACCGCCGCGCTGCGCCGGCTGCCGGACGAGGTGCGGGCCGCGCTGCCCGCGGTGGCGGCGGCGAGCGGGACGTCCGGACCGCTGTCCGGGATGCGTACGGCGCTGTCACTGCTCGGTGCCGCGAAGGGCTTCCGGCCGGTGTACGACATCGACCCGGACGCGCGCCGCCGGGACACCCTCGTGGCGTCCGCGGCCGTACCGACACTGCTGACCGCGCTGTACCGGCTGGGTCAGGGTCTCGACCCTGTCGAGCCCCGCGAGGACCTCTCCTACGCGGCCAACTACCTCTACATGTTGACGGGTTCGGAACCGGACAAGCAGCAGGCCAGGGCGATCGAGCAATACTTGATCTCAACCATTGACCACGGATTCAATGCGTCAACCTTCACCGCGCGGGTCATCGCTTCGACGGGGGCGGATGTGGCGGCCTGTCTGGTCGGGGCCGTAGGCGCGCTCTCGGGTCCGCTGCACGGGGGTGCGCCCAGCCGCGCCCTGGACACCCTGGACGCGATCGGAACCCCGGACCGGATCGACCCCTGGATCCGCGAACGCGTCCTCGCCGGAGACCGCATCATGGGCTTCGGCCACGCGATCTACCGCACGGAGGACCCCCGCTCCCGGATGCTGCGCGAGGTCGCCCAGCAGTTCGGCGGCCCACGGGTCGACTTCGCCGTCGAGGTGGAGCGCCAGGTCGAGAGGATCCTCGCGGAGCTGAAGCCGGGGCGCGAACTCCACACCAACGTCGAGTTCTACGCGGGGCTGGTCATGGAACTCTGCGGGCTGCCGCGGGAGATGTTCACTCCTACGTTCGCGGCCGCGCGGGTCGTGGGGTGGAGCGCGAACGTGGTGGAACAGGCGGAGGACTCGAAGATCATCCGGCCGGTGGCTCGGTATGTGGGGGTGGGGGCGCCGGTGGTGGTGCCGGCCGTACCTGGCAACGTTTGATGCGTGCCTGTAGTGAATGCCTTGGCCTGCTCCGCCGGCCCATCGGGGCTCCTCGAATCCGGCCATGGAGAAATCACACCACCGGCCCATAACGAACCCGTCACGTTCCAAGTTGACGCATGCGCCACTGGGGTTGACTCACACGTGATCGCGGAGAGCGACTCCACAAGACGTCGCCCACGCTTCGGAACCGATTGCACCCCACAGGGCTGTTCTCGTGTCCGGAGTCGTCGTGCGCAGAATGTCCAGCCGTGAGAGCCAGAGGGAACCAACAGTGAGCCAGATTGTCCGTCGGATCGGTGTGCCTCCGACCGCCCGGGGGAGTGTCGGGGGAGGCAACTGCCCCGACATCTTCGAGTTGTCCGACGGGAGTTTCGCCGTGATCGGTACCGATGTCACCGACTCGCTAGACACCGAATTGCCTTCCGACGCATCCCGCGCGGATTATGAACGAATCATTGTCATTACCCGTGAAACACTTATTCGCGCCAAGGCGGACATTCCAGACGTCTAGGTTGTGTTCGAAGTGGCCCGGTATCGATCGACTCGGTACCGGGCCGCACGGCTATTCGGCGGGCGGCTCGCCCACCACCCACCATTGGTCTACGTCGGCTTCCTCCAGCTGGCGCAAGAGTTCGTCGACCATACGGCCGAGCTCGGCCTCGTCGGAGCCGTCGCGAATGGTCGCCCGCTGTCCGCTTGTCGCGTACCAGTACTCCCTGACGACGGGATTCTGCAGGAGCCCCCGGACGTAGCCGAAGAACTCTTCGCGACTGATGTTCCCGATCCGGTGGTAGAAGAGCGCGTTGGTGTACAGCGCGTTGGCGAAGAGATACTGACGCCGCTTCTCGGGAGACACCGGATCTTCGAAGACGTCGAGCACTTCGGCCAGTTCCGGGCTGTCGATCGCCTTGCTCAGAAGTTCCCAGTGCAGCCGCTGCTGGTTGGCCAGGTCGGTGTGGTGCTGGGTGAGCGCGGCCTGTTCCAAGTGGTCGAGCCGTAGGCGGAGTGTGTTGAGCGAATGGCGCTGTGCGGCCAGCACGGTGAGGGCCCCTGCCGCCAGGCCCAGGCCTGCAGCCGTGGCGGTGCTCAACCACCTCGTACCGGAATTCTGTGTGGCCATGTCAACCCCCGAATCAGGCGGCCGTCCGCCGGTCGTCGGGTGCGGGTCGACTGATGGGGACCGGCGAGCGATGGGCGGCGCTTGCCGTCTCCCAGAGTGCCGAGCGGCTCTGATCGGCAGGGAGGCGGAGAGGAGGCGCACGGAGGGAAGCGAGGGTCGCACGAACCGGCGCCTTCCCCAACGTCTGCCCCGCAAGTGCTGCTAACAATCGTTCACTTCGCGGCGATTCTTCCGGCTCGTATCCTGGGGCGGCATTCAACCTCCGTACGTGTGCCGGACCGCGAGCCGGTGCACGCGTCGGCGTGAAAGAGGTCGCACGTTGAGCCAGCAGAGCCCGAGCGCAAGCCCGAGCCCGAGCACCGGTCCGGCGCCGGTTCCGAATACGGATCCGAGCCTGCCCACGACCTCGGCTCCGAGCCGGAATCCACCCCAGGTTCCTACTCCGGCCCCAACCCCGATTCCGGCCCTGGTCCCGGCTCCGGACCTGACCCCAGCTCCAGTTCCAGCCCCGGCTTCGGCTCCAGTTCAGGCCTTGGCTCAGGCCCCGGCTTTGGCCCCGGCTTCGGCCTCGCCTCAGGCCTTGGCTCCGGCTCAGATCCCTGCCCTGGCTCCCGCTCCCGCTCCTGCTCCTGCTCCCGCCCCCGCTCCCGCCCCCGCTTCGTCCCCGGCTCCAGCCCCGGACACGTCCTCGGCTTCAGTTCAGGCCCCGGCCCCGGCTCCGGCTCAGCCCCCGGCCCCGAACGCAGACCTGACCCCGGCTCCTGCCCAGACACCCGCCCCCGCCTCGGACCTCACCTCGATGCCGACCCCCCAACAGATCCCCGTCCTCGTCCTCGCCGGATTCCTCGGCTCCGGCAAGACGACCCTCCTCAACCACCTCCTGCACCGCAGCGGAGGCAGCCGTATCGGCGCGATCGTCAACGACTTCGGGGCGATCGAGATCGACGCGCTGGCCGTGGCCGGGGCGCTCGGCGACTCGACCGTGTCGCTCGGGAACGGGTGCCTGTGCTGTGCGGTCGACGCCAGCGAACTCGACGTCTACCTGGAGCGGCTCGCCCGGCCCGCCGCCGGAATCGACGTCATCGTCATCGAGGCCAGCGGACTCGCCGAACCGGAGGAACTGGTGCGCATGCTGCTCGCCAGCGAGCACCCGGGGATCGTCTACGGCGGGCTCGTCGAGGTCGTCGACGCCGCCGAGTTCGACGACACGCGCGCGAAGCACCCCGAGATCGACCGGCATCTCGCCCTCGCCGACCTCGTCGTCGTCAACAAGCTGGACCGGGCGGCCGACGCCCCGCGCGTCCTCGGCCTCGTCCGCTCGCTCACCGACCGCGCCGCCGTCGTACCCGCCACCTACGGTCGTATCGACCCTGAGTTCCTCTTCGACTGCCGGCCGAACGAGGAGCGCGTCGGGCAGTTGACCTTCGACGACCTGCACGAGCACGTGGGTGATGGTCATGGCGGCGATGCGCATGCCGACCACCTCCACGCCGCCTACGACAGCCTCTCCTTCGCCTCCGACTCACCCATGGACCCGCGCAGGCTCATGGCGTTCCTGGACAGCCGGCCCGAGGGGCTCTACCGCATCAAGGGGTACGTCGACTTCGGCGCCCACGATTCACGGAACCGGTACGCCGTGCACGCCGTAGGACGGTTCCTGCGCTTCTATCCCGAGCCCTGGGGCAGTGGTGACGCCCGGCTGACCCAGCTCGTGCTCATCGGCACCGGCCTCGACATGCCCGCTCTCGGCAAGGAGCTGGAGGCGTGCGGAGACGGCGACGCCCCACACGCCGACGAGCGCGGCATGTGGGGCGTCCTCCGTTACGTACAGGAAGCGGAGTCGGACCAGGAGGCGGGCCAACACCCCGGATTCGAGCCGGAGTTGGACGCGGATCCGGAACCGGACGTAGACCTAGGTCCGGAACCGGACGTAGACCCGGATCCGGAACTGGACGACTGACGGCCGGCGCTACACCGGCCCCGCCACCACCGACACCGTCTTCGCCAGCGACACGCCCGAGCCGTCGCGCCGCGGGTCCATCTCCGGGAGCTCCGCCGGGGTGCCGTCCCGTTGGGCGGCCTTCGCGGGTACGGGGCCGGCCCAGGCCAGGGAGAGGCAGTCCTCGCCCTTCAGGAAGCGCTGGCAGCGGACGCCGCCGGTGGCCCGGCCCTTGCGGGGGTACTGGTCGAACGGGGTCAGCTTGGCCGTCGTCTGGACGGAGTCGTCCAGGGTGCCGCGCGAACCCGCGACCGTGAAGACGACCGCGTCCACGGCGGGGTCGACGGCCGTGAAGGAGATGACCTTCGCGCCCTCGGTGAGTTTGATGCCCGCCATACCGCCGGCCGCGCGGCCCTGGGGACGCACCTGGGAGGCCTGGTAGCGCAGGAGTTGCGCGTCGTCCGCGATGAAGACCAGGTCCTCCTCGCCGGTGCGCAGCTCGACGGCGCCGACGATCCGGTCGCCGTCCTTGAGCGTGATGACCTCCAACTCCTCCTTGTTCGTGGGGTAGTCGGGGACCACGCGCTTGACGACGCCCTGTTCCGTGCCGATGGCGAGGCCGGGGGAGGACTCGTCGAGGGTCGTCAGGCAGATGACCGTCTCGCCCTCGTCCAGGGAGACGAACTCCGAGATCGGCGCGCCACCGGAGAGGTTCGGCGCGGCGGCCGTCTCCGGGAGCTGCGGCAGGTCCACGACGTTGATCCGCAGCAGGCGGCCGGCCGAGGTGACCGCGCCCAGCTCGCCGCGCGCGGTCGCCGGGACCGCCGAGACGATCACGTCGTGCTTGGTGCGCCGGGCCTCGGAGTCCTCCGGGAAGGGCTCGCCGTTCGCCGTACGGGCCAGCAGACCCGTCGAGGAGAGCAGCACCCGGCACGGGTCGTCGGCGACCTGGAGCGGCACGGTGGCGGCAGGGGCGCCCGCCGACTCCAGCAGGACCGTACGCCGGTCGGTGCCGAACTTCTTTGCCACCGCGGCCAGTTCGGTCGAGACCAGCTTGCGCAGCTCGGTGTCCGACTCCAGGATGCGGGTCAACTCGGCGATCTCCGCGCGGAGTCGCTCCATCTCCGACTCCAGCTCGATCCGGTCGAACCGGGTGAGGCGGCGGAGTGGGGTGTCCAGGATGTACTGCGTCTGGATGTCCGAGAGCGAGAAGCGGTCCATCAGGCTCTGCTTCGCCTGCGCGGAGTTGTCGCTGGAGCGGATGATCCGGATGACCTCATCGATGTCGATGAGCGCGGTGAGCAGACCCTCCACCAGGTGGAGGCGGTCGCGCCGCTTGGTGCGGCGGAACTCGCTGCGGCGCCGTACGACGTTGAAGCGGTGGTCGAGATAGACCTCCAGGAGTTCCTTGAGGCCGAGCGTGAGGGGCTGGCCGTCGACCAGCGCCACGTTGTTGATGCCGAAGGACTCCTCCATCGGCGTCAGTTTGTAGAGCTGCTCCAGGACCGCTTCCGGTACGAAGCCGTTCTTGATCTCGATGACCAGGCGCAGGCCGTGGGCGCGGTCGGTGAGGTCCTTGACGTCGGCGATGCCCTGCAGCTTCTTCGCGCCGACCAGGTCCTTGATCTTGGCGATGACCTTCTCGGGGCCTACGGAGAAGGGCAGTTCGGTGACGACGATGCCCTTGCGGCGCGCCGTCACGTTGTCCACGGCGACCGTGGCGCGGATCTTGAAGGTGCCGCGGCCCGTCTCGTACGCGTCCCGGATGCCGGTGAGGCCGACGATCCGGCCGCCCGTCGGCAGGTCGGGGCCGGGGACGTGCCGCATCAGGGAGTCCAGGTCCGCGTTCGGATAGCGGATCAAGTGCCGGGCGGCGGCGATGACTTCGCCCAGGTTGTGCGGCGGCATGTTGGTGGCCATGCCGACGGCGATGCCCGACGAGCCGTTCACCAGGAGGTTCGGGAAGGCGGCGGGCAGGGCCACCGGCTCCTGCTCCTGGCCGTCGTAGTTCGGGGAGAAGTCGACCGTGTCCTCGTCGATCGACTCGGTCATCAGGTTGGCCGCTTCGGACGGCCGGCACTCGGTGTACCGCATGGCGGCCGGCGGGTCGTCGTTGCCCAGTGAGCCGAAGTTGCCGTGGCCGTCGGCCAGCGGGACGCGCATGGAGAAGGGCTGCGCCATGCGCACCAGGGCGTCGTAGATCGACGCGTCCCCGTGCGGGTGCAGCTTGCCCATGACTTCACCGACGACACGCGCGCACTTCACGTAGCCGCGGTCGGGGCGCAGGCCCATCTCGTCCATCTGGTAGACGATCCTGCGATGAACCGGCTTCAGGCCGTCCCGGGCGTCCGGCAGGGCGCGGGAGTAGATGACCGAGTACGCGTACTCAAGGTAGGAGCCCTGCATCTCGTCGACGACGTCGATGTCGAGGATCCGCTCCTCGAACGAGTCGTCGGGCGGCGGGGTCTTCGTGCTGCGGCGGGCCATCGCTGCCGGCTCCTCTTTTCTGGTCGCTCGCCTGGGGGTCGCTCCCCTTCGGCTCACTCTTGCTGAAGCGTGAACGGGGTCTTGACGTGAACCATTGTGGACCGCGGCACTGACAACGCGGACCAGGACCCGGCGTTGCCCGCTCGGGTCCGTCGCCGGCGGCTGCCGCGTGAGTCCACGTGTGCGACTGCCCGCAGGCTACGCGATCTCGCTCTCGGCGTACGTCCGCCGGGAACTTCGCCGACGGTCCGCACGCTTGCATACAGTGGCGGGACGAGCAGGATTTCTGCGGTTCCAGCCAGAGAATCCGCGATCGAAGGGACGTACATGCCCATGGGTCACACGGCCACCGCCGAGGCAGGGTCCGGCGGTCTGACAGCGACCGAACACCGCTTGGCCAACGGTCTGCGCGTGGTCCTCTCCGAGGACCACCTGACCCCGGTCGCGGCGGTGTGCCTCTGGTACGACGTCGGTTCCCGCCACGAGGTCAAGGGGCGTACCGGCCTGGCTCACCTCTTCGAGCACCTGATGTTCCAGGGCTCCGGACAGGTGAAGGGCAACGGACACTTCGAACTGGTGCAGGGCGCGGGCGGTTCGCTCAACGGCACCACCAGCTTCGAGCGCACGAACTACTTCGAGACCATGCCCACCCACCAGTTGGAGCTCGCGCTCTGGCTGGAGGCCGACCGCATGGGCTCCTTGCTGGCCGCCCTGGACGAGGAGTCCATGGAGAACCAGCGGGACGTCGTCAAGAACGAGCGACGCCAGCGCTACGACAACGTGCCCTACGGGACGGCGTTCGAGAAGCTGACCGCCCTCGCCTACCCGGAGGGCCACCCCTACCACCACACGCCCATCGGCTCGATGGCGGACCTGGACGCGGCCACCCTGGAGGACGCGCGCGCGTTCTTCCGCACCTACTACGCGCCCAACAACGCGGTCCTGTCCGTGGTCGGCGACATCGACCCCGAGCAGACGCTCGCCTGGATCGAGAAGTACTTCGGGTCCATCGCCTCGCACGACGGCAAGCCCACGCCCCGTGACGGCGCGCTGCCCGACACGATCGGCGGGGAGCTGCGCGAGGTCGTCGTCGAGGAGGTCCCGGCCCGCGCCCTGATGTGCGCCTACCGGCTTCCGGAGGACGGCACGCGCGCGTCCGACGCGGCCGACCTCGCCCTCACCATCCTCGGCGGCGGCGAGTCCTCGCTCCTCTACAACCGCCTTGTACGGCGCGACCGTACGGCAGTCGCGGCCGGCTTCGGCCTGCTGCGGCTGGCCGGTGCGCCCTCCCTGGGGTGGTTGGACGTCAAGACGTCCGGTGACGTCGAGGTGCCGGTCATCGAGGCCGCCATCGACGAGGAGCTCGCCCGGTTCGCCGCGGAGGGCCCCACGGCCGAGGAAATGGAGCGCGCCCAGGCCCAGTTGGAGCGCGAGTGGCTCGACCGGCTCGGCACCGTCGCGGGCCGCGCCGACGAACTGTGCCGGTACGCCGTCCTGTTCGGCGACCCGCAGCTCGCCCTGACCGCCGTACAGCGCGTCCTGGACGTGACGGCCAAGGAGGTGCAGGAGGTCGCCAAGGCCCGGCTGCGCCCCGACAACCGCGCGGTGCTCGTCTACGAGCCGATCGCGGACGAGGATGACGAAGCAGAGGCCGGCGACGAGAACGAGGAGGCGGCCAAGTGACCGAGCTCGCCACGATGGAATTCCACCCGCAGCCCCAGGCCGGCGAGGCCAGGCCGTGGGCCTTCCCGGCCCCGGAGCGCGGGACGCTGGGCAACGGCCTGACGGTCCTGCGCTGCCACCGTCCCGGCCAGCAGGTCGTCGCCGTGGAGGTGCTGCTGGACGCGCCCCTGGAGGCCGAACCGGCGGGCCTGGACGGTGTCGCCACGATCACCGCGCGGGCCTTCTCCGAGGGCACCGACAAGCACTCCGCCGAGGAGTTCGCCGCCGAGCTGGAGCGCTCCGGCGCCACCCTCGACGCCCACGCCGACCACCCCGGGCTGCGCCTGAGCCTGGAGGTCCCGGCCTCGCGCCTGGCCAAGGGCCTCGGCCTGCTGTCGGACGCGCTCAGGGCACCCGCGTTCGCGGACAGCGAGGTCGAGCGGCTGGTCCGCAACCGCCTCGACGAGATCCCGCACGAGACGGCCAACCCGTCCCGCCGCGCGGCCAAGGAGCTCTCCAAGGAGCTGTTCCCGGCGACCTCGCGCATGTCGCGCCCGCGCCAGGGCACCGAGGAGACCGTCGAGAAGATCGACTCGGCGTCCGTACGCGCCTTCTACGACCGGCACGTCCGCCCCGCGACCGCCACCGTCGTGGTCGTCGGCGACCTCACCGGCATCGACCTGGACGCGCTCCTGGCCGACACCCTGGGTTCGTGGACGGGCTCCACCGCGCAGCCGCGTCCCGTGCCGCCGGTGACCGCCGACGACACCGGGCGCGTCGTGATCGTGCACCGTCCCGGCGCCGTCCAGACGCAGCTGCTCATCGGCCGCGTCGGATCCGACCGGCACGACCGTGTGTGGCCCGCCCAGGTGCTCGGCACGTACTGCCTCGGCGGCACCCTCACCTCCCGCCTGGACCGCGTCCTGCGCGAGGAGAAGGGCTACACCTACGGTGTGCGGGCGTTCGGCCAGGTGCTGCGTTCGGCACCCGACGGCACGGGCGCCTCGATGCTCGCCATCAGCGGCTCCGTGGACACCCCGAACACCGGTCCCGCGCTGGACGACCTGTGGACGGTGCTCCGCAAGCTCGCCGAGGGCGGACTCACCGACGCCGAGCGGGACATCGCCGTACAGAACCTCGTCGGCGTGGCGCCGCTCAAGTACGAGACCGCCGCGGCCGTCGCGAGCACGCTGGCCGACCAGGTCGAGCAGCACCTGCCCGACGACTACCAGGCGACGCTGTACCAGCAGCTCGCCGCGACCGGCACCGTGGAGGCCACCGCGGCGGTCGTGAACGCCTTCCCGGTGGACCGTCTGGTGACGATCCTGGTCGGCGACGCGGAGCAGATCAAGGAGCCCGTGGAGGCGCTCGGCATCGGCGAAGTGACCGTCGTCGCGGCCGAGTAGACGACCCGTAGCGAGCCGACGGGCGGCACGCGCGTGTGGGGGCCCTGGTGACGGAAGCGTCACCAGGGCCCCCTAATGTCCGAATTGGGGGAGAGGTTGCCTGTCTGCCCTGTGGCATGTGCAACAAAACCCGTGATCCGTTTGGGGATTGAAAGTGGCCCCCCTTAGCGTCGGTCCGGCTGTCCGTCAGGCACCGCGCCGCACTCGCGGCACCGGACAGTCATCGCCGAGTCCCCGTACGGCGCGAGCCAGGGGAGCCGGGGACCCACGTCCCTGGGGTGAATCGGACGCCCGTGGAGGGGGTCCGTAGGAGACCTTCCTGCTCCGAACCCGTCAGCTAACCCGGTAGGCGAGAAGGAAGGAAAGGACCAGCCACTCCATGGCGTTCACCCGCGCCACCGGGAAGCACCGTCGCCCGAGCCGGACCCACCGCACCACCGTTCGTGTCGCGAGTGTCGCGGCCCTCACCACCACCGGCGTCGTAGGCACCCTGGCCGCCGCCCCGGCGTTCGCCGCGGAGCCCGCCCCGGAACAGACCGGCCTCACCCCCGTCATCGCCATGGGCGACGCCGTCGCCGAGAAGATCGACGCCCAGGCCGCCGCCCAGCAGCAGGCCGCGGACGAGACGCTGGCCAAGGAGGTCGCCCGCGCCAAGGCCGCCGCACTGGCCAAGGCCGAGCGCGAGGCCGAGGTACGCGCCGCCCGCGCCGCCGAGCGCAAGAGGCTCAACACCTTCGTCGCACCGGTCACCGGCTCGTACGTCTCCACCGGCTACAAGACCGGCGGCTCCCTCTGGTCCTCCGGTGCCCACACCGGCATCGACTTCCACGCCTCGACCGGCACCTCCGTGCACGCGGTCGGCTCCGGCACCGTCGTCGACGCTGGCTGGGGCGGCTCGTACGGCAATCAAGTGGTGATCAAGATGGCCGACGGCATGTACACCATGTACGGCCACCTCTCGTCCATCGGTGTCTCCGTCGGCCAGACGGTCACCCCGGGACAGCAGATCGGCCTCTCCGGGGCGACCGGCAACGTCACCGGACCGCACCTCCACTTCGAGGCCCGCACGACCGCCGAGTACGGCTCCGACGTCGACCCCGTCGCGTACCTCCGCAAGCACGGTGTGAACGTCTGACGACGTAGCGCCGCACTTCCCGAAGCCCTGGCCCGCCCGGCCGGGGCTTTCGGCGTTTCCGGAGGCCTCCTGTCCAAAAAATATCCATGGATTCCGGCCCGCCATCGGAAATTCCCGCTCATTGCAATAGAGTCACGGAACACACGTCAATCGTCGACGTTTCACGGGGATTAAGGCGGAGGTCGGACATGCGTATTCCGGCGCACTCGGTATGCACGGCGATCCGGGACGACATCGTCGCCGGTGTCTACGAGCGCGGCAGCCGGCTCACGGAGGAACTCCTCGCGCGCCGGTACGGGGTCTCGCGCGTCCCCGTCCGGGAGGCCCTGCGCACGCTGGAGGCCGAGGGGTTCGTGGTGACCCGGCGGCACGCGGGCGCGTGCGTCGCGGAACCGACCGAGCAGGAGGCCGCCGACCTGCTGGAGATGCGGATGCTGCTGGAACCGCTCGGCGCCTCGCGGGCCGCCCAGCGGCGCACCGAGGCCCACCTCAAGGTGCTGCGCGGCCTCGTCAGGCTGGGCCAGGAGCGCGCCAGGCGGGGCAACAGCGAGGATCTGCGCTCCCTGGGCAGCTGGTTCCACGAGACGCTGGCACAGGCCTCCGGGAGCCCCGCGCTGACCTCGATGCTGACCCAGCTGCGGCACAAGATCGCCTGGATGTACGCGGTGGACGCCCCGGCCAACCCCGTCGAGTCCTGGGCCGAGCACGGGGCCATCGTGGACGCCGTGGCCCGCGGCGACAGCGAGCGCGCCCGGGCGATCACCGCCCTGCACACCGAGCGCGCGGGCACCGCGCACCGGCTGCGCTTTCCCGGCGGGGCGAACGGCGCGAACGGCACGGACCGTGTGAGGACTTCGCAACCTCCCGTAAACATGTCGGGTCTGCGGCATTAACACGGGCGCCGTATACAAAGAGGAGCTAATTCGCGGGGGATTATTTATGCTGCCCGCAAGTGGAATTGCGAAGGGCTCGCCCGGTAATTCGGACGAGCCCTTCGAGGTTGTGGTGCATCGTTTTCTGGGCGAAAAGCACCGCAACCCTCAATTGGGTGGTGCTCAGACAGTCTCGGGGAGTTCCTCAAGACCTTCCGCGACCAGCTTCGCCAGGCGGTCGAGGGCCGCGTCCGCGCCCTCGGCGTCCGACGCGAGGACGATCTCCTCGCCGCCCTGGGCGCCCAGGCCCAGAACCGCGAGCATGGAGGCCGCGTTGACGGGGTTGCCGTCGGCCTTGGCGATCGTCACGGGGATACCCGCGGCCGTGGTGGCCCGGACGAAGATGGAGGCGGGGCGGGCGTGAAGGCCCTCCGCCCAGCCGACGTTGACGCGGCGCTCAGCCATGTGATGCTGCCCTTCAGAGTCTCAGGGTTGTCTAGACCAGCTTCCCACACGTGAAGCGACCCCGGACCGGCCCTGTGAACCGTCCGGAGCGAGTCGTCGGACCGCGGCCTCGGCCCGACTTCCCGTGCTCTGTTGTTCCCACAGACTGCCTCGCGCCGTTGTCAGACGCGAGCCGTACGCTGGGCCCCATGCAGCAGACCTCGTCGGACCGGCACGAGTACCCCGCCCACTGGGAAGCCGACGTGGTGCTGCGCGACGGGGGTACCGCGCGCATCAGGCCCATCACCGTCGACGACGCTGATCGCCTGGTCAGCTTCTACGAGCAGGTCTCCGACGAGTCGAAGTACTACCGCTTCTTCGCGCCGTATCCGCGCCTGTCCGCCAAGGATGTCCACCGCTTCACGCACCACGACTTTGTGGACCGGGTGGGACTCGCGGCCACCGTCGGCGGCGAGTTCATCGCCACCGTACGCTATGACCGCATTAGTGCCGACGGGCGTGCCGCCTCCGCCCCGGCCGACGAGGCCGAGGTCGCCTTCCTGGTGCAGGACGCCCACCAGGGGAGGGGCGTCGCCTCCGCCCTCCTGGAGCACATCGCCGCCGTCGCCCGCGAGCGCGGCATCCGCCGCTTCGCCGCCGAGGTGCTGCCCGCCAACAACAAGATGATCAAGGTGTTCACGGACGCCGGCTACACCCAGAAGCGCAGCTTCGAGGACGGCGTCGTCCGCCTGGAGTTCGACCTCGAACCCACGGACCGGTCCCTCGCCGTGCAGCGCGCGCGGGAGCAGCGGGCCGAAGCACGGTCCGTACGGCGGCTGTTGGTGCCCGGGTCGGTGGCCGTCGTCGGTGTCGGCCGTTCCCCCGGAGGGGTGGGTCGCAGCGTTCTCGACAACATCAGGGACGCCGGTTTCACCGGTGGCCTGTACGCCGTGAACAAGGCCTTCCCCGAGGAGCAGAAGGACCTCGACGGGGTGCCGGCGTACCGCTCGGTGCGCGACATCGAAGGCCCCGTGGACCTCGTGGTCGTCGCCGTCCCGGTCGAGCACGTCCCCGAAGTCGTCACCGAGTGCGGCGAACACGGGGTGCAGGGGCTCGTCGTGGTCACCGCCGGGTACGCCGAGAGCGGCCCCGAGGGACGCGAGCGCCAGCGTGAACTCGTGCGCCACGCGCGCACGTACGGCATGCGCATCATCGGACCGAACGCCTTCGGGGTCATCAACACCGCGGCCGACGTACGCCTGAACGCCTCCCTCGCCCCCGAGATGCCGCGCCCCGGACGCATCGGCCTCTTCGCACAGTCCGGCGCCATCGGCATCGCCCTGCTGTCCCGCCTGCACCGGCGTGGCGGCGGGGTCACCGGAGTCACCGGCGTCTCCACCTTCGTGTCGTCCGGGAACCGCGCGGACGTCTCCGGGAACGACGTCCTTCAGTACTGGTACGACGACCCCGACACCGACGTCGCCCTCATGTACCTGGAGTCCATCGGCAACCCCCGCAAGTTCACCCGCCTCGCCCGGCGCACAGCGGCCGCGAAACCACTGGTCGTCGTCCAGGGCGCCGGATCCGCACCCCAGGGACACGCGGTTCGTGCGACCCGGCTGCCGCACGCGACCGTGTCCGCGCTGCTCCGCCAGGCCGGGGTGATCCGCGTCGAGACGATCACCGAACTGGTCGACACGGGGCTGCTCCTCGCGCGCCAGCCACTGCCCGGCGGGCCGAGGGTGGCGATCGTCGGGAACTCCGAGTCGCTCGGGCTGCTGACCTACGACGCGTGCCTCTCCGAGGGGCTGCGGCCGCTCGCCCCGCTGGATCTGACCACGGCGGCCACTGCGGGGGACTTCCATCGGGCGCTGTCGGAGGCGTTGGCCGACGAGGCGTGCGATGCGGTCGTGGTGACGGCGATACCCGCGGTGGGGGAGGGGCCGGCCGAGGACGCGGCGCTGGCGGAGGCACTGCGGTCCGCTGCCGCAGCGGCTCCCGGGAAGCCGGTGCTGGTGGTGCACGTGGAGCTCGGCGGACTGGCAGAAGCGCTGTCGGCCGCGATGAGCACGGCACCCCAGGCCGTCTCGAAGCGGGAGGACCCCCAACTCCCCGCGGAACGACCGCCCACCGCGGAAGCCGAACGAACAGTCACCGGGGTGCCGGCATCCGAAGGCGGGGGCCTCATCCCCGCCTTCCCTGCCGCCGAGCGTGCCGTCCGCGCCCTCGCCGAAGCCGTGAAGTACGCCCAGTGGCGGCGCGAGGCCACCGACCCCGGCCGGGTCCCCGAGTTCGAGGACATCGACGAGAAGGGCGCCGCCGGGCTGATCGGCGGCCTCCTCGCGCGCGGGCAGGGCCTCACCCTCGGCGTCGACGACACCTGCGACCTGCTCGGCAAGTACGGCGTCGACGTCCACCGCGCGCTCCCCGCACCCACCCCCGACACCGCCGCCGAGGCCGCCCACACCCTCGGCTACCCGGTCGCCCTCAAGGCCACCGCCCCGCACCTGCGCCACCGCGCCGACCTGGGCGGCGTACGGCTGGATCTCGCGGACGAGGACCAACTGCGGCGGGCGTACGCCGAGTTGGGCGAGCTGTTCGGGACGCCGGAGGAACTGCGGCCGGTGGTGCAGCGGATGGCACCGCGCGGGGTCGACACCGTCGTACGGGCCGTCATCGATCCGGCGGCCGGAGCCGTGCTGTCGTTCGGGCTCGCCGGAGCCGCCTCGCAGCTGCTCGGGGACACCGCGCACCGGCTGATTCCGGTCACGGACCGGGAGGCCGGTTCGCTGGTCAGATCGATCCGGACGGCGCCGCTCCTGTTCGGCTGGCGCGGCTCCACACCGGTCGACACGCCTGCCCTGGAGGAGCTGATGCTGCGGGTGTCGCGGCTGGTCGACGACCATCCCGAGGTCGTCGCCGTGACCCTGGAGCCGGTCGTCGTGGCCGCGCGCGGCCTGAGCGTGCTCGGCGCCTCCGTCCGCCTGGCCCCGCCGCCCGCCCGCGACGACCTCGGCCCGAGGACGCTTCCCGTGTACTGACCGACGGACGTACTGAGGGACGTGCTCACGGACGTACGGAAGGACGCTTCCCGCGCGCGGGTCCGGTCTCCCCTCGTACCGGTCCCGCGTCCTGAGACGGCTGTGACAAGACAGTGCTCGGCGGTGCCTCGCAGTCAGTGCGCCACCGTAGGATGGACGTCATGGCCAAGACCAGTACGACGACCCAGGGGCTGCGTGCGGCGATCGAGCGCAGCGGCTACTACCCGGCCCTCGTGGCCGAGGCGGTGGAGGCCGCCGTGGGCGGCGAGCCGATCCGGTCGTTCCTGGTCCACCAGGAGACCACGTTCGACCAGAACGAGGTGCGCCGGCATGTGACCGTGCTCGTCCTCACCGGCAACCGCTTCATCGTCAGCCACACCGACGAGCAGGCGGCCGACAGCACCTCCCCGACGCCGTACGCGACGACGTCCACGGAGTCCGTGAAGCTCGGCCGGATCTCGTCCGTGGTGCTCAGCCGCGTGGTCGCCAACCCGGAGTCGTACACGCCAGGGACGCTGCCGCGCGAGGTCGTGCTGACCATCGGCTGGGGCGCCGTCGCCCGGATCGACCTGGAGCCGGCCGCCTGCGGCGACCCCAACTGCGAGGCGGACCACGGCTATACGGGCAACTCGACGGCGGACGACCTGAGCCTGCGCGTCAGCGAAGCCGGCGACGGCCCGGAGACGGTCCAGCAGACCCTCGCCTTCGCGCAGTCCCTCTCCGAGGCGACCGCGGACGTCCCGCGCTGATGGCCCAGCCCGCGACCTGGGACCACCCGGAGCCCCTCGCCATCGCCTCCGCGCCCGTCCCCGAGTACGGCTCCGGCTCCCTCGCCGACCTGCTGCCCACGCTGGCCGCGGGCATGGGCGTACCCGGTACGACCGCGGCGATCCCGGAGCTGACCCCGGCCGACCGGAACTGCGTCTTCCTGATCGACGGCCTCGGCTGGGAGCAGATCAAGGACCACGCCGACGAGGCGCCATATCTGCACGCGCTCCTCGGCAGCTCACGCGGCGGCACCGGACGTCCGCTCACCGCCGGCTATCCGGCGACCACCGCGACCTCCCTCGCCTCCGTCGGCACGGGCCTGCCGCCCGGCGCCCACGGCCTGCCCGGCTACACCGTGCGCAACCCGGCCACCGGCGAGCTGATGAACCAGCTCCGCTGGCAGCCGTGGACCAAGCCGGGCCCCTGGCAGCCGTACCCCACGATCTTCCAACTGGCCCACGACGCGGGCGTGCACGCGGCGCAGGTCTCCTCGCCGACCTTCCAGAACACCCCGCTGACGAAGGTCGCGCTCAGCGGCGGAACGTTCCACGGGCGGCTCACCGGCGAGGAGCGCATGGACCTCGCGGCCGAGCAACTGGCCGCCGGGGACCGCTCCTTGGTCTACACGTACTACGCCGAACTCGACGGCGCGGGCCACCGCTACGGCATCGCCTCCGACACCTGGCGCGGCCAACTCATGTACGTCGACCGGCTCGTCCAGCGCCTCGCCGGGCAACTCCCGCCGCGCAGCGCGCTGTACGTCACCGCTGACCACGGCATGATCGACGTGCCCTTCGACGAGGAGCACCGCATCGACTTCGACGCGGACTGGGAACTGCGCGCCGGCGTAGCCCTCCTCGGCGGCGAGGGTCGCGCCCGCCACGTCTACGCGGTGCGGGGCGCCGAGAACGACGTGCTGACCTGCTGGCGCGAGGTCCTCGGCGAGCAGTTCTGGGTGGCCTCGCGGGACGAGGCGATCGCGGCGGGCTGGTTCGGCCCGCACATCGACGACCGCGTCTACGACCGCCTCGGCGACGTGATCGCGGCGGCCCGGGACGACGTCCTGATCATCGCGTCCGAGCGGGAGCCGAAGGAGTCTGCGATGGTCGGCAACCACGGTTCGATGACCCCTGCCGAGCAGCTGGTCCCCCTGCTCGAAGTACGCTCCTGAAGCCCCACCGTCCGCCTCTTCGCCGAAAGGTGCTCAACTCCCCATGCCCGAGCTGGTGTTCTTCTCCGGAACGATGGACTGCGGGAAGTCGACCCTGGCGCTCCAGATCGAGCACAACCGCTCGGCGCGCGGACTGGCGGGGATGATCTTCACACGGGACGACCGCGCGGGCGAGGGAAAGCTTTCCTCACGCCTCGGACTGGTCACCGACGCGGTGGAGGTCGAGGACGAGCAGGACCTCTACGCGTACGTCGTCGACCACCTCTCCCAGGGCGGCCGCGCGGACTACGTCATCGCCGACGAGGCACAGTTCCTGGCGCCGGTGCAGATCGACCAACTCGCGCGCGTGGTCGACGACCTGAGCCTCGACGTCTACGCCTTCGGCATCACGACCGACTTCCGCTCCAAGCTCTTCCCCGGCTCCCAGCGTCTGGTCGAACTCGCCGACCGCGTCGAGGTCCTCCAGGTCGAGGCCCTCTGCTGGTGCGGCGCCCGCGCCACCCACAACGCCCGCACGATAGGCGGAGAGATGGTCGTCGAGGGCGCCCAGGTCGTCGTGGGCGACGTCAACCAGGCGGAAGCGGTCGGCTACGAGGTCCTGTGCCGCCGCCACCACCGCCGCCGCATGACAGCGGCCACGGCTCGGGCGGCGGCCCTGTCACCGGACGTACTGCCGATGACGTCGGCCTAGCGCGGCCCCTCGATCACCGAGAACATCGCGCCCTCGGGGTCCGCGACCGTGGCCACGCGGCCGTGGGGGCTGTCGTGTGGCGGTTCGAGGGTGTGGCCGCCCAGGTCCGTGACGCGGCGCAGGGCCTCGTCCGTGTCGGCGACCTCGAAGTACGTCATCCAGTGCGGGCCCCGGTCGCGGGGCAGGGCCGCGCCGACGCCGTGGATGCCGGCGACCGGGTGGCCGTCCAGGTGCAGGGTGACGTAGTCGAGGTCGGCGGAGACCACCGGGACCTCCTCGTAGCCGAAGACCGCCTCGTAGAACTTGGCGACGCTCGCGGTCTCGGAGGTCAGCAGTTCGTTCCAGGCGGGTGTGCCGGGGACGCCGGTGAGGATCGTGCCGAGGTGGTCGGAGGCCTGCCAGATGCCGAAGACCGCGCCCGACGGGTCGGAGCCGATCGCCAGCCGGCCGGCCTCGGCCGCGTCCAGCGGACCCACCCCGACCGTGCCGCCGCACATCCGTACCGTCTCGGCCGTCTGGTCGACGTCGTCCGAGGCGAGATACGGCGTCCACGCGATGGGCAGATGCCGGTCAGGGGGCAGCTGCCCGATGCCGGCCACCTCCTGCCCGTCGAGCAGGGCCCGTGCGTAGGGGCCGAGCTGCTGCGGCCCGGGCTGGAACTCCCAGCCGAACAGCTCTCCGTAGAACTCCTGAGTCGCGGCCATCCCGTGCACCATCAGACTCACCCAGCAGGGCGCGCCCTGCGTACGCCGAGTGTGCGTGTCGCCGTTCAGGCCGGCCGACCCCCGTGCCTCGGTCATCGTCACCTTCTCCTAGGCCCCTCGCGGTGGCCGTATCGCTTCCGCAGTGCGGATCCGCGTGCCGCCAGCCGCGTGCACGCCCCGTGCCGATGCTCGCACCCCCCGTGACGCACCGCGCCCCGGCCGCGCCGTCGGCGGGCGGCTCACATGGAGAGGATGACCGATCTGCGGCCACTCGTCCGTTTCCGGATGATTGCCGAGGGGTGTCCATCGGCTGTACAGCATGTGCTCGTTCCCGTACGCCTCGTGATCGAGGCTGTCCGGCCGAGCAGAGTAGTCGGCCCTGGACGCGACGGCCACCCCTTGCGCAAGGATGGTGGCCATGAACGCCATCATCTCCGCATCCGAACTGGCGAGCGATCTCGCCGGGACGAACCCGCCGGTCCTGCTCGACGTCCGCTGGCAGCTCAGCGTCGCGAAGGCCGCAGGTGAGCCGCCCTTCGACGGCCGCGCCGAGTACGCGGCCGGGCACATCCCAAGTGCCGTCTACGTAGACCTCGATCAGGAACTCGCCTCGGCGCCCGGTGCGCGCGGGCGCCACCCGCTGCCCGACACCGCGCGCTTCGGCGCCGCGATGCGCCACGCGGGCGTGTCGGCCGACCGCGCGGTCGTTGTGTACGACGGCGGCCAGGGCTGGGCGGCGGCACGCGCGTGGTGGCTGCTGCGCTGGACGGGTCACCCGGACGTGCGGGTCCTCGACGGCGGCCTTCCCTCCTGGGAGGGGTCTCTGGAGACGGCCGCACCGACGCCGGCCGAGGGCGACTTCATCCCGGAACCGGGCGCCGTGGAACTCCTCGACGCCGACGGAGCCGCCGCCCTCGCCCGCACCGGGGTCCTGTTCGACGCCCGCGCGGGGGAGCGTTACCGGGGCGAGGTGGAACCGATCGACCGCGTCGGCGGCCACATCCCGGGCGCCCTGTCCGCCCCCACGAACGAGAACGTGGGCCCGGACGGCCGCTTCCTCCCGCCGGACCAGCTGGCCGCCCGCTTCAAGTCCCTTGGCGCCACGGAGGGTTCGGGCGTCGGCGTGTATTGCGGCTCGGGCGTCTCGGGCGCCCACGAGGTACTGGCCCTGGCGGTCGCCGGGATCCCGGCCGCGCTCTACGTGGGCTCCTGGTCGGAGTGGTCCTCGGACCCGGAGCGACCGGTCGCAGTGGGTCCCGATCCCCAGTAAGCGCTCGCATGACGAAAGGGCCCGCGGCCGAACCGGCCGCGGGCCCTCCCGTACGAGCAACTGTCCTGCTACTCCTGCTTCTTCCTGCGCGTCCCGAAGACGATCTCGTCCCAGCTCGGAACGGCCGCTCTACGGCCCGGACGGACGCCGTCCGCCTCGGCCTGGCGGTCGGTGGACCCGATGAGGCGGTCGCGATGGGCTCCTACGGAGCGGGGCATCAGGACGTCCGCGTACGCCGAACCGGCCGAGGCCGCGGGAGCCGGGGGCTCCTCCTCTTCCGGTTCCGCCGCGGGCTCCTCCGGGGGATCCGAGGGGCGCTCGGGGACCACCATGTCGCCGCGGAAGCTCGGTACCGCCTCCAGGAGGCTGGTCAGCGAGTCGCGCTCGCTCTCCTCGGCCACCGGCTCGGGCGACGGCAGCGCGGGACGCTCCGGGCGCTCCAGGGCACGGTCCAGCGGGCGGTCCCGGGGCAGCCGGGCGATCCGCGGCACGAACGGGAAGCTGGGCTCGGGTGTGGCGGAGAGGTCGTCGGACTCGCCGATCAGCGAGCGTGCCTCGTCGTCGACGGCCTGGACGAGCCGCCGGGGCGGGTCGTACGTCCAGCTCGCCGAGTGCGGTTCGCCCGCGACCCGGTAGACCAGCAGGACCTCCCAGGTGCCGTCGTCGCGGCGCCAGGAGTCCCACTGGACGGTGTCCTTCTCGGCACCGCGCAGCGTCAGGCGCTCCTGGACGGCCTCGCCGAGCTGGGGTCCCGCGTTCTCGCCGGGGCGGCGGACGGGGTCTTCCGGGCGCGCTCGGCCATGAAGGCGCGCTCCGCGAGGACGGGGCCCTCGAAGCGGCGCACCCGGTCGACGGGGATACCGGCTAGTTGGGCGACTTCCTCCGCGGAGGCGCCGGCACGTATACGTGCCTGAATGTCTCGGGGGCGGAGATGGCTCTCCACCTCGATCTCGATCTGGCCGAGGCGGGGACGGTCGCCGCGTACCGCGGCGCGCAGACGCTCGTCAATCGGAAGCGTGTACTCCGTGCTGTCCGCAGCCTTCAGCACCAGCCGTGTGCCGTCGTTAGAGACGGCCACGACACGCAGTTCGGGCATGGGGACCTCCCGGGTGGTGCCTGCCGACGTCACGTGCGTCGCTGCTTCCGCTAGTCGAGTGTGGCCTGCCCGGGTGCAGCCTGCCACAACCTTGCCGAGTTGCCCGGCGTGTCGGGCACGGGCCCTGACTCGCCGTTATGGCACGGTTACCTATTCGCAACGCTAAGTGACCAACTACGTCACCCTGTGCAACTGGCCCCCTCTGGGCGGTCCATTGAGGCCGCGGACGCCCTGGCAGGAGACCGCACCCAGGGCTCGCAACAGTACTCCATTTGGACCACGTGCGTGGATTGGCACGCCGCCCAACTTCTTGTGGGGGGCGGGACTTGGCGGCCTGGAGCGGGGTTCGGGCGATCTTGAAAGTGGCGTACTTCACGCAATAGCCCGAAACGGAACTATCGCTTTCGGCCGTACGTCCCTTTGTCGTACAGATAGTTGATCAGGTACGAGAAAGTGCGAGAAAGCGAGGCTAGGTCCCGGAATGCGTGCAAGGCCCGATGTCAGCAAGAAGCGGATCGATCTGAGCGTCCCTCAAGTCGCGGGAAGTGCGGTGGCGGCGGTGGTGGCCGCCAAACTCGCCTCCTACTTCGGGGTCTACGGCACGATCCTCGGCGCCGGCGTCGTGAGCGCGATAGCCACCTCCGGAGGCACCGTCTTCCAGCACTTCTTCAGCCGGACCGGCGCACAGCTCCGGGAGGCGACCGTCACCTCCAAGGAAACCGTCACCTCCAGGGAGGCGGAACAAGTCCCCGCGCGTCCAGGGGAGTTCACGGAGGGCACGGTCTACCGCGCACGGGTGGGCGGTTGGAGCTGGAAGCGCCCGGTGCTCGCCGCGGCCCTCGTCTTCGGGGTCACGATGACCGGGATCACCGTGTACGAGCTGGTGTCCGGGGACAGCTTCAGCGGCGGCAAGGGCACCACGGTCAGCTCCGCCGTCACCGGCCACGACACGTCCTCGTCCCCGAAGTCCGGTGACGGCGAGCCGAGTCCGGCCGATTCCCCGTCCGGCTCCCCGGACGGTTCGTCGGCCGCCCCGGAGACGTCATCCGGTGCGACCGACGGCGGCACAGAGTCCAACAGCGGCGGTACGACGCCCAGTCCGACGCCCAGCGCTTCGGACGGCGGCGGTACGCCGACCCCCACGCCCAGCGCGTCCGCTACTGACCCAGCACCCTCCGCAAGTAGTCGTTCTGGAACCGGCGATCAGGATCCAGCCGATCCCGCAACGCCGTGAACTCGCCGAAGCGCGGGTAGACCCCGGCGAAGTACTCCGCGTCCCGGGTGTGCACCTTGCCCCAGTGCGGCCGGCCCTCGTGCGCGGTGAGGATGCGCTCGGCGGCGGTGAAGTACGCCTGGTACGGCGTGCCCTTGAACATGTGCACGGCGATGTAGGCACTGTCCCGGCCGGAGGCGGTGGACAGGGCGATGTCGTCCGCGGGGGCGGTGCGGACCTCGACCGGGTAACTGACCCTGAAGTCGGAACGGTCGACCATCGCCTTGAGTTCCCGCAACGTGTCCACCAGGGCCGCGCGCGGGACGGCGTACTCCATCTCCACGAACCGCACCCGGCGGGGCGAGGTGTAGACCTTGTAGGGGATGTCCGTGTACGTCCGCGTGGACCAGGCCCGGGTGGAGATCTGGGCGATGGTCGGGATGGTCGCGGGCGCCGCGCGGCCGACCATGTTGGCCACCTGCCAGAGGCCGTTGGAGACGAACTCGTCCTCGAACCAGCCGGCCACCTTGCCCACCGGCTGCTCCGGGCCCGCGCTGCGGTTGTTGCGCTTGGTGTTGGTGCTCGCGGTGTGCGGGAACCAGTAGAACTCGAAGTGCTCGTTCTCGGCCCAGAGTTCGTCGAAGCGTCCGGTGACCTCGTCGAAGGTCATCGGCTCCTCGCGGGCCGTGAGCAGGAAGACGGGCTCCACGGCGAAGGTGATCGCGGTGACGACGCCCAGGGCGCCGAGGCCTATGCGGGCGACCGCGAAGATCTCCGGGTTCTCCTTCTCGGAGCACGTCAGCACCGAGCCGTCCGCCGTGACCAGCTCAAGTCCCCTGATCTGGGCGGCTATCGACGCCGACTCGCGGCCGGTGCCGTGGGTGCCGGTGCTGATCGCCCCGGAGACCGTTTGCTCCATGATGTCGCCCATGTTCGTGAGCGACAGGCCCTCGCGCGCGAGAGCCATGTTGAGTCTCTTGAGCGGGGTGCCCGCCTCGACCGTGACCGTCAAGGCATCGCGATCAATGTTGCGGATGCCGGTCAACAGTTGAGGGCGGATCAACACACCGTCCGTGGCGGCGATCGACGTGAAGGAGTGCCCGCTGCCGACGGCCTTCACCGTGAGACCGTCCTCACCGGCCCTCCGTACGGCCGCGGCCAGTTCGTCGACGGAGGCGGGCGTGACCTCCCGCGCGGGCCGCGACGCGACCGTACCGCCCCAGTTACGCCACGTGCCGTTCTTCGCGCTCGCTGTGGTGCTCAACGGTGCCTCCCCGACCCGGCGCCGGTCTGCTGAGCCGGCGGTACCCGAGGAAACCCACCGCGACCGCGACGGCACCGGCGACGACCGGAACCCCGTACCCGGCACGCGCGCCGGCTGCGTCGATCACCCAGCCGGCGACGGAGGAGCCGAGCGCGACCCCGACCGCCAGGCCGGTGCTCACCCAGGTCATGCCCTCGGTGAGCTTCGCGCGAGGTACGTGCTCTTCTATGAGGGACATCGTCGTGATCATCGTGGGTGCGATGGACAGGCCCGCAAGGAACAGCGCCACGGCCAGAAGCGGCAAGTTTCCGACCAGTAGGAGGGGGATCATACTCACGGCCATCGTGCATATGCCCAGCAGCCATCGACGTTCCGGGGCTCCCCGGAAGCGCAGCAGCCCGAACACGACACCCGCCGCGCAGGAGCCCGCCGCGTACAGCGCGAGGACGATGCTGGCGCCGCCCTTGTGACCTTGCTCGTCGGCGAACGCCACGGTGACCACATCCACCGCCCCGAAGATCGCCCCGGTCGCCACGAAGGTGGCCACCAGCACCTGGAGACCGGCGGTCCGCAGCGCCGAGCCACCACCCTTGTCGCCACGCGCGCGTGGATGCGGCGCGGGCTCGGTGGCCCGCTGGGCGGTCAGCCAGAAGACACCCACCGCCAGGAAGCAGGCGGCGAGCAGGGGACCGGCCTCCGGGAACCACGCCGTGGACAGTCCGATGGAGATGATCGGCCCGAAGATGAAACACACCTCGTCGACCACGGACTCCAGGGAGTACGCGGTGTGGAGTTGCGGGGTGCCCCGGTAGACGGCCGCCCAGCGCGCGCGGACCATCGCCCCCAGGCTCGGCACCGAGCCGATCCCGGCCGCGGACACGAACAGCACCCAGTCCGGCCACGCGAAGCGGGCGGCCAGCAGCAGCACGGTCGCCGCGGTCAGGGCGACGAGCGTCGCCGGACGCAGCACCCGCCGCTGCCCGTACTGGTCGACCCAGCGCGAGATCCGCGGCCCGATCGCGGCGGCGGCCAGCGCGATGGTGGCCGACAGAGCGCCCGCGAGCCCGTAGCGCCCGTTGATCTGGGAAATCATCGTGACCACGCCGATGCCCATCATCGACAGGGGCATACGGCCGAGGAACCCCGCGGCGGAGAAGCCCTTGGAGCCGGGTGCGGCGAACAGGGCGCGATAGGGGCTGGGCACGGGGGTCTCCGGTCGGAATGGCGTGGTGGCGGCTCGGCGGTGCTGCGGTGATGCGGTGACGGCTGGGTAAGGTGCGAACGCAGCTGATACAGCTTACGAGTGTGCTGACCTGGACGCACCTGTCCGGAGGCCCCGGGATCCCGGTCCGGCCCCCTCCGTGTCCCGTCTGTCAGTGGTGGGTGGCAGGATCGGAGGCATGCCAGACGTGCTCGATGCCACCCCCTACGACGCCCTGCTCCTGCTCTCGTTCGGCGGCCCCGAAGGCCCGGACGACGTGGTTCCGTTCCTGGAGAACGTGACGCGTGGGCGAGGCATCCCCAAGGAACGCCTCAAGGAAGTGGGCCGGCACTACTTCCTGTTCGGCGGGGTCAGCCCGATCAACGACCAGAACCGCGCCCTCCTGGACGCCCTCCGCAAGGACTTCGCGGACCACGGCCTGGACCTGCCGGTCTACTGGGGCAACCGCAACTGGGCGCCGTACCTCACGGACACCCTGCGCGAGTTGGTCGCCGACGGCCGCCGCCGCATCCTGGTCCTCGCCACCAGCGCCTACGCCTCGTACTCGGGCTGCCGCCAGTACCGCGAGAACCTCGCGGACTCCCTGGCCGCCCTGGAGACCGAGGGCCTCGACCTCCCCAAGGTCGACAAGCTGCGCCACTACTTCAACCACCCCGGCTTCCTGGAGCCGATGATCGACGGCGTCGTCGCGTCCCTCGCCGACCTCCCCGAGGGCGTCCGGGACGGCGCGCACCTCGCCTTCTCGACCCACTCCATCCCGAACGCCGCGGCCGACAGCTCCGGCCCGGTCGAGGACCACGGGGACGGCGGGGCGTACGTCGAGGAGCACCTGGACGTGGCCCGGCTCGTCGCCGACGCCGTCCGCGAGCGCACCGGCGTCGACCACCCCTGGCAGCTCGTCTACCAGTCCCGCTCCGGCGCCCCGCACATCCCCTGGCTGGAGCCCGACATCTGCGACCACCTGGAGGAGCGCCACGCGGCCGGCGTCCCCGCGGTCGTCATGGCACCCATCGGCTTCGTCTCCGACCACATGGAGGTCCTCTACGACCTCGACACGGAGGCCACGGCCAAGGCCGCCGAACTGGGCCTGCCCGTACGCCGGTCGGCCACCGTGGGCGCCGACCCGCGCTTCGCCGCCGCGATCCGTGAGCTGGTCCTGGAGCGCGCCGCAGTCGAGAGCGGGAAGCAGGTCACCCCCTGTGCCCTGGGCGCGTTCGGCGCCGGCCACAACGTCTGCCCGGTGGGCTGCTGCCCGGCCCGCGCCCCCCGCCCCGCCGCCGCGGGCGCCGACAGCCCCTACGCCTGAGGAGCGCCGTGACCGACCCCCTGCACCAGGAACTGCTCGCCCTCGCCCAGGAGGCCGCCCACAAGGCCGGCGCCCTGCTGCGGGACGGCCGCCCGGCCGACCTCGCGGTCGCCGCCACGAAGTCCAGCCCGATCGACGTCGTCACCGAGATGGACATCGCGGCCGAGAAGCTGATCACCGACCTGATCTCCGAACAGCGCCCGGACGACGGCTTCTTGGGTGAGGAGGGCGCCTCCGTGGAGGGCACCAGCGGCGTCCGCTGGGTCATCGACCCGCTCGACGGCACGGTCAACTATCTGTACGGACTGCCCACTTGGTCCGTCTCCATCGCCGCCGAGCTGCACGGCGAGACCGTCGCCGGGGTCGTCGCGGTCCCGATGCGCGGCGAGACGTTCCACGCGGTGCTCGGCGACGGGGCGTGGGCCAGGGGCGCGTGGGAGGGCGAACGCAGGCTCGCCTGCCGGTCGGCTGCGCCGCTGGAGCAGGCGCTGGTCTCGACCGGCTTCAACTACGTCACCGAGGTCCGCTCCCACCAGGCCGACGTGGCCCAGAAGTTGATCCCGTTGCTGCGTGACATCCGGCGGGGCGGCTCGGCGGCGGTCGACCTGTGCGACGTGGCCGCGGGACGCCTGGACGGTTACTACGAGCGGGGGCTTAACCCGTGGGACCTCGCGGCGGGCGACCTGATCGCCCGTGAGGCGGGCGCCCTGACCGGTGGACGCCCCGGAGAACGCCCCGCACGGGATCTGGCGATCGCGGGCACCCCGGGCGTCTTCGAGCCCCTCCAGCGGCTGTTGGAGGACTTCGGAGCTTGGCACGACTGAGGTGAGTGGTCGGGGGGCTGGGCCGGTGTTGGGTTGGTGCCGCGATGCTGGGCCGGTGTTGGGTGGTGTCGCGTAGGTGGGCCTGTGTTGATCAGGCACCGTGCGCGCACCTCTTTTGGTTCGGTCGCCTCCGGGGCGCTGGGAGCCGGTGTCGAGAGACCCACCGTGCTCGACCCTTCGGGCCTCCGCGCGCTGGGTCTCTCGACACCGGCGCGCCCCTACGGCTCCCTCTCGGCCGTCCACGTGGGGACAGTTGGACTTGGTGGGCCCTCGCCGTCGGTTGTGCTGAACGCCGTAGGTTTCAGGGGCGAAAAGCGGCAGAACCCCGGCGCTGGATTCGCCGGGGTTCTGCTTTTCTGCTGGCCGCACTGATCAGACGCTCGTCGCGCCGACCTCCACACCGTGGTCGGCGGCGAGGCGGCGCAGGTCGTCGAGCTCGGCCTGTTCCACCTCGACGAGGAAGTCGTCGCCCTCGTCACGAGCCCGCGTCAGGTCGGTCTCGGTCGCCCTTATGCGCTGCAGAAGTCCTGCGGTGAATGCGTCCATGCTGCGCCCCCTCGTCCTGGGTCGTGGGTCGTTTGGCACGGGGGTGTGCCGTCCGGAAGGGGCGATCACGTCTGCGGTATGGGGTGCCCAGCGCTGCCCTGGCTGGGCGGCGACGGTGCCGGACACCCACGCCCGCTCTGCGGAAGCGGTTGGACGTACCACAAGGTGGCTTGCCACGTGCAGAGCGTGATCGCGGGGTGTAAAGCCGTCCTCCCCCCGCTCCCTTCCGTGGAAACCTCAACCCACCGAGAAAATCCCGCATTCCCGGGCCTCACACCGGACCTTCATCTTGCGCCGGGCCGCCTTACAGCCGACTTATGGCCGAAAAGGGCAGGATGGAGGTCACACAGCCACGAAGACCCTGCCCGCGTGCGCCGAGGCGCGCTACGCGGGTGGACAGAGGAAGGACAAGCGACGTGCGCGTACTCGTCGTCGAGGACGAGCAGCTGCTCGCCGATGCGGTGGCCACCGGACTGCGCCGGGAGGCCATGGCCGTCGACGTCGTGTACGACGGTGCGGCCGCCCTGGAGCGCATCGGCGTGAACGACTACGACGTGGTCGTCCTCGACCGCGACCTCCCGCTCGTGCACGGCGACGACGTCTGCCGCAAGATCGTCGAGCTCGGCATGCCCACCCGCGTGCTGATGCTCACGGCGTCCGGCGACGTCAGCGACCGTGTCGAGGGTCTGGAGATCGGCGCCGACGACTACCTGCCCAAGCCCTTCGCGTTCAGCGAGCTGACGGCACGCGTGCGTGCACTGGGGCGCCGTACGAGCGTGCCGCTGCCGCCCGTCCTGGAGCGCGCCGGTATCAAGCTCGACCCGAACCGCCGCGAGGTGTTCCGCGACGGGAAGGAAGTCCAGCTCGCGCCCAAGGAGTTCGCCGTCCTGGAGGTGCTGCTGCGCAGCGAGGGCGCCGTCGTCTCCGCGGAGCAGCTCCTGGAGAAGGCGTGGGACGAGAACACGGACCCGTTCACCAACGTCGTGCGCGTCACCGTGATGACCCTGCGCCGCAAGCTCGGTGAGCCCCCGGTCATCGTCACCGTCCCCGGCTCCGGCTACCGGATCTGATCCACCGTGGCCACGACCCCCGCGCCTCCCGAGGTGCCCCCGAAGCCCACGTGGGACCCCAGAAGGCCCGAACCGCCGTTCCCCTGGCTGCGCCCCACCATCCGTATAAGGCTCACGCTGCTGTACGGCGGCATGTTCCTGATCGCCGGCATCCTGCTGCTGTCGATCATCTACCTGCTCGCGGCGCACGCGCTGAACGTGGGCAGTGAGCTGCCCTTCAAGGTCATTTCCGGCTCGGTCGGCAGCAGCACCTGCAACTTCCCGTCCGAGCCGTCGGCGACGACGCTCAACAACGCAATGGACCAGTGCGTCAACGAACAGCGCCAGCACGCCCTGGACGACCTGCTCAGCCGCTCGCTGCTGGCCCTGCTCGGCCTCGCGATCATCGCGTTCGCCTTCGGCTACGCGATGGCCGGACGGGTGCTCTCGCCGCTGGGCCGCATCACCCGCACCGCCCGCGCGGTGGCGGGCTCGGACCTGTCCCGGCGGATCGAACTGGACGGCCCGGACGACGAGTTGAAGGAGCTCGCGGACACCTTCGACGAGATGCTGGAGCGGCTGCAGCGGGCCTTCACCGCCCAGCAGCGCTTCGTGGGGAACGCGTCGCACGAGCTGCGCACCCCGCTGGCGATCAATCGGACTCTCCTGGAAGTGCATCTGTCCGATCCAGGCGCCCCTGTGGAGCTGCAACAGCTGGGCAAGACGCTGCTCGCCACGAACGAGCGCAGCGAGCAGCTCGTGGAGGGTCTGCTGCTGCTCGCCCGCAGCGACAACCAGATCGTCGAGCGCAAACCCGTGGACCTCGCCGAGGTCGCCGAGCAGGCCGTCGACCAGGTGCACGCCGAGGCGGCCGCCAAGGGCGTGGTGATCCGCGGCGAACAGAAACCCGCGGTCGTCCAGGGCAACGGCGTCCTCCTGGAGCGCATCGCCCTGAACCTGGTGCAGAACGCGGTGCGGTACAACGTGCCCGAGGATGGTTGGGTCGAGGTCACCACCGAGGTTCAGCACGGCCATGCGGTGCTCGTCGTCTCGAACACGGGTCCGGTGGTCCCGGCGTACGAGATCGACAACCTCTTCGAGCCCTTCAGACGGCTGCGTACGGAGCGGACGGGCAGCGACAAGGGTGTGGGCCTCGGTCTGTCGATCGCGCGGTCCGTGGCGCGCGCACACGGTGGCCATATCTCGGCCCAGCCGCGTGAGGGGGGTGGACTCGTGGTGCGAGTCACCCTGCCCATCTGAGATCATGTCGCCGACACACGAGGATGTTCGCTTTGCGCGGAATTTTCTGGCCGCTTCTCCGGCAGCCCCGTGTGTGATCGATCACAAGCGCGATTTTCAGGCCATCTACTCTCCGTGATCATGCACCCTGTCGGAAAGCCGGGAAAATCCGGGTTTTCGGGGGTCTTGATCACGGGAAGTACACGATGAGGTGCCTTTGAAGAGCGGCACAAGGACCGTGTACGGTCCCCTTCGCCATCCAAGCCGATCACTCTTGAGGGGTCCGGTTGGGTGTCGATTGAGTAACAGACCTTGATGTGAGGCAAAATCTCCGCCTCAGGTCGGGCACAAGTCCGGCCTCTCACGCGTTACGTGCGCTGGAGACACCGCAGACACCCAGAGGGGGAGAGCGCGACATGGCAACGGATTACGACACCCCACGCAAGACCGACGACGACGTCGACTCGGACAGCCTTGAGGAACTCAAGGCGCGTAGGAACGACAAGTCGACTTCCGCAGTGGACGTCGACGAATTCGAGGCCGCCGAGGGCCTCGAGCTGCCCGGAGCGGACCTCTCGAACGAAGAGCTGGCCGTCCGGGTGCTGCCCAAGCAGCAGGACGAGTTCACTTGCATGAGCTGCTTCCTGGTGCACCACCGCAGCCAGCTGGCCCGCGAGAAGAACGGCCAGCCGATCTGCCGCGACTGCGACTGAGGAGGGGTCGGCCGTGACTGGCTCGACCCCACCCTGGAAGCGCCGCTCCCGCAGGCCGGGAGCGGACGAAGGGCCGACAGACGGCCCTCATGGCGCGCGTGACGACGAGCGGGGCTCATCCGACACTGGATCAGCCTCGCTCGAACCGGCGGCCGACCGGGCTGACCTCCCGGTGCCGGCGGACGTTCCCGCAGCCGCCCCCGTCGCGAAACGACGGGCGGCGGTGATCCGGGACAAGGCCAAGGAAGGCGTCCGTAAGGGCGGCAGCCGGGCCAGGGCCGGTCTGGCGTACCTCGCCGACCGGATCATCGACATCGCCCCGCGGATCCCCGTACGGGACCTTCAGGCGCTTCGGCGGCAGTTCCCGGGCCTCGGCCCCGAACAGCTCGCCGACAAACTGGTGGCGGGCGCGGCCAACGCGACGTCCACGGTGGGCGCGGGCATCGGTGCCGCGGCGATGCTGCCTGTGCCGCCCGCCATGCCCACCGAACTCGCCGCCGAGATCACCGGCGTCGCCGCGATCGAGCTGAAGCTGATCGCCGAGCTCTACGAGGTCTACGGCGCCCGTCCGCCCGGCGACCTCCGACAGCGCAGCACCACGTATCTGAACTCCTGGTCCGGGGAGCGCGGTATCGACGTGACCAAACCGTCGACCATGAGCGCCGCGCTGAACGGCCACATGAAGCGCGAGCTGCGCCAGCAGATCATGAAACGCATGGTCCGCGACCTGCCGAACCTGATGCCCTTCATGGTCGGCGCCGCCGTCGGAGCGGTCATGAACCGCCGGGACACCAGGAAACTCGCCGAGCGCATCCGCAAGGACCTGCGCAAGGCCCAGGTCCCGTGGGATGCGCTGCCCGAACTGCCGCCCCTGGAGGCCCCGCCGGACCCGCTCCGGATGGGTGAGATCCCTAAGGAACTCGGTCGCTGAAAGGTCCTAGACGGCTGCCGCGCGGGCCGTCTTCAGGGCCTCCGCCAGCCGCTCCGGCTCCCGGGTCGACAGATACAGGTACGGCGTCGGGTCGTCCGGGTCGGTGACCTCGACGCGCAGTGCCCTCGGGATGTATGAGCGCAGCAGCAGGAAGGCGCGGGTGTCGGCCTTGTAGGTCCGCCAGGCGCGGGCCTCCTCCGGGTCCAGGATCTCCGCCTCGCCCAGGGCCGTCACCGGGATCTTCGCCTCGCCCGCGATCAGCTGGTCGCCCACGATCCGGATGCGGAGCGAGCCGTAGGAGCTGGCCATCACGGATGCGACCGCGGTGCCGCCGACCAGGCCGCCGAGGAGCGGCAGGGTGCCGAAGGGCAGCAGGATCAGGGCGAAGGAGACGCCGACCAGGAACGAGATGAACCACCACGAACGGGGGGCGGTGAGGCGCTCGTCGTAGGGGGAGGCGGAAAGCTGCATGGAGCCAAGCTTGGCACGGTGTCCGGAAGGTGCCGACGCGCGGGTAAGGTCTGCGGCTGTGAGTGGTACTTCTCCAGCTCTTAAGCCTCCGTCCGACGCCGTGAAACCGGTGCGGCACCCTGACGCGCCCGCGCCGGGAGAGCTGCTCGGTGCGCACTACGAACAGTGTTTCGGGTGTGGCGGCGAGCAGCCTCACGGACTGCATCTCGCGGCGCGAGCCGGCGAAGGCGTGACCATCACCGCCGAGTTCACCGTGCGGGCCGCCCACCAGGGTGCCCCGGGCCTGGCGCACGGCGGGGTGCTCGCCAGCGCGCTGGACGAGACCCTCGGCTCGCTGAACTGGCTGCTGCGGACGATCGCCGTGACCGGGCGCCTGGAGACCGACTTCGTCCGGCCGGTGCCCGTGGACACCGTGCTGTACCTGGAGGCCGAGGTGACGGCCGTGGCCGGCCGGAAGATCTACTCGACCGCCACCGGACGCATCGGCGCTCCCGACGGGCCCGTGGCCGTGCGTGCCGACGCCCTCTTCGTCGAGGTGAAGGTCGACCACTTCATCGACAACGGCCGCCCGCAGGAGATCCGGGCCGCCATGGACGACCCGGACCAGGTCCGGCGTACCCGTGCCTTCGAGGTGAACCCGTGAGCCGTAGTTCTCTGGACGTGTCGATCCGCCGCGTCGACCCGGACGTACCGCTTCCGTCGTACGAGCATCCCGGTGACGCGGGAGCCGATCTGCGGACCACCGAGAGCCGGGAACTGAAGCCGGGTGAACGGGCCGTACTGCCCACGGGGGTGTCTATCGCTCTCCCTGAGGGGTACGCGGCCTTCGTGCACCCTCGTTCGGGGCTCGCCGCCCGCTGCGGTGTTGCCCTGGTGAATGCCCCGGGGACGGTTGATGCCGGGTACCGTGGGGAGATCAAGGTGATCGTGGTGAATCTCGACCCGTACGAGTCGGTTCGGTTCGAGCGCTTCGACCGGATCGCCCAGCTTGTCGTCCAGCAGGTCGAGAGGGTCCGCTTCCAGGAGGTCGCGGAGCTTCCCGAATCGGCGCGGGCCGAGGGGGGCTTCGGGTCCACCGGCGGTCACGCCGCCGTGGGCGGCACCACGGGTGGGAATCGATACGCTTCGGTCGTATCCGACCGGGAAGGACAGTGACGTGTTCGGACGTCGCAAGAAGGGCACTGCCGCCGAGGACGCGGCGAGCGAGGCCGAGCAGGTCGTCGACGACGTCGACACTGAGGCGGACGAGTCGGTCGAGCGCGTGAAGCTCGAGCCGGAGCCCCGCCCCGACGGACCCTGGGACGACTCGGAGATCGGCGACCCCGCCGAGGGCCGGGTGGACCTGGGCGGTCTGTTCGTGCCGGGAGTCGACGGCATGGAGCTGCGGGTCGAGGTCGCGGGCGACGCGATCGTCGCCGCCACCGTGGTCCTCAAGGACAGTGCCATCCAGTTGCAGGCCTTCGCCGCGCCCAAGCGCGAGGGCATCTGGGGTGAGGTCCGCGAGGAGATCGCCAGCGGCATCACCCAGCAGGGCGGCATCGTCGACGAGGTCGAGGGGCCGCTGGGCTGGGAGCTGCGCGCGCAGGTTCCGGTGCAACTGCCGGACGGCACGGGCGGTTTCCAGGTCGTGCGGTTCGTCGGCGTGGACGGTTCGCGCTGGTTCCTGCGCGGGGTGATCTCCGGGCAGGGCGCGGTGCAGCCGCAGGCGGCCGGGCTGCTGGAGCAGATCTTCCGGGACACGGTCGTCGTGCGCGGCGAGGGCCCGATGGCGCCCCGCGACCCGATCGTCCTGAAGCTGCCGAACGACGCCCAGATGGTTCCCGAGGGCGTCCAGCAGGAGGAGGCGGGTTCCCGCTTCTCCGGCGGTATGGGCCAGCTGCAGCGCGGGCCGGAGGTCACCGAGATCCGCTGAGCGCTCCGCTGTGACGGCCGGGTCGGGTCGCGTCATCTGTTGTCTGCGGCGCCGTGGTGGCTGGTCGCGCAGTTCCCCGCGCCCCTTTGGGGCGCGGTCGAACCGTCGCTGACTTTGCCGGACCCGCCTGATGCGAACGAAACGAACAGTGTCGAAAGGGCCGTACCCCCTCCGGGGTGCGGCCCTTTGGCATGCACGGGCTCTTGACGGCTCATTGGTCCGTACCTATGGTCTCGGCTCAACGCCCACGTTCATCAGGGTGCTCTTTGTTCACATACAAGAACGGAGTCACCGTGCGCCGCGCTGCCCTGCTCTCCGTCGTCACCGCGCTGGTTCTGGGCTTCTTCGCCCAGCCCGGCGCCACCGTCACTGCTCAGGCGGCCCCCGCCACCTTTGTCCACCCCGGAGTCGACGTCTCCAGGAGTCAGCTGGACTTCGCCCGCACCGAGGTCCTCGCCGGCGCCCAGCCCTGGAAGGGCGCCTACGACCAGATGATGGCCAGCTCCTACGCGAGTCTGAGCCGCACCCCGAAACCCAGAGCCGTCGTCGAGTGCGGCTCGTACTCCAACCCCAACTACGGCTGCACCGACGAGCGCGAGGACGCGATCGCGGCCTACACCGACGCGCTCGCCTGGTACATCACCAAGGACGCGCGCTACGCCCAGAAGGCCATCGAGATCATGGACGCCTGGTCGGCCACGATCACCAGCCACACCAACAGCAACGCGCCCCTGCAGACCGGCTGGGCCGGCGCCTCCTGGCCCAAGGCCGCCGAGATCATCAAGTACACGTACACCGGGACCTGGACCAACTCGGCCCGCTTCGCGACCATGCTGCGCAACGTCTACCTGCCCGAGATCATCAACGGCTCCAATTCCAACGGGAACTGGGAGCTGACGATGATGGACGCCGCCGTCGGCATCTCCGTCTTCCTGGAGGACAGGACGTCGTACGACAAGGCCATGGCGATCTTCCGGACGCGGACGGCCGCGTACATCTACCTCGCCTCGGACGGTTCCGTGCCGAAGACCGTGCCGAGCCAGAACCTCAACACCACGGCGAAGATCGTCAGTTACTGGCAGGGCCAGTCGACCTTCGTCACCGGGCTCACCCAGGAGACGTGCCGCGACTTCACGCACACCGGGTACGGCCTCTCGTCGATCTCGCACGTCGCCGAGACCAGCCGGATCCAGGGCACGGACCTCTACGGCACCGACGTGGGGGAGCGACTGCGGCAGGCGCTCGGGTTCCAGGCCAAGTACCAGCTGGGTACGGCCGTCCCGAGCTGGCTCTGTGGCGGGTCGCTGACCCTCGGGCTCGGGCCGGTCACCGAAGTCGGTTACAACGCCCTGCACAACCGCCTGGGCATCGCGATGACCAACACCCAGACGCTCACCCTGAACAACCGCCCGGCGGGCAGCAACAACCTCTTCGTGGCCTGGGAGACCCTCACCCACGGCGACAACCCCAACTGAACACCCTGAACGGCGCCGGACCCCGATGCCCGTACGGTGCCGTACGGGCATCAGGGTTGTGTCAAAGACGTCCCCGAGCGCACTGGTCACCCCATTTGTCGGACTTATTGGCCGTAAAGTCGACGCTGCGTACACAGGTGTGACGGGAAGACAATGGGGCCATGGGACGCGGCAAGCTTCGGATCTACCTCGGTGCGGCACCGGGCGTCGGCAAGACGTACGCCATGCTGTCCGAGGCCCACCGCAGGGTGGAGCGGGGCACCGACTGCGTGGTCGCCTTCGTGGAGCACCACGACAGGGCCCGCACCGAGGTGATGCTGCACGGCCTGGAGCAGGTCCCGCGCGTGGAGCTGGCCTACCGGGGGACCGTCTTCACCGAGATGGACGTCGACGCGGTGCTGCGCCGGGCCCCCGCCGTCGCCCTGGTGGACGAACTCGCCCACACCAACATCCCGGGCTCCCGCAACACCAAGCGCTGGCAGGACATCGAAGAGCTGCTTGCGGCCGGAATCGATGTGGTGTCCACCGTCAACATCCAGCACCTTGAGTCCCTCGGCGACGTCGTCGAGTCGATCACCGGGGTGCGGCAGCAGGAGACCGTGCCGGACGAGGTCGTCCGCCGGGCCGACCAGATCGAACTCGTCGACATGTCGCCCCAGGCGCTCCGGCGACGGATGGCGCACGGCAACATCTACAAGCCCGACAAGGTCGACGCGGCCCTCTCGAACTACTTCCGGCCCGGAAACCTCACCGCCCTGCGGGAGTTGGCGCTGCTGTGGGTGGCCGACCGGGTCGACGAGTACCTCCAGGAGTACCGCAGTGAGCATCAGGTCTCGGCGATCTGGGGTTCCCGCGAGCGGATCGTCGTAGGGCTGACCGGCGGCCCCGAAGGGCGGACGCTGATACGGCGGGCCGCGCGGCTCGCCGAGAAGGGGGCCGGCGGCGAGGTACTGGCCGTCTACATCTCGCGCAGTGACGGGCTGACCTCGGCATCTCCGAAGGAACTCGCCCTCCAGCGCACGCTCGCCGAGGACCTCGGCGGCACCTTCCACCACGTCGTCGGCGACGACATCCCGGCCGCGCTGCTCGACTTCGCGCGCGGGGTGAACGCCACGCAGATCGTGCTGGGCTCCTCGCGGCGCAAGACCTGGCAGTACGTCTTCGGGCCGGGAGTGGGTGCCACGGTCGCCCGCGAGTCGGGGCCCGACCTGGACGTCCACATCGTCACCCACGAAGAGGTCGCCAAGGGGCGCGGGCTGCCGGTGTCCCGGGGCGCGCGGCTCGGGCGGGCGCGGATCGTCTCCGGGTGGCTGGTCGGGGTGGTCGGGCCGGTGGGGCTCGCGCTGCTGCTGAACGCCGTCCATCTCGGCCTCGCCAACGACATGCTGCTCTTCCTGTCGCTGACGGTGGCCGCGGCGCTGCTCGGCGGGCTGCTGCCGGCGCTGGTCTCGGCGGCCCTCGGCTCGTTCCTGCTGAACTACTACTACACGCCCCCGCTGCACCGGCTGACGATCGCCGACCCCAAGAACATCGTCGCCATCGCGATCTTCGTCGGCGTCGCCGTGTCCGTGGCCTCCGTGGTGGACCTCGCCGCGCGACGCACCCAGCAGGCCGCCAGACTGCGCGCCGAGTCCGAGATCCTGTCCTTCCTCGCGGGCAGCGTGCTGCGCGGCGAGACCAGCCTGGAGGCCCTCCTGGAGCGCGTCCGGGAGACCTTCGGCATGGAGTCCGTCGCCCTGCTGGAGCGCAAGAGCGACGTGGAGCCCTGGACCTGCGCGGGCCGGGTCGGCGTGGGCGCGCCGCTGGAGCGGCCCGAGGACGGCGATGTGGACATGCCGGTCGGCGACCACATGGCCCTCGCGCTGACCGGCCGCGTGCTGCCCGCCTCCGACCGCCGGGTCCTCGCCGCTTTCGCCGCGCAGGCAGCCGTCGTCCTGGACCGCAGGCGGCTACGGGAGGAGGCCGACCAGGCCCGCGCGCTCGCGGAGGGCAACCGCATCCGTACGGCCCTCCTGGCGGCCGTGAGCCACGATCTGCGGACCCCGCTCGCCGGTATCAAGGCGGCCGTCTCCTCCCTGCGCTCCGACGACGTGGCGTGGTCCGAGGAGGACCAGGCCGAGCTCCTTGAGGGCATCGAGGACGGCGCCGACCGGCTCGACCACCTCGTGGGCAACCTGCTCGACATGTCCCGCCTCCAGACCGGCACGGTCACGCCGATCATCCGCGAGATCGACCTCGACGAGGTCGTGCCGATGGCGCTGGGCGGGGTCCCCGAAGGCAGCGCCGAACTCGACATCCCGGAGACGCTGCCCATGGTCGCCGTCGACCCCGGGCTCCTGGAGCGCGCGGTGGCCAACCTGGTCGAGAACGCGGTCAAGTACAGCCCGCCCGGCGAAACCGTCCTGGTGTCCGCCAGCGCCATCGCCGACCGCGTCGAGGTACGGGTGGTCGACCGGGGCCCGGGAGTCCCTGACGAGGCCAAGGACCGCATCTTCGAGCCCTTCCAGCGCTACGGCGACGCCCCGCGCGGCGCCGGAGTAGGACTCGGTCTCGCCGTGGCACGCGGGTTCACCGAGGCGATGAACGGCACCCTGAACGCCGAGGACACGCCCGGCGGAGGCCTCACCATGGTGCTCACGCTCCGCGCGGCGAAGCCTTTTGAACCCGCGTCGGCGGACGGCGTCGTAGAAGACGCGCATGACGTGTTCGACGTACAACCGGAAAGGCAGGCCTCATGACCAGGGTCCTCGTGGTCGAGGATGAGCCGCAGATCGTGCGGGCCCTCGTGATCAACCTCAAGGCGCGGAAGTACGAGGTCGACGCGGCCGCCGACGGCAAGACCGCCCTCGATCTCGCCGCCTCCAAGCACCCGGACGTGGTCGTCCTGGACCTGGGGCTGCCCGACATGGACGGCGTCGAGGTGATCCGGGGGCTGCGCGGCTGGACCCGGGTGCCGATCCTGGTGCTGTCCGCGCGGCACTCCTCCGACGAGAAGGTCGAGGCGCTGGACGCGGGGGCCGACGACTACGTGACCAAGCCGTTCGGCATGGACGAGCTGCTGGCCCGGCTGCGGGCCGCCGTGCGCCGGGCCGAGCCCACCGGGGGCGGCGAGGACGACGTCCTGGTCGAGACCGAGGAGTTCACCGTCGACCTGGCCGCCAAGAAGGTCCAGCGGGACGGGCGGGACGTACGGCTGACCCCCACGGAGTGGCATCTGCTGGAGGTGCTCGTGCGCAACACGGGGCGGCTGGTCAGCCAGAAGCAGCTGCTCCAGGAGGTGTGGGGGCCGTCGTACGGGACAGAGACGAACTATCTGCGCGTCTACATGGCGCAGCTGCGGCGCAAGCTGGAGACGGACCCCGCGCATCCGAAGCACTTCATCACGGAGCCGGGTATGGGCTACCGGTTCGAGCGCTGAGGGCGTGGGTACGTTGCTGTCAGTGGACCCCGGTACGCTTCAGATATGAGCGCTGTCCCTCGTTCCGAAAAGCCGGCCGGACGGTTCCGGCGCATGCTCGACCGGCTCTCCACCTCGCAGGAGGACCTGGAGTCGGAGGAGCTGCGTGAGGACGCCGAGACCGAGGGCTGTGTCCGGATCGGCGACTGCCACGACCGCCAGATCGTGACGGTTACTGGTACGTTGCGCACGGTCACGCTGCGCCCCCGGGCGGGAGTTCCGGCCCTGGAGGCCGAGCTGTTCGACGGTTCGGCCGCCCTGGACGTGGTGTGGCTCGGCAGGCGCTCCATCGTGGGGATAGAACCGGGGCGCAAGCTGATCGCGTCCGGCCGGATCTCGATGAGCCGGGGCCGCCGGGTGCTCTTCAACCCCAAATACGAACTGAAACCCCTCGGACGGGAGTAGCCGGTGACGTCGCTCGACAAGCCGACCGCGGACACCGTGGACGCCGAAGACAGCGAGCAGGATGTCCGGGCGGTGACCGAGGCGGCCCTCTTCGAGGCGTTCGGCGGACTGCGCGGCATGATCGAAACGGTCCTGCCCGGCCTGCTCTTCGTCAGCATCTTCACGGTCAACAAGAACCTGCACTGGTCGGCGATCGCCGCGCTGGCCGTCGCGCTGGCCCTGGTCGTGGTCCGGCTGGTGAGCCGGGACACCGTCAAGCACGCCTTCAGCGGTGTCTTCGGCGTCGCCTTCGGTGTCGTCTTCGCGATGATGACGGGCAACGCGAAGAACTTCTATCTCCCCGGCATGCTCTACACGCTGGGTCTGGCGCTCGCGTACATCATCACCACCCTCGCGGGCGTCCCGCTGATCGGCCTGATCCTGGGCCCGGTCTTCAAGGAGAACCTCTCCTGGCGGACCCGCAACCCCGGCCGCAAGAAGGCCTACGCGAAGGCCAGTTGGGCCTGGGGCCTGATCCTGCTCGCCAAGTGCGCGATCCTCTTCCCGCTCTACTGGTGGGCCAACACCGCCCAACTCGGCTGGGTCCTGGTCGCGTTGAAGATCCCGCCCTTCCTCCTCGCCGTCTGGCTGACCTGGGTCTTCCTCGCGAAGGCGCCCGCGCCGATCGACGTGTTCGCGGAGATGGAGGCGGAGGAGCAGGCCGAGAAGGACCGCAAGGCCGCCGCCGAGGCCGAGGCCTCCGGCGAGACCCAGGACGCCACGTCGGGACGGCACCGGCGTGATGGGTGACCGTTCGTCGCGGTGAGCGTCCCTGGGGGCTCCGCCCCCAGACCCCCGGGCCTTTGCCCGCCCACCACCCGTTTACCGGCGACTGAGAAGTGAACCTGAAAGGGCGCCCTGAGATTCCAGGGCGCCCTCCTCGTCGCATCGCCGCCGATCAGCTCGCCGCGTCCTCCCGGCGCACCGACAGCAGATCCTCCAGCTGCTCCTCACGCGCCTGAGCCGCCACGAACAGCAGCTCGTCGCCCGCCTCCAGGGAGTCCTCGCGGGACGGAGTCAGGACACGCGTGCCGCGGATGATCGTGACCAAGGACGTGTCCTCGGGCCACTCCACGTCGCCCACCTGGGTGCCGGCCAGGGCCGACTCCTCCGGCAGCGTCAGTTCCACCAGGTTCGCGTCGCCGTGGCTGAAGCGGAGCAGGCGGACGAGGTCACCGACCGACACCGCCTCCTCGACCAGGGCCGACATCAGACGCGGGGTGGAGACGGCCACGTCGACGCCCCAGGACTCGTTGAAGAGCCATTCGTTCTTCGGGTTGTTGACGCGGGCGACGACGCGCGGGACGCCGTACTCCGTCTTCGCGAGGAGGGAGACGACGAGGTTGACCTTGTCGTCGCCCGTCGCGGCGATCACGACGTTGCAGCGCTGGAGCGCCGCCTCGTCCAGGGACGTGATCTCGCAGGCGTCGGCCAGCAGCCACTCCGCCTGGGGGACCCGCTCGACCGAGATCGCGGTCGGGGCCTTGTCGATGAGAAGGATCTCGTGACCGTTCTCCAGGAGCTCTCCGGCGATCGAACGTCCGACCGCGCCGGCTCCGGCAATGGCGACCCTCATCAGTGACCGCCCTCCTCTTCGGGACCCTTGGCGAACGCCGCCTCGACCTTGTCGACCTCGTCCGTACGCATCATCACGTGCACGAGGTCGCCCTCCTGCAGCACGGTCTGCGAAGAGGGCAGCATCGCCTCGCCGAGCCGGGTGAGGAACGCCACGCGGACGCCCGTCTCCTCCTGCAGCTTGCTGATCCGCTGGCCGACCCAGGCGGCCGAGGCGTGCACCTCGGCGAGCTGGACACCGCCGGTGGGGTCCCGCCACAGCGGCTCCGCGCCCGAGGGCAGCAGCCGGCGCAGCATCTGGTCGGCGGTCCAGCGGACCGTGGCGACCGTGGGGATGCCCAGACGCTGGTAGACCTCGGCGCGGCGGGGGTCGTAGATCCGGGCCGCGACGTTCTCCACGCCGAACATCTCGCGGGCGACGCGCGCCGAGATGATGTTCGAGTTGTCACCGCTGGAGACGGCCGCGAACGCGCCCGCCTCCTCGATGCCGGCCTCGCGCAGGGTGTCCTGGTCGAAGCCGACCCCGGTGACCCGGCGGCCGCCGAAGCCGGGGCCCAGCCGACGGAAGGCGGTGGGGTCCTGGTCGATCACGGCGACCGTGTGCCCCTGTTGCTCCAGGGTCTGGGCGAGAGCGGAACCCACTCTGCCGCAGCCCATGATGACGATGTGCACGACCGTCCTTCCGGTGTCCTGAAATCAATGCTCAGCCCCATCAGGGTCTCAGACCGAGGCCCAAGCTACACACGCCCGGTCCCTCCACGGCACCCCTGTGCGTCAGCGGCGGCCGATGCTGCGCACGCTGGCCAGGGTGAGGATTCCGAGGCCGACGAGGGCGGCCAGGGCGCCGATCAGCTCTGCGGTCGCGGGCATGGAACCTCCAGGAGGCGGTGGGAGCGGGGTTTTGTCATATAGACACGGAGTCGGTGATCTTGACGGAATCCGCGACTCCACTCGTCCCGTATTTCACTCGTGAGGCAGATGACAGCGGGTAAGGCGGCGGAAAGTAGAGGATCGCCTGTTCGAAGGCCTACGATCCTCTGTTGTGTCCAAACTGACCGACGTGCCCAAGCGCATCCTCATCGGGCGCGCACTGCGCAGCGACCGGTTGGGCGAAACGCTCCTGCCGAAGCGCATCGCACTCCCCGTCTTCGCCTCCGACCCGCTGTCCTCCGTGGCGTACGCGCCCGGCGAGGTGCTGCTGGTCCTCTCCATCGCGGGCGTGTCGGCGTACCACTTCAGCCCCTGGATCGCGGTCGCGGTCGTGGTGCTGATGTTCACGGTGGTCGCCTCCTACCGGCAGAACGTGCACGCCTACCCCAGCGGCGGCGGCGACTACGAGGTGGCCACCACCAACCTCGGCCCCAAGGCGGGCCTCACCGTCGCCAGCGCCCTGCTCGTCGACTACGTCCTCACCGTGGCCGTGTCGATCGCCTCCGGCATCGAGAACCTCGGCTCCGCGGTGCCCTTCGTGGTCGAGCACAAGGTGCTCTGCGCGATCGCCGTCGTGGTGCTGCTCACGCTGATGAACCTGCGCGGGGTGAAGGAGTCCGGCTCGCTGTTCGCGATCCCGACGTACGTCTTCGTCGCGGGCGTCTTCGTCATGATCGCGTGGGGCGCCTTCCGAGGCCTGGTCCTGGGCGACACCATGCGCGCGCCGACCGCCGCCTACCACATCAGGGCCGAACACCAGGGCCTCGCGGGCTTCGCCCTGGTCTTCCTGCTGCTGCGCGCCTTCTCCTCCGGCTGTGCGGCGCTCACCGGGGTCGAGGCGATCTCCAACGGCGTCCCGGCCTTCCGCAAGCCCAAGTCGAAGAACGCGGCGACCACCCTCGCCGCGATGGGCATCCTGGCCGTCACGATGTTCTGCGGGATCATCGCCCTCGCCATGACGACCAAGGTCCGCATGGCCGAGAACCCAGGCACCGACCTGATCCACAACGGCGTCGCGATCGGCTCCGGCTACGTCCAGAACCCGGTGATCTCGCAGGTCGCCGAGGCCGTGTTCGGCAAGGGCAGCTTCCTGTTCATCGTGCTGGCCGCGGCCACCGCGCTGGTCCTGTTCCTGGCCGCCAACACGGCGTACAACGGCTTCCCGCTGCTCGGCTCGATCCTCGCCCAGGACCGCTACCTCCCGCGCCAGCTGCACACCCGCGGCGACCGCCTGGCCTTCTCCAACGGCATCGTGCTGCTCGCCGGCACGGCCGCCCTGCTGCTGGCGATCTACGGCGCGGATTCGACCCGCCTGATCCAGCTCTACATCGTGGGCGTGTTCGTGTCGTTCACCCTGAGCCAGACCGGCATGGTCCGGCACTGGAACCGCCACCTGGCCACCGAGAAGGACCAGGCCAAGCGCCGCCACATGGTCCGCTCGCGCGCGATCAACACCTTCGGCGCGTTCTTCACCGGCCTGGTGCTGGTCGTCGTCCTGGTCACGAAGTTCACGCACGGCGCCTGGGTGGCGCTGCTCGGCATGTGCATCTTCTACGCGACGATGACCGCGATCCGTAAGCACTACGACCGGGTCGCCGAGGAGATCGCGGCCCCCGAGGGCCCGAGCGACGACAGCCTCCGCCCGTCCCGCGTCCACTCGGTCGTCCTGATCTCCAAGATCCACCGCCCGGCTCTTCGGGCCCTGGCCTACGCCAAGTTGATGCGCTCGGACACCCTGGAGGCGCTCAGCGTCAACGTGGACCCGGCGGAGACCAAGGCACTGCGCGAGGAGTGGGAGCGGCGCGGGATCGACGTACCGCTGAAGGTCCTCGACTCGCCGTACCGGGAGATCACCCGGCCGATCATCGAGTACGTGAAGGGGCTGCGGAAGGAGTCGCCGCGGGACGCGGTGTCCGTGATCATCCCCGAGTACGTGGTCGGCCACTGGTACGAGCATCTCCTGCACAACCAGAGCGCGTTGAGGTTGAAGGGCCGGCTGCTGTTCACGCCGGGCGTGATGGTGACGTCGGTGCCGTACCAGCTGGAGTCCTCCGAGGCGGCGAAGAACCGGGCGCGGAAGCGGAGCGAGTGGAGTGCGCCGGGTGCGGTGCGGCGGGGTCCTGCGGTGGACCGGCACAAGGAGCCCTCGGACACCAAGAGCTGAGCGCCTTGTGGTGAGCGGCCGGGCGGGGTCCACGTAGACTGGTGGGCTGTTGTCCGGCCGTCCCCTTTTGTACGTCCTTTCGCTCGCCCCCTTTCGCATTTGGAGTCACCCCGCCATGCAGGCAGAACCGAAGAAATCGCTGGTGGGGGAGGAGTACGAGGTCGAGGTGGGCCCCGTCGCCCATGGCGGGCACTGCATCGCCCGTACGTCCGAGGGCCAGGTGCTGTTCGTCCGGCACGCGCTGCCCGGTGAGCGGGTCGTCGCGCGGGTCACCGACGGCGAGGAGGGCGCGCGGTTCCTGCGTGCCGACGCGGTGACGATCCTGGACGAGTCCAAGGACCGGGTCGAGGCACCTTGCCCGTACGCCGGACCCGGCCGCTGCGGCGGCTGCGACTGGCAGCACGCCAAGCCCGGCGCCCAGCGCCGCCTCAAGGGCGAGGTCATCACCGAGCAGCTGCAGCGGCTCGCGGGTCTCACGCCCGAGGAGGCCGGCTGGGACGGCACGGTGATGCCGGCCGAGGGCGACAAGCTGCCCGCGGGCCAGGTGCCGCGGTGGCGCACGCGCGTGCAGTACGCCGTGGACGTCGACGGCAACGCCGGTCTGCGCAAGCACCGTTCGCACGAGGTCGAGCCGGTCGAGCACTGCATGATCGCGGCGCCGGGCGTCAGCGAGCTGGGGATCGAGGAGCGCGACTGGTCCGGCATGGCCTCGGTCGAGGCGATCGCGGCGACGGGTTCCCAGGACCGCATGGTCATCCTGGAGCCCCGCCCCGGCGCGCGCCTGCCCCTGGTCGAGTTGGAACGCCCCGTCTCCGTCATGCGCGTCGAGGAGCACGACGGCGGCATCCACCGCGTCCACGGCCGTGCGTTCGTCCGCGAGCGGGCCGACGGCCGTACGTACCGGGTCGGCAGCGGCGGCTTCTGGCAGGTCCACCCGATGGCCGCGGACACCCTCGTCAAGGCGGTCATGCAGGGCCTGCTCCCGCGCAAGGGCGACATGGCCCTCGACCTGTACTGCGGCGTGGGTCTGTTCGCGGGCGCCCTCGCCGACCGCCTCGGCGACAAGGGCGCGGTGCTCGGCATCGAGTCGGGCAAGCGCGCGGTCGAGGACGCGCGGCACAATCTCGCCGGGTTCGAGCGGGTGCGGATCGAGCAGGGCAAGGTCGAGAGCGTGCTGCCGCGGACGGGGATCAGCGAGGTCGATCTGATCGTGCTGGATCCGCCGCGGGCTGGGGCGGGCAAGAAGACGGTCGAGCATCTGTCGTCGCTCGGGGCGCGCAAGATCGCTTATGTGGCTTGCGATCCGGCCGCGTTGGCTCGGGACATCGCTTATTTCCGGGATGGGGGGTATCGGG